>QHXW01000380.1 GCA_003223115.1 Acidobacteriota bacterium
CGGAGGCGAGGTCGTCGGGACTCGGCTTCGGCAGACGCTGCACGTTCAAGGTAATCAGATACAGGGCCGTCAGGTTCTTGGCATCGGTTTGCAATACCTCAATGCCGGTAGCAATGACTTTGTCCGGCTGATTGAGAGCGCTACAAGTCGTCAGGTAGATCTGCAGACGCTCTGGGGCATAGTCGCTTTTCGTGTATTTTTCCTTCCAACTGTTAAGCAGCGCCAGGCGCTTGTTGGGGTCCTGTTCTTTGACACTCGCGTTATAGAGGTCGTATTCTGCGCGATCTTTCCAATTCCTTGCCGGCTGGCCTTGCGCTGGCTGACCTTGGGCGGTCTGGCCCGCCTGACGCTGGCTTTGATCCTGGCTCTGGGCGGGCAAGGAAGTTACAGTCATTCCGCCCGCAATGGCCATTATCAAAAAGCATTTCGAAACTCGATCTAGCACTTGGAGCCTCCCGCTGATTTCCGTGATGTTTAACGCCGAATGGTTTCGTTAAGAATGCAGTGTGAGTTAGGGACCTGCGGTTGTATCGCAAGGCGTGCGCACCGGCGTAACAGGATACGAAAATAACGGAAAGCGTTTGGCTCAACTCGGTTAGCTTTTCGGCGAGCTTGCAGCCGTTGATCGGGGACATCGCAACGTCAGTTATCAGGTGAAGCTTTCCTTGATGGCGTTGGTAGAAGGCAAGTGCTGCGTTGGGATCGGGCGCAGAAACCCCCGTATAACCTGCTTGCACAAGCGTATCCCCCATCATGTTCAAATCTGAGGGTTCGTCATCGATAACTATAATCACTCGGGTTGCCCTCAACCACCGCTATTGCAAGACTCATCCGCCGCATTTGGCTCGTCCCGGTCTCCATCTATTTTGGCCTCGGATCAACGCAACTCGCTTGTCCAAGCCGTACTTGGTTCAGAGTAGCCTGGCCAAACGCCGTGATCAAGAAAAACGCTACTTGTAAGAACGGCCCGCGACCCCCCGGCATTGCGCGTTCGGCTGCACGGGCCCGATGCTGAGAAGAGCCTGCTGATCCACACATATGACTGACGATGGCCAATGATGAGCGTGACGGAGATAATGTGTCGTTGCCCACGCGCAAATGCGACAAGGCCAATTTCCCCGAATCACCTGCTGCAACCAGGACGGCTGAGCAAACTTGGTGCCTCGGCAATCTTCTGGCCCCCACTTGACCTCCCGACGCGTCCAGAAGGCCGTAATACGCAACGGGGGCGGCAGTTGCTTCGGTGTAGTCTTTGGACCGATTCAGACGTGCGCCGCTACTTGTGGGATGGCGAAGCTCGCCCGATAGCAAGCCGCATCTGTTTAAGTTGCACGCAATAGACAGACGATTCGCGGACCCCTCGCAATACGCTTCCGCAAAACTTGCTGCCCGGCGCCGCCGGACAGTTGCACACCGGATGCGCACACTTTTCAATTTTCTTCTCGGCCTACCCCCTGCCTTCTTCGGTGCGAAAGAGCATACGCCCGGCCGAACCCAAACTCAATCCCGCCTAAACCCCGCACACCGCACTTGGAAGATTCCAAGGCGGGAATCACCTCACCACCCCGCCAAAACCATTCGCACCCCTGACTAAATCCGCGACTCCAAGTCCCTGGGCGCAAGCTGGCTTAAAGAGCTTTAATTCATCGCTGGCGTGCCGTCCGATTGCAACGGCCAATGGGTCGCTACTTGAAAGCATTGGAGATAGCTATGATCCTGACCAGCAATTCGATGCCCGGCCCGGCGTGCTAACAGGCGGATTACAGAGACGAAAGAGCGCACTCAAGTTTGCACGCGCGCAACGTCACCGCCTCATCCCGAATCCGATAATGTAGCGGATGTTCACCCTTGGGGCGGAGCGAGGTTTTCCCGCTAAGGCATAGTATTCTAACGGGGTTTTCGTCGCGTGGGCAGCTTCTTGCGCGTGACTACATTCGTCTCGGTGTGAGGCAGCGCTTCCGGTAGGCGGAGATCCAGGGCTTGGAGCAGAGCCCCCGTATCGGCGTGCGGCGTGGGAATTCTGAGGCAACTCCCCCCTCCGTCCACCTGCACTTCCGTCGAGCACAGAGTCTGCAATTGGCGCAGTCCCTCTTCGACGGTAACGTCCAGCGAAGTCCAGGCGCGGCCCAGTTCCCGAATCAGGTAGGCCAGCATCACCACCAAGACGTGACCGCGGGTGTGTTCCTCCGTTCGCACGTGAATGGGCCGGGTTTCCAGGTGCATGGTTTTGCAGTTGCGGAACGCTTGCTCCACCTGAGCCAGATCCTGATAGCGGTCATGCACTGCCTGCTTGGAAGCGGCGCTCTCGGGAAGGTCTGTCTGGATAACATAACAGCCGTCCAGCCGAGCGGCCTCTTCCAGCGCCGCTTGGTTCACACAAATTGCGTGTGAGGTTGTGGAAACTGGAGTTGCTGCAGAGAAGAAATTCTCGCGAAACCTGACGTTCAGCACGGGTTACACCTGGGCCAAAGATGTGACCGATACGCAGGACGCGGGATCTCGCCGACAGAAGCGCAGCACCTCGCGATCCGAGCGTCCCTCGACGTCGGTGTCGTTTGCGGACTTGAAATCTATGGCCGGTTCACGGAGGCGCACGCCTTGGACTATCGCGTAGTTCAAGTCCGCATCGGCGAGAAATCGGACGCTCACTGGCGCGGCTTGCTCAATCCCTCGCGTGCCCGCTGGAGCCGGGCCCACAGTTCAGGATTAGCCTCGCTCAGTGGAACCGTCGATTCCTGAATTCTGCGCTCGGCATCTGCTCAATAAACCCCGGTGGTTGGGTTAGGTGCCCACGAAGAACAGAGATCCATCGTTTCCGCCCGTTCTTTGATCAGTTCCGCCAATGAGGGCATCTGCCTCGCGCCGCTGACTCGGTCCCGGATGTATTGAAAGAAGTTCCACTCCCAGTTTCCTGGCTGTACTAAGCAGCGTTTCCATAGCGTCCCAAACCTGAGCGCCCGCTGTCGAGCGCGGGCCGTAGCTCACCACCCGCTTCCTGACTCGTAACCGCGCGTCCAACTCCGCCGGGTTGTTGTGCAGTGGAATCTCGGGATGTTCCAGAACCATCAGCAAGTACGTCTTATCGGCCTTGGTTTTGGCGATACGCTGATCCAATGCATCGTAACCCGTCACGGTAGAAAATAATTCGTCGAATTGCTCGCGCAACTGCGCCGGCCGCTCCGGCGTGGGAGCTCCCTGGTAAGCGCGCAGTTGTTTGTAGAATTCCCAGTAGCGCTGGCGAAACGCTTCCAGCCATTCCCGATGCTGCGGCACGCACGGCGTCAGGCTCTGATAATGCCGCCCGTCGTGAACCCAGCATAACGCCAGTTCGTCGGCCACCAGCTTGAACTGCCTGGCATCGTCACACACTAACAGGCGCACATGCCCCCTCTCGGCGTGATACGCCGCAGATCCGGAATCTGTTCCGCCAGCCTGCGCTGCAACTCCTCCTGGCTCCAGTCCTGATGGAACGGCAACTGCCCCACTGGCTCTATCACCCGCTGCGATACGCCAAACTGGCGCAGCAAACCCAGAGCTTCCTCATTGAAGCGGAACACCCGCTCGCGCCCGTTACGCAGCACGTCGATTATGGTGAGCCGTCCGCGTCTCCGCATGAGTTTTTTGTATCAGAAAATACAATAGTAGAACTGGAGATCTTCGAAAACTAAAAGAACTAAGTTTTCTTCTTGACTCCCGATGTGACCACAGTCCGAAATACTTTTCGCCTTTTCTTCGCCATGGCGCTACAATATCCTCGTGCCCACGGCCCGCACCTGCCAAGTCTCCTTCATGGATAGCGAGAACATCGGGCGTAGTGTGGAAGTCACCCGCGAGCACTTCTACGAGGGCGCAGTGCTGGCAATGGCGGAATTCAGGCGCTGCGGATTCACCAGCAATGCTCCCGGAGGAGCTGCCACCGGTCTGGGGAAGGCTGAGGGAGTTGCTGAGGATGTGACGAAGTGGCCGAGCAGAAGGGCGCGGTGCAATTAGGGTAGCGTTGGAGCGGCATCTCGCAATCGCCGTGAAAGTTCTTGCCGAGTAATGATGTGTGCAGCAACACCTAGTCTCCATCATATCATAATCATAATGAGACGGATCATCCCAGAGTGCCTGCTGTGCCTACTGCACGCGCTGCACGCTTGCACGATCCAGGATGAGAGCGATTAATTAAAGACTGGGGAGGCCCTCGTATCGTAATGCCTCGTAATTTCCCTAGTAGTAATTCTGCACTTTCTGGCGTATACTCCGCTTGCCCATCAGCGGTATCGACCGAGGTTTAGCGACATCCAAGCGGAGGAAAGCAGCGAAGATGAAGAACTGTACTGAATGCCGGGAGTTGGGGAGGCAACTGGAAGAGGCTGTGGAATACTTGCTAGTGGCTTCAACCCATGGCCCCGAAGATGAACCTACCAAAGCGGCCAAACGCATGGCTCAGATTCAGGAACGCTTCAACGATCACAAGGCATCTCACGGAATGACGTTCGGATCATCTGCCTTATAGCCGGGTTGCAAATTCTCCTTAGCATCGAGAGCGATCCAGCGGCGCTGGTAGGTCCCCGGTTCCAGCTGCTTTGGCTTAACGGTCCTGGAAAAGTGACCGCGCTGATGTCGACGTCAAGGCCCGCTACACGATCAAGGATGGGAACGATTAAAACTGCTAAGCCCTCGTAATTTCCCTAGTAGTATTTCTGTAATTTCTGCCGTATACTTTCCTCGCTGCGAATGAGTGCTCCGGGTGAAGGAAAGTAGCGGACACCCGTTTACGACAGACTGGGGGCGCTAGAATGAGTAATCTTTCGACGAAGATACACAAGAAGGTTGGAGCGAAAAGGCCACCGGACGAGCAACGGCTCATGCGCTGGTACGAAGATGCTCTGGATCTGGAAAACGCTTGCCGCTACTGGGAAAAAGCCGCCGAGTTGCTGCGGTCCAAGATTAAAAGGGGATTAGCAAATCGGTTGACTCCAGCGGCCTAGGCTAGACCTAAACAACCGCTACACGTCGTATTGTCGGCAGTGCTCTTTTCTGTCTGTGCATCGCAGCTTATGGGTGCCTGGTGGCCGAGCGGAAGGGTTTTTCCCCCTCTGCCCGCGCCGGTCATCTGGGATTCGTCACCCCCCAGGCCGGCACTGGACTTTCACCCGCGCGGGTCGCCGCGCAAGCCCCGAGCGCCATAATCCGCACTCGATCGCGACGCTGCGCATCGGTCTTGGCGCGCCTTTTGTTGTGCGGCAACTAGGAGTCATACCTCCTCAGGATAGGCCCGCTCCAGACCGTGAATCTTTCCGTGTCAGGAGTGATCGGCAAACAACAGAAGACCAGCCAGCCAAGGCTTTCGATCTTTCGATGGAGGCTGGCGGACGATTTAAGGCTATGAGGTTCTGCACATGATCCGGAAAGGCCAAGTGAGGTGGTTGCCGAAAGGGGATGTCCTTGGGCAGATTCAGTTTATCCGGGAAATCCTCGGATTGAAAGCTGAATAGCCGACCGACGAGACTGGCTGTTGGTTCGGTTTCGTCGACAGAATTGTTTTTGCAACACAACCGTGCGGCCTTCTTTAAGCTGGTGACCTTCGTGAGCTTGCCGATGCGACACTTACTTCACATCGGCTTCCGGCCAGAGCCTCCAACGGCCGAGTTCGGCAGCCAATTCATGTCCGTACCGGGCAGCCTAAGCTATCGCTTCAGTGGGAATCGGGTTGCGAAATGGACAGAGAACCCCGACCTAGGGCTTAATTTCGGATCGGAGCCAATCTCAAGTGCGAGTTTGCTAGGTGCTAGGGCAGTCTGGAAGAGAGTTGGCGCTGGGCGTTCACGGATCTTATAAATTCCGCGGGTCGGCACCCGTGTAGAAAGTTCGCCGCGAACGATGTAATACCTGCAGAGGTGTTCGCCGGAAGTCACTGACTTGCCTAGTGGCCAGGAACGAGCGCCACAGCGGTTCAATTAAAAGAAGTACTTGCGAACCCGTGAGTTTCGCTCACTTGGTATCGCTATTGCTCTTGTTTGTTGACTCGGCCTAGTCTGGTTCGGCCATGATCCAGAGCGTTCAGCGACGGCGATAGAGAGTTTTGGACGTCCGCCGAACTGAATGGCTTTTTAAACTCAGGCGGCGGTAACATGTTTTTTGAAGAGATTTCGCGTGCACCACAAACGATCTGCACCATGGCGTCGTCATTAATGATTTTGAGGATTTTTTCCGTTGACGACACGTATACCTAACGACATGATCCCTGATTCGGGTGTGATCCATCCCTTGACCGGGGCCGGCACTCGATCCGAACAAATTGGCCATCAGCATCTAACTCGACGATTGCTCGCAGCTTGGGTTGAACAGGCAATGCACTTCATCTTCCGTGACAAGGAGATTCTTGCTCACATCGATCGCATAGGTCCGAAGCTATTGGTTGGATAACTTTCGAGCGGATTTCGTGCTCGGTTCACCGCGATTAGTCATCGGCTACGAGGGTGTGGTTGGCCTGGATCGTTTTTTCAGTTCGACCACGGGTCATCGACTCTTGTTACAAGGTCTTGTGCGCAACAGCTTGCCGACAAGCTGGAGGAAGGCCTCGCATTAATTTCGCATTCATGGTTCGGAACTGAAAAGCATTTACCGTTGTGGTTAGGGAGATTATGCAATCGGAACCGCAGAGAATTTTTAATTATGGTTTTGGATATGGGGTTTCGGAGACCCATTGTGATTTGGTATTCGCCGCTGCTCTGAGACTGCTGGACCGATCCATTCGCTGGATCGCCCGCTCCTTGCGCATTGAGCAGGTATCTTTGCTGGTATACGCCGGAGATCAGTATGAGCTCGCCCGCGCCACAGCCGTCGATCGCAGCCGCGTGTGCGCGTTCTCGGAAAAGGGCAGCGTGGCCCATTATCTTAAGGGGCACGGAAGTCCTGTCACGGTTCTCTGGGAGCACGATAAGTGTTACCTTGATGGCGAACTTCTCAGCGCGGTGGAGGCCGATGCTCTCGCTGTGCTCGGCACCCGCTTGCTCGTGGGGCTGTCGGCAAACGACCGCCTGGTTGGATTTCTCAGCTTGGGAAGGAAGGCCGGAGGCGAACCACTTTCTCCACTTGACCTCCGCATGCTGCAGAGCATTGCTACAGAGGCGGCATTCGCTCTGGAGAGTCGCCGTTTGCGGGCAGCCCTTGCCGAAGAGTCGACCGAACGTCAAAGGCTCGAGGCAGAATTGGAGGTGGCGCGCCAAGTTCAACAGCGTCTTTTCCCTCGTCGGCTGCCGTTTGCTCCCGGACTGGAGTATTACGGAGCTTGGCGTGCCGCGCGGGGCGTGAGCGGTGATTATCTCGATTACATCGAATTGCCCGACGGCAGCCTCGGAATCGCCATCGGAGACGTGTCGGGCAAAGGCTTTTCAGCTGCGCTGCTAATGTCGTCACTACACAGCATGGTGCGCGCTCTGAGCCTGGCCCAGCAGTACAGCTTGCCGGGTCTCGTAGCCACGATCAACAGGATGTTTTTCCGGGTTTCCCCGGACAATTGTTTCGCCACGCTGTTCCTGGCTAGATATGACCCCAAGGCTGGCCGGCTCCAATACGTCAATGCGGGCCACGAGCCGCCTTTCATTCTGCGGAGAACCGGCGCCGGTTATCGCACCATTTCCCTGGAACCGAGCGGCCCGGTAGTTGGGGCATTTCGTGGATCCCCGTATCGCGAAGAAGCGATTACACTTGCGCAGGAAGATGTAATTGTGGCCTACACGGACGGCGTGTCCGAGGTTACGAATCCCGCCGGAGAGGAATGGGGAAACAGACGGCTCGTTGAGACCGTTCAAGCTAACTGCGAACGGAAGGCACGGGAGATCGCGTCCCAAGTAATGATTGAAGCAGATGCCTTTGCGATGGGCGTGCCTCCAAGCGACGACATGACTTTGTGGGTGGCGCGGGTTGATGCCGCAGAGGCTGGCACCGCGTCTGATGCCGTTGAACCTCCGGCTACGCAAGTGGCCGCCAGCGCCGCTAGATCTTAGATATTGCACGCTAAGGTGCAAACGCAAAGTCTTCGACGGGGCAAAATAGAAGCATTGTGCGTCCTGAAAGACGCGTTCGCCTAGCGGATGAGAGATCCGGCCGGGTAACCGCCGGAGCGCCCGGTAGCAGGCCCCGGCCTGGCAGGAGAGATCCTGACGGCCGCGAGCGGGGCGTCAAAAGCCTGTGAACCTAAAAACGGCGGTTAGCCAGCCAGCCGCCGAGTGCTTCCGAGAACCTTGCCGCCAAGAAAATTCTGAAAAGCGGCGCTGAGAATCAGCCGCCACCGCTCGGCTTGAGTCAACTGCTCCGCAGTCGCTTTGATTCGCTTAAGAAACCCACTCACCTTCGTCAAGGCTGCCGCGATCAGCCCCAACGGACGCGAGGTCACCGCTTCCACATGCTTGTCCGGGATTCCCAAGCGCATGAAGATCGTCCACCAGTTGTAGACCAAGGCCGTGATGCGCGCCATGATCTGGCATCGCTTCCGGTCGTGCGTGGTAAATCCG
>QHXW01000385.1 GCA_003223115.1 Acidobacteriota bacterium
CATTCCTGGCGTCCAATGTATTGTTGTAAAACTGCATGGCGTCGGTGGCGTACACCTGGCTGATCAGGGATATGGCAGCCAACGGAGCGGTATCCCCATAGCGCGCTGCGCCCGGAAAAACGTGCGCGAAGATATTGTCGTGAATCTTCCCGCTGCCGGCTTGCACAAGATTGTGTCCATTGACTTCAGTGACCAAGTTGCTGCGAAACTCGCCATCAATCTGGCGGGCCACCCAATGAGCGGTACGAATAACGTTGTTCTCAGCCAGTGATCCGGGGCCAAGACTGAAATTAGCTACCTGGCCCCAGTACGTGCTCACCGGATCAACCGGCAGAAGCACGTGGGTATAGTTGTGTTTAATCACGCAACCGGATCCGGTGGCGCTAATTCTGGCCCGCAAACCAATGATGAGATTCCCATCTGAATCTGCGTCGCCACCGATGAGCCAGTTCGGTGAGGCCACATACATGCCCCCTTTGTATATTTTATTACTTTGAAAAAACTTCTGAGACGTAGAAGTTCCGATCTCATTTAGAAATGGACGTGATTCAGAGAATTCTTTCGTAACTGGAAAAACTGAGTTGTCAGACACGACATTTTGACGAAACGTGACTGCGGATGTTCCGAACGTCCTCAGATCTACAGAACTGCTGGAAGTCCACGTTGTATTTTCGATATCAAGATAGGCAGCATTCTCCAGCGTGAGCTGCAGCGCATGATTCGCGGCCGAGCCTAAATTCTGGATCAGGCAATTCTTGATTACTAGATGGCCTGACCAGGTACTATCGATCGTTTGAAAGCCAAAGTTATTCCCCTGCAATACACAGGGGCTCGCGGCGGTGCCGACCAGGTCGACGGTATCGGCGTTAGACAGGACCACGTTACCACTCAATGACACATTCTGGCCGGGTCCCGCTGTCATACTGGCTGCGCATGCCACAGCCGGATAGAGCAGCACAAGTAGCAAAGGAGCTAACAGGCTGTTCACGCCTTCGCGTGGGCTGAGATGTCGGGGAACCGGGGGCAAAACCCCGGCGCGCAAAGTCGCTGCACTCAGCGAACGCCCAGGGCCGTGATGAGGACGCGCCGACTTTTGCCCTTGCCTACGACGCCCCATGTCGGATAGCTCCTGTCATTGATCAATTTGCCAAGAAAGTCTTTTCTGCGGGCGATCACGTGCGTAAGCGAATTTCTGGCGATCAGATTCGAACACTTCCACGCATTACAATAGGCGCGTTACGACGGAAGCGGCAAGATTGGCCATGGATAACGCTGGCTCAATTTCGAAAAGGCAGGAACGTTGATATCCGAAGTTCGCGCCATTTTCCGTCAGTCAAAATCAGCGGCTTCTAACGCTTCTGGGCGAGAAGGATTACGTTTCTAGCCAGAAAAATCACTTCACACCCAACGCCGCCGAACTCAGTGAAAACAGAGCATTTTCATGGCGCGGTTCGGTACCGAAGGTATAATTTAGCACGGTCCGCCACTTGCTTGCAATAGCCCGGACGGCAATAGCGAGGGGTGTGGAGGAGTGAGCAGCAGGTCCTGACGCGATAGACGAAATCTGATGACTGTCCGCGCTCAGGCGGTAGCGGCCGGGGGGTTTCTAGGCTAGTTGAAGATCGTTAACGAACTCTGGTTATCAATTGGGCGTATAGGTCACCACCAGCGTGGGCCGGTCGGCGAGAAGGGTGGCCTCATTGTTGTAGAACCAAAGGTCGTAGTAGCTGGCGATATCGGTGATGATCATGATGCCGTTTTGCTCAAGTTGAGCCACCGTGAAATTGGCGCCCAGATCGATGGTGATCCACTGGCCGGCGCCGGGGGCCGAACCCGCGGCCAGGACAGGACCACTATCGCCACCGGCCGAGATCCAAGAAGTTCCGGTCTTGTAGACAGTCCAGTTCACGACGTTAGTGTCCCAATCCGGCTGGGAAATCATTTGGGCGTACACATAATTCGGGCCGCCCCCCTGTTGGCCGTATTCCTTCAACTTCAGCTTGACGTTCGTAATAGTGCCTCTGATTCCGAGGTTCTTGAACCGGATCAGCATGTTATTACATGGCGCGGCACAGAACATGACTCCGATCTGGTAAGGATAAGAGCTTCCTCCACTGGAATACACAGCAGTCGGGCTGACCATATCAATTTCGTTGTCCTCTCCGCCGGTGTAACTGTTGACGCCATGCTGGTAGGTGACCACGGTAGGAACTAAGGCAAGGGTTGTGGTGGGTACGAGGGCAGACTGAGTCGACAGGTTGCCGGCTTCATCAAAGGCAGCAATCGAATAGTAATAAGTGGTGGAAGCGGATAGTCCCGCGGTGTCGAAATATGTAAAAGCCGTGGTGGTGGCGATTTGCGTGAGTCCGGCCGGCGACGCACCCCGATAAATTCTGTATCCGGCCACTCCCGTGGAGCTTTGGCCCGCTACTACGGGATCGATTGACGGACTCCAGGATAGCGCGACTGTTGAAGGCGAGTTCGCTGTCGCCACGAGGTTCGTCGTAACCGTGGGAGGGGTTTGGTCGGGGCCGGTGTCCGGTCCCACTTCCACCGCGCCGATACTCGTGCCTGGCCCGTCCGCAGGGTTCCCGGCGCCGATTACCGGACTTCCGGGCGCAGGACCGTAGACATCCCGGTAATACGCCAGAATCTGTGAGACCGTCACCGCGCCGCTGATAATATCGGCATCGTTGAATGGAAACGCAGTGGGTAACGGCCCCTTGAACATCGGATCGACCGAAGTATCCATCGGACCGCCCACGGGCAAATCGTCATAAGCGAAGCCTGTGGAGCGTTCCGTCAATCCAGCCACACTGAGCGCATAGTTATTTCTCACGGGTGACGCGGGGTCGTAGAAGAAATCGTTGTAATCGGCGTAGCCCAGGCGGGCCGGACCGGGATCAGTTAATGTTTCGGTAAACCGCGGAGCAATTACGGCTGCGGTAGTGGACACGCCGTAGAAGATGTTGTTGCGCAGGCTCGGCATGAAAGTACCGGACGGTAACTCCACACCCAGGTTCGAAATCCCCCGCGCGTCCAATGTGTTGTTGTAGAACTGGAAGCCATCGGTAGCGTAGAGTTCATTGACCAGGGACTCCGCTGGGACGACTCGCAGATCGTTGAATCGGTTGGGACCAGGGTAGATGTGGGCGTAGATATTGTGGTGGATCGTGCCGGCGCCGGCTTGCAGGAACTGATGCGCCTGAACCTCGAGCACCACGTTATTGCGGAATTCGCCGTCGATTTGTCTTGTGACCCAATGCCCCGTGCGAATGACGTTGTTCTCCGCCAATGATCCGGCGCCCAGCTCGAAATTCATCACCTGTGTGAAGTACGGATACACCACCGGATCGACACCCAGATTCACGTGCGTGTAGTTATGTTTAACCACGCAGCCGCTTCCCAGGACCTGCAAACCGGCACGAAAACCGATGATCAGATTGCCCAACGCGTCGCTGTCGCCGCCCACCGTCCAGTTCGGCGATTGCAGCATCACGGTTCCGCGATAGACGCCGTTTCCCTGGAAATACTTCTGCGTCGAAGACATCTGTGTTGCCAAGAAGGCGTTCCGGGTGAAGCCGAGGTCTTTGTCCACCGGGAAGACGCTGTTGGCGGCGAGGATGTTGTTATTGAATGTGGTGGTGGAAGAATTCAGGTTGCCAATCTGAATATCGCTGCTCGACTCAAAATCCGTATTCTCGACGTCGATATAGCCCTTGCCGTAGTTATTGACGTGTATTGCGGGAAGCGCCGAGGTGCCGAGATTTTGTACCGTGCAATTCTTGATGGCTAGATGCCCGGACCACGTTCCGTCAGTGGCGAGAATCTGGAATTGACCTCCCTGTACGACACACGGATTGCCGGCAGCTCCGATGAAGTCCACGGTATCAGACCCTGCGAGTGACAGGTTGCCGGCCAGTGTGAAGGTCTGGCCCGGTCCGGCAGTGTAAGTGGCGCCGAGCGTGGTGAATGTGTTGTCACCTGAAATGCCTAAGGTATTTGATGCATCCGCACTCTTGACCCGGAAATGGTACAGCGTCGATGATGACAGACCGGAAATGATCACGGAATGCGACGTCACCAACGTCGGATCGGCCGTTGTCGATTGCGTATAGGGCGTGGCGGGGCCATAGTCGACCTGGCTACTCGACGGGGTATTCGTAGTCCAGGTGATGGTGGCGCCGGAGGAAGTGGACGAAGCCGCGATGGCGGAAATCACGGGCGGCTGAGGGGCCGGAGATACGGTTACTGTGGCAGAGGCTGTGGCGGAACCGTTGCTGTTGCCGGCGGTCAGCGTATAGGTCGTTGTCGTCGTGGGACTGACGGTGGTAGAGCCGCTGGCGGCCGTGGACGTAAAGGTTCCAGGTGTAATGGCGATGGACGTGGCCCCGCTGGTGGTCCAGGCCAGCGTTGCGGACTGGTTGGCGGTAATCGAAGTGGGTGTGGCCGTGAACGAGGAGATGGCCGGGGGCTGGCCAGCGGCGCCGGGAATGTAAGTAACAATAAGCTTGGGTCGATCCGCGGGATTGGTGGCTTCGTTACAGTAGAACCAGATGTTGTAGTAGTTGAACACATCGGTGGTGAGTATGATCCCGTTTTGCTGCAGTTCGCCGAGGCTGAAGTTGGCGCCCAGGTCGATGCTGGCCCATTGCCCGGCGCCGGGGGCCGAGACCGTGGCCAGACGCGGGCCGCTGTCGCCGCCGGGGGTCGTCCACGCGGTGCCGGTTTTGTAGTTGTACCAGTTGACGGCGTTGGTATCCCAATCGGGTTTGGAGATCTTCTGGGCGTAGACGAAATTGGAGCCACCCTGCTGGTAATACTCCTTTACTTGAAGTTGCACGTTGGTGATGGTTCCGCTGATGCCCAGGTTTTTGAAGCGGATGATCATCTTCTCGCAAGGATACGAGGTGCAGTACTCCAGCCCGATGGCGAACGGATACACGGTGCCGCCGCTGGCATAGACATTGTTGGGATTGCTGCGGCCGATGTCGACTTCGTTATCCTCGCCGCTTGTATATCCGTTA
This sequence comes from Acidobacteriota bacterium, assembly GCA_003223115.1. Taxonomy (GTDB): domain Bacteria; phylum Acidobacteriota; class Terriglobia; order Bryobacterales; family Bryobacteraceae; genus QHXW01. The sequence goes on from QHXW01000385.1 coordinate 5,028, forward strand.
GCCCCGTGCTGGAAGGTAACCGTGACCGTCTGTGAAGGCGCCGGCGTTATAGCCGGCACCAGCGGGCTCACCTGGGCCGATGAGTTGCCGGCGGTGTCGGCCGCCGCAACGGAGTAGTAGTAAGTTGTGGATGCGGTCAGGCCGCTATCAACATAAGACGTGGTACTGACCGTGGTTACCACGCTCAGGCTGGAGGCGCTGGTTCCACGGTAAATCTTATAGCCCGCCACACCGCTGGTCACCTGGCCGGATACTACGGGATCGGTGGAAGCGCTCCAGGAAAGAGTAATGCTGGAAGATGACGCCGCCGAGGCGCTGAGATTCGTAGGAACGGTGGGCGGCGTTACATCGGGTGCGAGCAATGTAACGGTAGCCGTGGCGTTGGTGCTGCCGCCAGCGTTGCTAGCGGTCAGCGTATAGGTCGTCGTGGCCGTGGGGCTGACGGTGGTAGAGCCGCTGGCGGCCGTGGACGTAAAGGTTCCGGGCGTAATGGCGACGGATGTCGCCCCGCTGGTGGTCCAGGCCAGCGTCGAGGACTGTCCGGCGGTAATTGAGCCCGGTGTGGCAGTGAACGAGGAGAAGCTCGGGGCGGAAGGCGTCGTGCTATCTGAGACCGTGATGACTAAATCATCGCTCCCAGAAAGGGCGCCGTCCGAGGCTGTCAGACGCAGAGTATAGGTCCCCGATTGAGAGAAAGTAGCCGTGGTATAACCACTCGCGGGATTGCTGAAACTGATCGTTCCCGGCCCGGACGCCTTGCTCCACGCGAGCGTCAAGGTACCCACTGGCAGGGAGTCGTCAAGGGCGTATCCACCCAATGAGGCCGTCGCGGGCAAAGTAATGGCAAAATCCGGGCCGGCATTAACGACCGGTGGCTTATTCGTGGTAACCAGCGGGGGGACGGACGTAATCGTGCTCGACTGGACGGCGCCGATGTCATTTCCGACGCCATCGGCGGGATCTCCCGCGCCGATCAACGGACTGCCGGGGGCCGGGCTGTACACATACTGGTAGTAACTCAGAATTTGCGAGACCGTAATCACGCCGTTCTGGATGTCGTCGTCGGTGAACGGAAATCCGCTGGGCAAGGGGCCGCGGAACTGCGGGTCCAAGCGCTCGTTCATGGGCCCACCGACGTGCACATCGTGGTAGGCGAAGCCAGGATCCACGCGCTCCGATTTCCCGCCGACGCCCACGGCGTAGTTGTCGATCACCGGCGAACCCGGCACGTAATGGAACAGGTTGTAATCGGCGTAGCCCAGCCGTGAGGGCAGGGGTGTAGTAATGGCTTCGGTCGAGCCAGCGCCGACGATGGCGCGTTGCGTGGAGAAGCCATAAAAAACGTTACTCCGAACGGCAGGTATAAAAGTGCTGAAGGGTAGCTCGACCCCCACGCCCGCGACATTCGTGGCATCCATCGTATTGTTGTAAAACTGAAGACCGTCGGTGGTATAAACTTCGTTGATTAGAGCTATCGCGGCCGTGGGACTCGTGTCCCCGTAACGGGTCGGGCCCTGATAGAGTCCCGTAAAAATATTGTGGTGAACGGTTCCTCTTCCGGCTTGAAGAAGGTAATGCCCGTTTACCTCGAGAATCAGGTTGTTGCGAAATTCGCCATCAATCTGGCGGGCAACCCATTGGGCCGTACGAAACACGTTGTTCTCCGCCCGTGATCCGGACCCCAGACTGATGTTAACCACCTGGCCCCAGTACCAGTTCACAGGGTCAACTGCCAGAGAGGCGTGGATGTAGTTGCTTTTGATTACGCAACCTGCGCCCGTAGCGCTGATTCTGGCGCGAGGGCCAATGATGATGTTTCCATCCGAATCCGCGTCTCCGCCGATGATCCAGTTCGGGGTTGTTACATACATCCCCCCCTTGTATATTTTGTTGCTTTGAAAGAACTTTTGAGACGCAGAGGTTCCCGTCTCATTGAAGAATGGCCGTGATGCAACGAAGTCTTTCTGAACTGGAAACGTGGAGCTATCAGAAACGATGTTGCCGCTGAAGGTGATGGTGGATGTGCCGAACGTCCTGAGATCCACTGAGCTGCTGGTAGTCCAGGTTGTATTCTCAATATCCAGATAGGCGGCATTCATCAGCGTGAGCTGCAGCGCGTGATTCGCGGCCGAACCTAGATTCTGGACCGAGCAGTTCTTGATTACCAGACGACCTGACCACGTGCTGTCGTTCGCTTGAAAACCGAAGTTATTGCCCTGCACGGCGCACGGGTTCGCGGCTGTGCCGACCAGATCGACGGTGTCACCTGCAGAGAGAACAATGGAACTACTCAGGGTAAAGGTCTGGCCCGGACCCGCTACGTAGCTCGCCGCGACCCCGATAGTCGGGCACGCCAGTGCGACGGCAAGAAACATATACCAGATACTCGTCAGCCGATTGGCCAGGCTACGCCTGCGGGTTTGTGGGCGCGTGGCGCAAATGTTGTACGCTGCGAACAGCAGGTACAGAACGATAACAAGGCTAACGGAATAGGCTTTCGACAACACTGGACTCCAGAAGTAGTAACTGTGCCGGCGGGCGGCCGACATGACGGGTTGCCGCCAATCTGGGGCCAGTGACCAAGAGGCTATACTATATATCCGTCCCATGCCATTTACTAGATGCCTATGTGGGAGAGTGCCAATCAGATCGGTCTTCGGGAAGGCAGCTCGCGAGCTTAGAAAGCCCAACATAATACTGACACGCACGGCCGCCTGCTACGCGAGTCAAATTCGAACTAAATACCACTAATTACACCATAAATCATAACCCGCCAAACGATCAGAACTCCTAGTTGAATGAAAGCCAGCCGCCAGATACTTACCCGGGGGTCGTAGTTTTCTATCTCCTCAACTGTTGATTCAGGCTGTTGCTCGAGCTCCGGGGTCTTCGTGATCTCGCGCGCAGCCAGCACCAGGCCAGCAAGCAAATACGGTGTACTAATGTATAGCCGCGAGAGGAAAAGCGCAGCCACGGTGCAAGCCATAAGTGCCGCTTGTAACTGCTGTACGGCCGCTGGCGGTCCAGGTCCGGATCTCTTGCGGAGCCAATCGAGCCGGGTGAACTCCTGGAGCGGGAAATAGAAGAGCCCGAGCCAGCAGAATAGGCCGGCCATTCCTAGTTCCGATGCGACCTGAACGAGCGTGCTATGCGCGGTCTTCCCGTGATATTCAGTGAAATTGCGAGGGCCTATTCCCAGCAGCGGATTCGAGCGCAACATGTACCAGCCCTGGCCCCAGGCAACGATTCTTCCCTCGGCGGACTCCTCGCTGGTCGCGAGCTTATCCATTCTGGCCACGCCATACCGGTGCATCAACAGCAGCGTGCTAAGAACCAGGAACGCAGGCAACATAAAGCGGGAACGCCTATGGAAGGCGAGAAAGACGCCGGTGAGGGCTCCCAAAGTCGCACCCCGCGAAGCCGTCAGGAAGATGGCCCATCCCAGCGGCACCAAACAAGCGAAGAGCCACGCCCGACGCATTACGCTTCGTCCATTCACCAGACCGAATAGAAGAATCGCCCAGGCGACCACATACATCAGCCCAAGGTCGTTCGAATCGCTGAGAATGCCTACATACCTCAATCGCTGCTCGTCCATTTCGTGCGCGAATCCCGGGACGGGAACGCCCAATGAAAACAGTACCCCGCCAACGGCCAGAGCCATGATGAGACATACCAGCAGCCGGCGCACGTACACCAGCCGTCGCTCCGTGTCGACGATCTGCGCCACAAACAGATAGATGAACAGCGCTTTAGCTAAGTCAAGGAACTTTGACCATTGGTCGCCGCCTAGACGAAGGTACGCCGCACCGCACGACAGCAAACCGACGATCAACAACCCGGCGACAAATTTCGTGGAAGCCAGTGCGTGCCACTTCCTGCGGCTGAACAAACTTTCGAAAACCCAGCAAACCAGCACCAGATTCCCCGTCCAATACATGACGGCAGTGGCGCTGTTGGGCGACAGAATCTCCTGTGGCCGCAGGATGTCCATGAGAAGATAGAGGCTGAATGCAATCAGGGATATCATTTGGGTCTGGCACGCATCGCTGGCGACCATCGCAACGCAGGGCGTCCAGACCCTGCAGCACCGGAACCCTTGCGGTCACCAACAACTCGGAGATCATCGGTCTGCACGGGATGATCAGCGTTCCTGCACGGCCGCGCCGCCACATGGATCGTTTCGCCGCCGAGCACCGTGGCTTCGAAGCACCGCCGCAATGCGCTGCTTGGACAAGTCTACCCCTGCTCCAGGAGCGGGTCCATCGGGGAAACACCTTGTCCGCTTAGCAGTACGGCGTTAAATCGCTGCTCAGGCGCGTGTGCGCTCGCGATATGTACACTTAGTCATTATGCCGGAAGGATCAAATAAGAATCGACCGAGTTAGCTAGTACGTGAAATCATGTTCAATTCTGTTCGCGCAAGAGATTAAATAACATAAAAAAACATACATTCTGACCACAAGGTTGGTATCAAGCCAGTGCTGGACAGTGCTGGGCGGATCATGACGCCAGAGACCTCTATCCCTTACCTTCGACGACGGGCTGTGCGTCCGATCGCGAGAATCGTTGTATCACCGCCGTGGCTGCACGCAACATTTGTACTTCGTCCTTGTGGAAGAAACGGGTGACTACCAATAAGGCAGGGAAAAGGCAGGCTACGCCTACCCCGGTTGCCAGTTGCCGCCAAAAACCCTCTATTCCCAGCCAATAGAAGAATAGAATCGTTACTGCCCCGCATGCGAGAATCTGGCTCAGGCGCCGGAATTCAAACGGGAATCGCCGCAGCTTTTGTGCCTGGTGAAGCCCGTATAAAAGCATCACCGAGAAGCCTAATAACGTAGCAAACGCCGCTCCCCACAGCTTATACACCGGGATCAATCCCGCATACGCCGCCAAACAAGCCAGCGCCCCCACGGCCATAATGCTCGCGTCTCGCCCGGTTTTTGCTTCCACGCGAAATATGCTTCGGAAATGTCCATCGAGAGCCCGCAAGACGTAGGCAAACGCAATGCAGGGCGCAAGAGGCGCAGCCGCCTGGAACCCGGGGGTTACCATCACGTGAAGAACCGGTTTGCCAAACACAGTGATGAGGATGGCAACAAAAGTCAATCCCAGCGCGACATAGGTGGCGAACCGCACATAAGCCCGTTCTCCGTTTGGATGCCGGAGAATTTCGAAGACCTGCGAATTCCAGTAAATCGCGTAGGGGGTCACAACGTTTTCGACGACCATGCCGAGCTTGTAGGCCAAGGCGTAAACGCCAAGCTCGGCCAAAGACACCGTGCGCTGCAGAAACCATCGGTCGCCGAAATGGATGAACATCATGCATAAGCCCCCGCCGGCATAGGGCATCGAGTATCGCACGAATTGAAAAAAAGTCTTGAATCGAAATGTGATCCGTCTGCCAGAAAGACAGTATTTTGCAAGAATGATCGCGCAAACGCAGCCGGCAATGATTTCGGTCCAAAGCATGGCGGCAACCCCGAGCTGAAAGCCGACCAGCAGAACAACATTCAGACCCAGTTGCAGTCCGAGGCGAAGGAGAGAAATCCATACATAAGTCCCTGACCGGTTGAGGGCTCTCAGATAAGCGCAACCCGATTCCACCGGCAGCAGAAACGTATAGGACGCCAGACTGAGCCGGACGAAACCGGCGTACGCCGGAGTCTGGAAAAAGAACCTGCTCAAGTAGGGCGCGAACACCCATCCCAGCAGCAGAGTGCCGCATCCCAGCAGGGCTGCGCCGATAAAAGCATTGCTGACGGTTTCGTCGCGAGACTTCTGATCGGGGGCCTTGAAGAAATAATAGAATAGCGAGTCTGCGTATCTCATCCCCACCAACGTGGTGAAGAGCGTGTAGTTGAGCGTTAACAACTCCAACACGCCGTAATCGGCAGGGGTTAAGAACCGGGTATAGACCGGCAGCATCAGGAAGCTGGCCGCCCTTCCCGCTGCCGTGGCAATTACGTACGTGCTGGTTTTCTGTAAAGCGGATTTGTATACGCTGGACAAGATCGTCTTTTCCCGAGCCCGCTACGCGCTCATTCTGCGCGATGGCAGCCTTGCCTTTCTCTCTGATCAGGCTCGTTCCCGGTACGCGCAGCAGCCGAATGTTGGCCGAGGCAGGAGCGATAGAGTCCCATGTAATCGGAAGCCATTTGCTCTGGTCTGAAAAACTGTGAATAACTTTGGCGAGCGAGGCGCGCCAGTTCCGCGCGACGGTCGCGCTGCCCGGCAAAGTGTAGAATACCTGCAGCCATCTCGTTAGGATCGCCGGGTGGCACCGCGCGGCCGACACCGGAAAGCTGGGCAATTTCAGGCATTCCGCCCACATCGGTCACCAGCACGGGCAGACCAGCGGCGAGCGCCTCCAACAACGAGATCGGCACCCCCTCGCTCTGGGAAGACAGGACAAAAAGATCCGCTCGAGCCAGCCAATCACCCACGTCGCGCCGTTCGCCGAGAAAGCGCACCCGGCCCTCGATCCCTAGCCGAGCGGCCAGTTGCTGCAGTTCCGGCGCCTTTGGCCCGTCTCCGATCACCCATAAATTAAGGTCCAGTATGCTGCGGGATGCGATCGCCACGGACCGAAGCAGCGTCGCGTGATCCTTCGGCTGAGCCAGTCGCGCCACCATCACAGCAGTGAAACCCTGTTTGACGATGGCTTCAGCTCCCGAACGCGATCCGGGCGCTGGCTCGGCGCCATTGCGTATGGTCATCAACTTCTGCGGGACCGCAAATGTAGCCCTCGCTAAATTCTGTTCGCCTCGCTGGCAAACCGCAACCACGCGATCCGAGAAGCGTGCCGCCAGCCAGAACAGCCCCTGGCGGCGCAGATTGTGAGGATTCGCCACAACGCCATGGCGGGTGCAGATTACGCCGCGCGCTCCAGCCAGCCGGCCGACAGGGGCACCGAATACAGAGGAGACCACGTTATGGCAGTGCACCACATCCGGGCGCACGGCGCGCAATCCACAATACAGGCTCCACGGCAGCCGCCAATACGGCAAGGAACCATACACCCGCAGGGGAATTCCTTCTTGCGCGACCGTCTCGGCCAACGGGCCTGCTTCCATAATGCAATGTACCGAAACTTCGTGGCCCTCCCGGCGATGCTGACGGCACAGCGCCAGAATCAGCATCTCGGCC
>QHXW01000384.1 GCA_003223115.1 Acidobacteriota bacterium
CCTGTGCGCAGCCGTGACGATTGAGTGAGGTGTCGTGCGTGGGCGGGAAGCCCAGCCGTGTCAACGAGGGTTAGCTGGCGGTTGTACGAGGCGCTTTAGGCCCTCTGCCGCCTTTTGTCCACTTTCCGAATTGGGCGCGCTTTTCACCGCGCGATTCCAGTAGTCTCGAGCCAGGTCCATTTTGTTGGAGTTGGCGTAGATGGCGCCCACATTATAGAGCGCGTCTACATCTGAGGGTTTTTCCATGAGGATTCGATTTGTCTGCTCGAGAGCGCCTGTGACGTCGCCAATGTCATATAGAGTTCGGCCCAACTCCAGGTGAGCCTCCCTGTTTTTCGGCTCTAGCTCGATAATCTTGCGAAAGTGAGTAACGGCTTCGGTATTCTTGCCATTCTCGCGAGCGAGTTGTGCCAGTCGAAACAAAATGGGCACGTGATTCGGCTTCTTCCGGAGCTCGGACTCGAGTGCCATGGCTTCGTGCCGCTTGTCGAGTCCCGTCTCCGCGGCAGGCTGCTTGGCATCAGCCCGGCCAGATTTACCGGACGCCGGAACAGGAGCGTCTTTCAGACGCAGTGCCCAACTCAACGCCAAAAACACGGCAATAGCTGCGAGACCGGCGCCCGCGATACGCGAAGCCTTAGTACTGATCGGCGGCAAGCGCATTGTGCTCAATCTTGATTGACTTCCAATATAGATTTACTGCGCGCTGGCTGCGACGCGTTGCTTCTTCACACATGGCGATTGGGGTTCACGGCGCGATTGCCCCTGACGTTGAGGACGATAGGGTCGGGTATAGTTTCCATCACGTTGGAATTCCACCGGATGTGGATTTTTCTTTCCTCTTCCGCCGCTTCGACAAGTTGGCGGTTGCGTTCACGAGTGGGCAAGAAGGTGTCTTCCCGTTGTGCTCTGTATAGTTTTGCGAGATCCATTCCCGAGAGTCAAGACGCGCTTTTGGCAAGCTCCTTCTCCAACGCACCAACTTTTGCGAACTGTTTCTTAGAGAGGGCGGCCTGTTTTGCCTCGCCGCTTGCTTGCAACGTTATGTCCTGGTGTCCAAACCCGATGCCGATCTTTTTGAGGAAGGCGGTTGGAGGTTCACCACCGGCAAAGATCCAAACGAAATCGTTGGGAATCTGCTCCACCGTACCGTTGACTTCGAGCATAACGGCATCCTCTTTGAACTCGACGGGCGTCGAGTTGAATACTACCTTGACTGTCCCAGCGCGCATGCACTCTTGAATGCGCTGTGAGTTGCGTTCCTTGATGCGGCTGAAGGATTCCTTTCTATACGAGAGCGTGACCTTGTTGCCGACCTGGTGCCCAAGTCCCATCGCCGCTTCGATAGCACTGTCGCCTCCACCCACCACGAGGATCTGCTTATTTATGTAATGATCCGCCTCGATCAGACGGTACATCACCTTGGGCAAATCCTCACCCTTAACTCCAAGTTTCCGCGGGCTGCCCGTCTTGCCGAGCGCCAGCACCACACCGCGCGCGCGATGCTGCTCTTTGTCGGTTACCACCGTGAAGATGCTGTCCTCCCCTTTCTTGATGTCCAGCACCTTCTCGCTGGTACGAACTTTGAAATCTGCTTGCTGCATAACCTTGTGCCAGAAGTCAATGAGCTCTTCTTTGGAGAGTTCCAACTTCTTGAATTTCCCGTGCATGGGGAATTGCACCGGACTGGTCATCACCACTTTCTGGCGCGGATACTTCGCTACCGTACCCCCAACCTCTTGATCCTGCTCTATCGCGACGTAAGAGAGCTTGTTTTCGGTGGCGCGCAGTGCGGCACTGATCCCCGCCGGGCCGGTTCCGACGATCAGCACGTCGTAAACGCCCGGAGCCGGCTTGTCGTCCCCTTCTGCGAACCGCTTGGTGATGGTATCAATGCAATCGCGCCCTTCGTTTACTGCATTCTTGATCAAAGCCAACCCGCCGAGTTCTCCGACAATGAACAAGTTTGGGATGCTTGTCTCACGCTCTGGCGTAAGGAACGGCATATCAGCGCCAACGCCCGGGCTGGCCATCACCATGGTAATGGCACCCACGGGACACGCGTCGGCGCAGAGGCTGTGACCGATGCACTTATATCCGTTGACGATGACCGCCTTGCCGCCTAACATGGCAAGTACGTCGCCCTCCGGGCAGATGGTCGTACAGCCCCCGCAACCAATGCAGTACGAGTTGTCGATAAGCGGATACTGGGATTGGGGCCCCCCGGAGTGCAACTTCCCCTTTTCCTCGGCAGCGCGCGCCGCGGCGTCCCTTTTCTTCACGCTCTGGCGATAGGCAAGGAGAAAGTACGCCAGAATAGCAACAGTGATAGCGTACGTGATCAGCGTTTCCATGCGCCTATATACTAGAAAAAGCCTAGCATGAACTGCAGCCCGATATGCAGCACTGCAAGAATCGCAAAAGTGTAACTAAACGGTTTGTGGACAACGTGCCAGAGGTGGAAGACCTTCAGGGAGCTGGATAGGAACAGAATCCGCTTGGAAAGCGATGCCTCCGCTCCAGCGGTGGCGATCGCCCTTTCCAGATCGCCATGCCTCGTTTTGAACATCCCACCAAACGTTGTGATGTATTCAGCGCCGCTCAAGGAATGCCGACGGACCCGGGCGATGCGGAATACGCGCGCGAAGTCAAGCATTATCATGTACACAATCGCCGCTGCGGCAGGAAGTTGCTGAATGCGCTCCGCACTGGGAAGGCGCAAGAGAGAGCGCAGATCGGCTTCCGGCAGGAGGTCTTTGGAAGCGAGCTGGTGCGACAACCGACCCTGCAATTCCTCCAATTCCTTCCGCGATAACTCAGCCGCATTCAGGTTGCGCGGGATTTGTACATAAAGATACCGTCCCACCACGCCGCTGAGGGATACCCCGAACATCAACCAAAACGCCATGCCTGCGATTCCCCGGAATTTCAAGGAAGAGTGGAAGGCGACGACGAACGGGACGGCGAGGCCCATTAGAATGTGGATGTCGAGCCAGTGCCTCGTGTTACCTTGCTTGGCAAGCCATGACCAGCGCTTACGGATCGGGTACAAGAAAATGCCGAGAAAGAGAGCTACTCCAAAGTATCCGAGATACAGGCCGAGGGGCCCACTTGGCCTCAACACGTGGTGTTTGGGCGAAAACGGCCGTAGGGTCGTCGCCAATGTGTAGTAGTCAAAGCCGTAAATGAATATCGCCAGATTTATGGCGATCGCTATTATATACAAGGCGTAGAGGCGCACGCGATGGCGCCGCTCGTTGTCTGCCGTGGGCATCGCCACCGGAATGAAGCTGGGGGTTGCTGTGGCGTTGGCGCTCATCTTGTTTTACTCCTCGCTCTCCTCTGTCCTTATTGTAATTCGCTATAACGTTTACGGCGCGGGGGGGTGGTAGCAGAAACGACTGAGATAGGGGAAGCCGTTGCCATAGTTTATTCTGTCGGGTTGTCGACTTTAGTGTCTGTTGTGACGGAAAACTTTCTGTACTTGGAAAACATGTGAGTGTTGCGCCAATGCTGATGCTCCGTATTCGCTTCGATTACCGCGACCTGCGGCAGCCAGGCAATCTCCTTTTCCGCTTGGAACGCAATCGGGGCATACTGCACTTCGCTTGAAAGTTTTTTCAGGCCGACGTCCTCGAGCGAGGTCTTTAGACCCGCGGCGATGCGATCGATATTGCCAGTTTGAAGATCGATCCATGCCGAGCCCTGCCACTCGATCGGGTAATCGCGACCTTTCAATTGCAACGCAGATGGGCTCCGGTGTCCGGGGATATGTTCAAAACGGATTTCTTGCACGTTCCGGCCTCGCAGTTCCTGGGTACCTCCCAAAGTATATTGGAAGCTATTCTGAAAAAGAGGATGGAAGATCAGGACCAGCGTGGAGAAGCCGTCCGTGTTGAGCATGGCCCGGTCGCTTGCTTTCTTGGTGGGCTGCCCTTGCAGTAAGCGCGATTCGTCCACGGTAAGTTCGTCGCCGGCAAGCTGCAGGATGACCAGGTAATCGAAATTAGACGTCCGTTGAGCCAGCACCTTGTCGCCATTGCCAAGCTTGGCCTGCGTGATGGTTTCGGTGCAAGCCACGGCGGAGAATTTCTCCCAGAACTCTTCAACGCGCTTTCCCGCGCTCTCGAGCAGCACGTCAGGCGAAACCGCGGGAGTGGAGGCACTCTGGGCGCCCGCCAGCTTAAAACCGATAACCAAGATTGAAAAAAATCTGATCATAATTTTGCATCCACCCGCGATAGGTCGTCACTCCGCTGCTCACGAAGTAATGCCTGCCTAAGAACCAATCCAGATCACCCGTCACGAAGTTTGCACGGCTTTGTCCGCTGAACGTCGAGTGAACATCCTGCTGTCCGACTTGAAACGACATGCGCAGTTTATCGCTGAAATCCCGGAAAAGGATACCTGTCATATAGTGCCCTTTGCCGAATGAGCTCTCGAATTTTGAATAGCGGAAGTCCGCACGGATCCCTGTCGGCCCCAGACGGCCAAGCATGAGGCCGTACATATAGTTCCAGGAGGGCGTCACGTCGGTTTCCCGCTTATTGCGCCCCAGACTGGTGTAGACGCTGATGTGCGCCGGCATATCGAGCCGAACACCGGCGCTTAGACCCTGGAAGAGCATTTTCTCCAGCAGTCCGGTACCCAAAAGCCGGAGATCGAACGTCGGAATGTTGCGAAAGTAATTGTGATTAACATCGAACGAGATTGCGCGAATCGGCTGGTAACGCAGCGTGAAAAAGCTGCGGCTCAATACTGGTCCTTTCTCGGTGTTACCCAAGCGGCCTGGGACCATTTGGTCGGCCTCCAGATTGTGATAGATGGTAATGTTCCGCTTGAACATGAGGCTGTTCTCGAAAAACGCAAACTGCCGCTCCGCCAGCCACTTCAGCCGTGTAACGGCCACGCCGGCCGTGCCGCTGTAACGCACATTGTCCCAACTTCCGGCCTCCAGGTTACTGAACACGCCTGCGATCTGCCGGTCCTTGTTGTAATTCCAGGAAGTAGGATCGGGCGTCGAGCCGGCGAAAATCCCAGTCGTCACGCGGCCGAATTTCCGCGCGACGTACCCGCCGTCAATGGTGCTGAGGCTGGACGCCCACGGCAGTAACAGCCGCCCGAACCCGGCGACGTAATGTGAAGCCGGATTATCGTAATAGAGGCCTATGTGGTAGGTCCGATTGATCAGATCGGTGAGCGTTTGCTGGCTTCCGCCACGGGAGGTGAAGCGGCCGCGCCAGTAGCCGGTGAAATTCCAGTAAGAGCCGCCGATGCGCGTCATGTCGGCGCGAAGCGAGGCGCCTTCCTGCACGCTTTGCGCGTGCGCAGCGCTGTGATCCAGTATGGTGGTTTGATCCAGCGCTACAAAACCGCGAACCCGGTTGACGCTGGGCAGCCGCGGGCGCGGCACATACGCGCGAAGCTCTTCTTCCAAAGGATCGCCTTGCGTGAAGCTGATCACTTGAGCGTACCTGCGCGCGCTCTTGGAGGACTGCGTGGCACGGGCGGTTTGCGCATCTTGCGCGGAAAGATCTCACAGGCAGCCGAGTTTTCAGCCAACGAGACCACCACGACTTCGCCGACCACCTTGGCCTCCATCTCGGCCTCACCCGGCTTTCGCCGCTTGACTGTCAAGTGGAAGCCCTCGCTCAGCCCCGCGGCGCGCCCGCCATCCAAGTACACCGCTCCGCTGGCCACATATCGCACGTGGAACGTAGTGTTCGGTCCCTGAGTCTGGGCGGGTAAGGCCGCGATCAGCCCCAGCGCCAGCCACAACACCAGGCACCTGCATCCAATTATCATCATCAAGCCCCTTTTATTGTAAGCCCCTCTTATCCTTTATGACAGGCATAACAGTGCAGACTGTCGTACACATAATTCTTATTTCCCGAGTGTTTGGCGTCCGTCGGTGCCTTTAAGTGGCAATTGGTGCAAGTGAAGACCGAATAGTCTGACGAATTCGTATGGCAGTCGCTGCAAAGTTTGGCGCTGTGATGCGGGATCCTGAACCAGGTGTGATTGAACGTGGCGCCCGTCCAGACCGTCGTCGTATGACAGGTTTCGCAGGTCGTCGGGAACCCGGCCGCGATGTGATTCGGACTCGTGGTGGCCAGATACACCGCCTTGTGACAATCGTA
>QHXW01000387.1 GCA_003223115.1 Acidobacteriota bacterium
AGGACACAAGCTGCGAAACCGTGCCCTTCAGCGGTCTTCTGCGCTTTATGGCAGCGCAAACGTAAAAAGCGTTGAATCTCCCGCGATTGCTACGTACTGCTTCCCATCCATCTCATAGGATATTGCGGAGCTCCGGATCTCGCCTCCGGTCTGATAGTGCCAGAGCTTCGCCCCGGTGCGGGCGTCGAGTGCGATCAGACTACCTTCAGGATCGGCAGCGAAGACGAGGCCGCCCGCGGTACTGAGCAGACCAGCGGCCGATGAGCCTAAGTGCATGGGGAAGCTCCAGCGGATCTCGCCGGTGAGCGGGTCAATGGCACGAACGGCCCCGGGCGCGCCCCGCTTGCGATCCGCTTGCTCGCTGCCGCCAGTAAAAGGATCGCCCGGTTGGGCAGGGATGGTTTTGCGGGTGTAGAGCGCGCAGCCTTCGCGGACAGTTACGAAGAACAGGCTCGTGATCGGGTCGTACGAAGGAGCCGCCCAGTTGGTGCCGCCGGAGGCGTCCGGACAGACATATACGCCCACGGGCGTTGGATCGGTGTTGGGGAGGACGATGGGGCGGCCTTTGTCGTCGAGCCCCTTGGCCCAGGTCTGGTGCGCGAACGGCTTGCCGAGCAGGAACTCGCCGGTTTCGCGGTCCAGCACATAGAAGAACGCGTTGCGGTTGGCCTGGATCAGTAGCCTGCGGGCGCGGCCGCGGAACCGGCCATCGATCAGGACGGGCGTTTCAGTGGCGTCCCAGTCATGCACGTCATGCGGCGTAAATTGGAAATACCATTTGAGCTTTCCGGTCGCAGGACTTAGCGCCAGGACGCTGCACGTGTAAAGGTTGTCGCCCAAACGAGTGGTGCCGTCGTAATCGGCGCCGGGATTGCCGGTAGTCCAGAAGAGTGTGTCGGTTTCGGCGTCGTACGTGCCGGTCATCCACGTGGGCCCGCCACCGATATCGGCAGAGCTTTCGGGGGACCAGGAAGCGCGCGCCGGGTCGCCTTTCTGCGCGGTGGAGTAGGTCCGCCAGAGCTTCTTGCCGGTCGTCGCATCGTATGCATCCACGAATCCGGCGAGCGCGCATTCACCTGCCGTGATTCCGACAATGATCTTGCCATCAAGCGCCAGCGGTGCGAGTGTGATAGAGAAGCCCTGCCGGTAATCGGCGACGGTTGTGTCCCAGATCACGTTGCCGGTTTTGGCATCCAGCGCGACAAGATGCGCATCGAGCGTGGCCATGTAGAGGCGGTCGCCGAGAATCGCGAATCCGCGATTGGTCATGACGGTGCACTGCGCATGAACGCTGGGCAGGCGGCGCGTATAGCGCCAAATGGGATGTCCCGTGCGCGCATCCAGTGCGGCGGCATTGTTCAGCGGACCGGTGACGAACATGATGCCATCAACCACGATGGGCGTGTTCTCGACATTGGTGCCGGCGAATTGGAAGGACCACTGGCTCTTGAGCGACTTAACGTTGGCGGGCGTAATGTATTTCAGAGGGCTGTAGTGCGTGCCCTGGTAATCGCCCCAGTAGGTCAGCCAGTTCTGCGGCTCCTCGCGGGCGTTACGAATTCGCTGGAAGGAAACGTTGAAGTCGGAGCTTGGAGTCCATGCATCCTGGCCGATATCCGACGGCTCGGTCTTCTTAAGAAATGCGATCACATTGTCGAGCTCTGCGGCAGTGAGATTCGCCGCAGGCATCAGCGAACGATGCTGGCGTGTGACTTCTCTCAAGCTGGTTGTTAAGAACAGGTGCAGTTTTTCCCGCTCATCCATCATCTGGAGCGAGAAAGTGTCTTCGTTCCTAATAACGCCGCGGATAAAGCTTCCGTCGGCTGTGCGCACTTCAGCGGTCTGATAACCCTCACGCGGGCTTTCACCTGGCTGCGTGATGTCCTTCTCCAGTTCAGCCGCACTTTTCTCTTCGCCAATGCCACTGAGATCTGGCCCTAGCCTGCCGCCTTGGCCGCCGAACATATGGCAGCGGCTGCAACCAGCGGAGCCGAAAAATAGTGTGCGGCCAGCTTTGGGATCACCGGCGACTCGCTCCTCGCGCCCTCCGCCGCGCAGCGAACGCAACCAGGCGACGATAGCGCGGCCCTCCTCTTCCGGCAAGGAAAAGGCCGGCATTTGCGTGCCGGCGATTCCAGTGAGGATGTTGCGCAGGATATCGGCGTCCGAGGTGCCCCACTTCCAGCGCCCCGTAGTCAGATCCGTGCCACGGCCTCCTTTGGCTTCTGCGCCGTGACATGCGGCACAGTTTTTTTGAAACAGCTTGTACCCCGTCTCAACGCCGCTGGACTGCGGCACTTGGCCGGCAAGAAGCACTGCTGGGAGGAGAGGAAAAAAACCGGAAGGCCTCATTTTGATACATGCTACCAGGATTTCATATGACGTCCTGAATGTGCACGATAGACAACTCAAGTGCCTATGCCCAGGCAGTACTACCAAGATCCAAAGGTTGAGATCCGCGCGGCCGCAGAGCGTTCGTTCTATTTCATCCACTATCGTGACAGTGGAAGCGGAGCACGATGCGGTTTGCCGAGTTGCGCCAAGGGATGTGGGTTGGCGAACTCGCCCGCGCTCAGCATCGCGTTGCCCAATGCCTACTTCGACTCGCTTGGGATTCCGAGATTAACTGTGAAACCGATTCGATTGCTTAACCCGCCGAACCGCCGGATGCGGACCCGCATGTCCGGTGGTGTGGGAGGAGGGGGGCCGCGAAGCCTCCCCCTATCCCGATTTCCCAAACTGCATCACGGCTCGTGAACAAAACATTGGACTGCACCGCAATTCGCAGTTACGCTCGATTTCACAAACTGATTTGCATTGCGAATACGAGTCAACTTCGCAGGCGAATCGACAGCACAAAAGGAGATTACAGCTCGATGAGAAACGTCATTCGTGTGTCTGCACATTGAGCTGCTAATTTGCTTTGCAAGAAACCAGTCGTCCGTCACGTGTCTACGCGGCTGATGACTTCGATTTCAGCATGGTTAACTGAACATGGTAAGCCACTGGTTTGACCAGTGAGACTTGAAAAGGTTTGACCGTTGCGGGAGAACTCGAACGAGAAGTTCAGCCCCTCGCCACGAGGTGACAGGCCGAGCGACCAGTCGCCGGCGCGTAGGTTAGTAGCTTCCACCTGATCGAGCATGCCGAAGGAAAAGCGGTTGCGGCCTTCGCGGTCGGCGCACAGCACGATGGGGATGCCGGTATTGGCGCCACTCACCTGGCTAATTTCATTCAGCCCGCGCGTGTAAACGTCGAACTGGTCCATCAGTTCAATGGGCCCTCCGCGGTAGTTCCATACCCTATAGATACCCAGCAAACTGATCTGAGTCTTCACGGAGTAGCTGCGAACCAGAAATGGGCGCTTGTCTTCGCGTTCCAGACGGAACTGGAAGGTGAGCAACTGCGGTTCCGGATGGCGAAAATCCAACTCCAGGCGGTAGCCGCCGCCGGTGTACGCGAGGCGGTCAACATCCGGGTTGCGCTGAGCCTGCCATTCCGATACCGGCGGATCCAGGACAAACACGAGCTGCCCGGACCACGGGGTGAGTGGTTCCGGCTTCAGAGAGACGCGGGCGCCTGTATTGCCGGGCCGCGCATTGGCTTGGGCCCCCGTGAGCGCGGCGAGTAACGGCGCCGAGGAGAGGAACGCGCGGCGATCCATTATCTCGGGACCACCGCTAAAAGTTCATCTTTAGGGCGAACTGAATGTTCCGCGGTGTATTGGCCTGGCCGAATACCATCCCAAAAGTGCTCAGAGAATTTAAGCTAGTCGAAGGCGAACCAAAAACCACCTGGTTTAAGATATTGAAGAACTCGGCTCTGAACTCTACGTTCATGCGTTCTTTAATATATGTACGCTTGATGACCGAGAAGTCCTGGTTGTGAAAGGGAAAGCCGCGAAGATTGGGCTCTGTGGCGCTGGCGGTGCCAAATGTGTAGGGCGCTGGCTGCGACCAAGCTGCCGGGTTGAGATATTTGTCGACCGCCGGATCGAAGGAACCCGACCAACTCGCGCGACCGGATACGCCGGGAACACGGTTAGGCCGGTTACCACCTCCGAAGATAGGGAGCGGTGGGCCGCCACCGATGCTGAGGGGCGTTCCACTGGCGTGCCGCGTGACCGCGGCTACCTCCCAGCCTCCCATAAGCTTTCCGGCGGCTCCCTTCTTGCCCTTACCCAGGGGTAATTCATACACCAGGCTGCCGACTAAGGTGTGTGTCTGGTCCTGTCCTGCGATATGTTTCTCGAGTGACCGGTTCGCCGTATCCAGAGCACCCCCGTTGAAGGCCGAGTAGCCAGACAAACCCGTGTTGGTCAGCGTCTTGGATAGCGTATAACTGACCAGGAAAGACAAACCGTCGGAGAAACGTTTCTGGACCTTAGTCTGTAGGGCGTGGTAGGTCGACGATCCGAGCGGCTGAAAGGCGTCGTTAATACTGGTGTACTGCGGGAACGGCCGCAAAGCCTGCGCGACTGTCCCGGTAAAGCCTGGATAGGGCAGTCCGAATCCCGCCGCGGCGGCCGCAGAGGAACCGATGTCCTGGTTCAACAGAGGCCCCAAGCTCAGATAGCTCGCAGGTACTTGGTTCAGGTTCTCCAGGCCGGCCTGCAATCGCTGCCCTTTGTCGCCTACGTAGGCGGCATCGATGAACATACCGAATGGCAACTCACGCTGAATGTCGAAAGTCCAGGTTTGCATGTAGGCCTGCTTACCGCCATCATGATTGTAATAATCCGCGACGCCGCCGACATTCAACCCCGGGAATTGATCCGGCAGGGGCAAGGTGTAGTCCGGAAATCCGTTTGCCAGGATGCTCGCCGGCGTGATCCCACTGTTCAAGGACGTAATGTTCTGAAAGCCGGTGTAGCCCGCTGTAAAGCCGTTTCCGAACTGGACCGCTCCAGTGGTCGCCGCGTTCGAGATGCTATAGATGATGCCGTAACCCGTGCGCACCTCGGTCTTATTGTTTAGCGCGTAAGCCAAGCTGAGTCGGGGACCAAATTCCTTCTTGTCTACTGGGGGCACATTTGCCGAATTCCCAAAGACAAGCGCGCCGGGCCGATTTCCGGCGCTAGGATTGGGTGTTTTCAAGCTCATGGCCGCGAGCCGTTTGGGGTCGGAGAATCGCCAAGGGTAAGGTAAGTCGTAACGTACGCCCAGGTTCAAAGTTAACTTGGGACTCAGTTGCACCGTATCGGAAACAAAGGCAGCTGCATAGGGGAGTTTATATTGGAACGGGGTGGCGCCGACAAGACGCTGAAGGCTGTCCACCTGACCCAGAAAAAAGCTGGCGAATCCGTAGCCCGCACTGCCGAAAGTCGGCGAATTAGGATTGTCGGTCTCCAGACTGCTGAAGTAGAAGCTTCCGGCCGTTCCGCCGTTGCCGGTTCGGTCCCAATTGCTGAAGGTCTGCCACCAGAATTCT
This sequence comes from Acidobacteriota bacterium, assembly GCA_003223115.1. Lineage (GTDB taxonomy): Bacteria > Acidobacteriota > Terriglobia > Bryobacterales > Bryobacteraceae > QHXW01. The sequence continues at coordinate 5,431 of QHXW01000387.1, forward strand.
CCGCCGAACTTCACCTGGTGACGCCCCTTCACGATGCTTACGGTATCCGTAAAGTTCCACGTATGGTCGGATCGTCTGTCTGGCTGCTGCGTGGCATTTCCGAATTCCGGCGACCCGGGAATGTTGAAGCCGGTGACGCCAGGTACCTCCGAGGGCAGACCCGGAACAGGAATAATAGTCACGCCGTTCCTGGTATCTGTGCCCCGGCCTGTGTTGAACGTTCCGGAGAAGCCGAAGCCGAAGTGGTTGAGCACTGCGGGGCTGGCGACCCAGTCGTAATTCGCGCGGATACCATGAAAGTGCAAGGCGCCCGGATAACCCCAGTCTAGGGGTTGGCCCTTGCCCCAATCCGCGATATACGGATTGCTCTCCTTAACGTTGAACCAGTGGCTGAAGGTGATCTTCTGATGCGAGGTCAACTGGTGGTCGATCTTGTAGGCAATGTCGTTCTTGTTTGCGGGGCTATACGCGCGGGAGACGTAGTTGCCCGAGATCAGGTTCGGATAGTCCGGTTTCGGCATTAAGGCGATCACTTTAGCCGCAAGTGCATCCAGCCGCTCGATCGGAATCTGGTTGTTTGGGAACAGGTCGCGCACAAAGCCGCCCTTGCCGTCGGGCTTAGTGCTGGCCGGGTCGTAGAGGGGGATCTGCTGGCCATTGCCGTCTACCAGGGCGGAAAAATCGCCGTGCCGGAAGGCATCCGTGGGTACAGTGACGAGGCTTCGG
>QHXW01000381.1 GCA_003223115.1 Acidobacteriota bacterium
AGCGCCTCCGCTCGTTCCTAAGCCGCTTTTGAACTGCGTTCTAAGCGCGTCCTTTGCGTGGACACGTGTGATTCGTTCATGTAGTGGAACTCGACCAAAATGTCGCGCCAAAGTGGAAGCGTTGAGACTGACTCCGTTTCCGGTTCCTACAACCCGACTAATCGCCCAGCAGGCCTACCAGAAAAAACCTCAATCATGGCGCAACGCCTGAGCCGCATCAGAGGCGGCTCCCCGAAATGCTGGCCTGAGCATAGCCGCCAGCGCTACAAATATTAACAGCAAGGAAACCGCAATGTAGGTAATCGGATCCCGATGGTAAAAGGACCAGGCAGAATCCTCGGTGTAGGGCGGCACCGCCACATTTAAGGGAACCAGGAGCACCTGGCGGATTTCGAACCCCAGGTCACTAGTAAACAACATGTATTGCGCACGCACGAACAGCCCTGCGCCGACCAGCAGAACCAGGCTCATGGCCACTTGCGAGCCGACTAGGAAATTGCGCGCTCGCCATTTTCCCGTGGCAGAGCCCACCCAACTCTCCAGACCCTTCAGCGATGCTGTAAGATCCAGTTTCAAAAACTCCATCGCGGGTGCCAATCCAGCGAGGCATCCGGTCACGAACGTCACACCAGCGAGATAAGCAAATACTCGCAAGTCGGGCGTCAGGGGGTAACAGTTCAGGGAGTCAGGGCCGCTGCGGGAGAAAGGACGGTGCCGTTGCCTGGCGGCGGTGAGAGCGTACTGAGTCAGTAAGGTAACAGACCGTGACGCTGTTGCCTCTTGCAGGTCTGAGTCACAGTGAGCAAGCGGGCTGTGGCGATTTTGCCGTTGCGGCTGCGGTTGCCGAAACTAATCTTCCGCCACTGGACGGCCGTGCGCAGGACCCGTTCCACTACGTTATTGGTCGGCTGCGCCACCGCCGGCCGCGCGAGGCGGTCCTGAACGTTGCCGCAAGGATCAGGCTCTCGGTCAACAGCATCCGCAACAACCTTGTTCGGCTGGCCTCAAGCGAGAGCCGGATGGCTACCTCCCGCTGGCGTGCCGCCGCCCGAGACAATAGCAGCGTGGTCACGTTGGCACATATGCGATCAGCAGGAGCAACATGAGCGGTCCCATCCACAGCGACACCGCCAGGATCGACTGCGCACGTAAGCTCGGCTCTTCCATCATGGATCCGTTGGTGACGATTAATGCCGTCCTTCGGCCGGGTTGGAACCGATCCTGCTGGCGCGCAATCACGTTGAGCTCGGCTTGAGCAGCGGACCGCGAATAGCCAGGTTTGAGGCGGCCCTCGGCAATTAGCCACTGCGTACCGGTCTATTCGAAGAGGTCTCCTCCCGAGACGAGCTGGGACTGCATGGTATAGGGCACCCAAATGCGCGCGTTGTTGACCCGGCCCGAAAAGTGCGCCGGCGCCACGCCAACCACCGTGAATGCATGGCGATTCAGAGTGACGACTCGGCCAAGGATATGAGGATCCGCAGCAAACCGGTTCCGCCAGATCTCCTCGCTTAGCAGAGCCACGGAACCGGCGCCTGTATGAGAGCATTCGTTGGCGATGAAGAGCCTGCCGAGCTTGGGCCGATCTAAACCATAAACCGAGAAGAAATTGCAGGAAACCAAAAGGCCGCGCACCTCGCCCGGGATATCTCCGCCGATCGTCGTCTCGATCTGGTGCCAGGCGGCGAGATCACTCTGGGATTGAGCCGTGCGATATGCGCGATAGTCCGCAAGGGACATCCCGCCAAGCTGACCTTGGGGTACCGACGAGCTCGAGTTCTGTGCATACAGGCGTACGAAGCTGTCCGGGTCCTTATCAACATGTGCACGGGATAGCACGGCATTAATTACGGTGAAGACGCCCGTATTTAACCCAATTCCTAACGTCAAGGTCATTACTGTCGCTCCCGTCAGAAACGGACACCGCCTGAGGGATCGCAGGGCGAAACGTACGTCCTGAAGCAGCATGTCGAGCCAAGAGGTCGGTCTGAACTCGGGTATGATCTTTCGCAGCGCGTGTGCGTTGCCAAAATCCTGTTGGCGCCCTCGGATTTCGCGAATCCATCGGCGCAATCCCGCGAGCAGCGCGCCCACGAGCAGCCCGACACCACACCCGAATAACACCGGAAGCGCGCGGTGCTTCAGCTCGGTCTCCAAGAGGAGTTCCCAAATCGACCAGTAGACAGTGGGGCTTGAGAAGGAACGAACCAGCTCCAGGGCAAGGGGAACCGCTGGGGGCGGATCGATCGCTTCGAACGTCGGTAAAGTCGTTATCGACGGCGAACCCGGCGCCATCGCGCTCCGCACTTTCACAACCTGGCGTGCCAGCTCGTCCATCAACGTGGAATTGAAGTCTCGCGTGGTCTCGCGTGCCTTGGCTGCGTCCTCATAGACAAACGCAACAACTGCCGAGTCCGGTTTGGCATTGAATGTCTTCTCCTTCCCCGGAACGGTCCACGACAACATGTGCGGGTCCATCCGCTCGATTGCGAAATCCATCGAAGTGGGTATCTGCTTGACTCAGGTAGCCCCTACAGATTGTGGTTTCTTTTTCGGCCTGGCTTCGGGGTGAAGAATCCGATCCAGGGGAACGGGCTCGACTGCCACAGCTTGCTGCACGAGCCGGAAGAAAAGCTTGCCCCGGCTCCTTGATCGCCGCCGGTTAAATCGGAAC
>QHXW01000382.1 GCA_003223115.1 Acidobacteriota bacterium
AGGACGTGGCCCAGCGCATTGCCGAGTATCTGGAAATGCGCATGCCCGAAGGGTTGATCGGCAAGATCAAGATGCTGCCGAAGCTGGCGGAGATGGGCTCGTTCTTCCCGAAAACAGTGAGCAAAGGGCCGTGCCAAGAGAACATCAAGCACGACGGATTTTCGCTGCTGGATTATCCAGTGCTGAAGTGCTGGCCCGAGGATGGCGGACGCTTCATCACGCTGCCGCTGGTGTTCTCTCGCAATCCCGATACAGGGAAACGCAATTGCGGCGTCTATCGCATGCAGATTTATGACGAGCGGACCGCCGGCATGCACTGGCAGACGCACAAGCACGGCGCGGAACATTACCGCAGAATGCGTGCGCTGGGCGGCGCAACGCGCATGGACGTGGCGGTGGCGATCGGCTCCGACCCGGCAACCATGTACTCGGGCATTCTGCCGCTGCCGCCGGATCTGGACGAGATGCTACTGGCGGGATTCATGCGCTCCAGCGCGGTGGAAATGGTGAAATGCCAGACCTGCGATCTGGAAGTTCCAGCGAACGCCGAGATAGTGCTCGAAGGCTACGTGGAACTGGGCTAATTACGGACCGAGGGGCCGTTCGGCGATCATACGGGATTCTACTCGCTGGCGGATGATTACCCGGTTTTTCACGTGGCCTGTATTACCGAGCGCAAAGATCCGGTCTACGCGACCACCATTGTGGGCCCGCCGCCCATGGAAGATTTCTACATGGGAAAGGCAGTGGAGCGGATTTTTCTGCCGCTGATGCGGCTGCAGTTGCCCGAGATCAGAGACATTTGTATGCCGGCCGAGGGCATTTTCCATAACTTGATGCTGGTGTCGATGCGCAAATCCTACCCGGGGCACGCGCGTAAGATGATGAGCGCCATCTGGGGCCTGGGCCAGGCAATGTTCACCAAGTGCATCGTGGTGGTGGATGAAGATGTGGACGTGCAAAACTTGCGCGAAGTGGTGTGGAAAGCGCTGAACAATATCGATCCCGAGCGCGACATACAGTTCACCATGGGGCCCATCGATTCGCTGGATCATTCAAGCCGCCTGGCGAATTATGGCTCGAAGATGGGAATTGACGCGACGCGCAAGTGGCCCGCGGAAGGCTTCACGCGGCCGTGGCCGGGAGTGATCCGGATGCCTGATGAAGTGAAGAAACGCGTGGACGAATTGTGGAAGAGGGCGGGGTTGTAGGGAAGTCTGTGCTGCGGGTTGCGACGCGGGTGCCATTGGTCGAGGCAGACAGGCCGAAGCGCCTGTCCCACCAGCACAGGCAGGATACCATTCCACCTTATTCGGGGGCATAATAACCGCGGCGCCAGGATGCGTGCACGGTCGGCTGGTTGACCTGAACGCGTATCTTGCGATAGCGGCCGTCGTTTTGGGAATTGCTGGAATAGTAGCCCAGCACGTACTGGCTGCGCAGATCCCGGCTCATTTTTTCCATGGCGTCGGCAAGCTCGTCCAGCTTGCGCACCTTGATCATCTTGCCGCCCGTTTCATCAGAAATCTTTTCCAGGAACCGAGACCCTTGCAGAAGGCCGGTCAACAAAGCCACCGAGTACACGCGGACATCGGCTTCTCTGACCAGATCCCGGATTTCCCCCGCCGAGTAGCGGCTGCTGTTGTCGCCTCCGTCGCTCAAGACTACCAGCGCCTTGTGAGCGTTCCTGGCTTTCTTCATTTTCTGAATGCCCAGGTAGATCGCATCGTGGAGCGCGGTCCAGCCACCTGCATGAAAAGAATGCAGGCAACCAGAGATTTCGTGCGCATCACCGGTGAAGCCGCTGATCAGCTGGGCTCTGTCACTGAAACGCACTAAAAGAAATTCGTCGCCGGGAAGACTGGTTTTAAAAAACTGGTCGACAGCGGCGACCGAGGTGTCAATCTTGTCACGCATGCTGCCGCTGGCATCGAAAATCAACCCGACGGAAGCGGGTGCGTCCTCGCTGGATATGTAAGCGATCTTCTGCTCCACGTTGTCTTCGAATAAGTGGAAGTCGTCTTTCCTCAGACCCATGATGGGGCGGTCCCACAAATCCGTCACCGTCACGGGGATGAGGACGACTTTGACGTCCAGGCGGATAGCGCGAGACGCCGGAGCACCCGAATCCGGCACAAGCGGCACGCGCGGAGTAATCGAGACTCTCGGTTCACCTGGCCGGCTCAAGTCGTCGGCCTGGCTCATCGCCAGCGAGGCGGCGATCAAAACAGCGGGCAGGACCAGATGGCGCCCTGTCCGTACGTAGCGAATTCGATGATTTCGAGCTAATGAAACCCTTTGCAGGCGCATCGATCACCCCTGTCCAGCCCGAAGGCGGGCCGGCACCCGTGCTCATGTTGCGAAAGGATCTAGTATACGGCTCCGAACGGTCTCGTGGCAGACACGTCCCCCCGGTTGCAGGGAACCCGCCAATTGTACGCGGAGTGCGTGGAGGCCCGAACGGCGCGGGTAGAGGACAATGTGGTGGTGAGCGCCAACGCGAGACCCGAGCAGATCAGGATTTTTGTCACTGGGGGCACGTTCGACAAGGAATACGACGAGCTTACCGGACGGCTTTATTTCAAGGATTCGCACGTGCTCGAGATGCTAAAACTCGGCCGGAGCAATCTCGAGCTGGAGATCCGCACACTGATGATGATCGACAGTCTGGAGATGACGGATGCCGAGCACAACCTAGTGGTGGAGCAATGCAGGATTGCGCCGGAACTCCGCACTGTGATCACGCATGGAACGGATACGATGATCACGACGGCCCAGGCGCTGGCGGCGCAGATCAAGGACAAGACCATCGTGCTGACTGGCGCCATGGTTCCCTACAAATTCGGCAGCTCAGACGGTTTATTCAATCTGGGCAGCGCACTGGCATTCGCCCAGACACTGCCGCTGGGAGTTTACGTGGCGATGAACGGCCGTTACTTCCCTGCGGATCGCGTGCGCAAAATCCGGCAGACCGGCATGTTCGAAGAGCAACCGGCCGGTTGAGACCGCTGTGCGCGTTCCTAACATCATTTCACGCCGGACGATGCAGCGTGAATGAGCGGAACTGAGCGGAAAACTGCCCTTCCGATCGGGCATGGTCTGTGCTACCGTTGTCGCGGAGGTAATTCCAATGCCAACGGTCGCGCGTGCAAAGGAATCGCCGATCGAGTCGCTGACGATCGAAGAGCGCATTCGCCGGCGAGCTTACGAATTATACGTCCGGCGGGGCAATCAATCCGGTTCGGAACTGGATGACTGGCTGCAGGCCGAAGAAGAGGTTCTGCAGGCGCAAGAGGTCGAACAAGACTGAACCTCACGGCGTTCGACCTGAAGCGCCGTCTCTCCTCTAAGCTAGGCTGTAATTCGGCTTATTCGTACCTCAAGGCATGCATCGGGTCGGTTCGGCTGGCGCGCAGCGCCGGCACGTAACCCGCAACGCAGGCGACCAGCGCCAGTGCAACAGTTGCCAGCGCAATGGTCAGCGGATCATTACGCGTGACTCCGTAAAGCTGGCTCTGTACATAATGCGTGAGAGCAAAGGCAGCCGCCAGGCCAGCCACAATTCCGATGGCCACCAGCAGAACCACCTCGCGCATGACCAGCCAGATGACGTCGTGATGAAAGGCGCCGAGCGCCATGCGGATGCCAATTTCGCGCGTGCGGCGCTCCACCGTATACGCCATCACGCCATAGAGACCGACCATCGCCAGCAGCGTAGCAAGACAGCCAAAGATCGAAGACAACCCCGCGATGAGCCTTTCAATCAATAGCGAGTTCTCGACCTGCTCATCCATGGTCCGAATGCCGTAAATGGGCAGGTTGCTATCCATCCTCCGCACTTCGGAACGTAGAGCCGAAAAGGCCTGGACGGGGTTGAGCGAGGTCCGGACGTAAACCGTCATTCCGCCGACGTAGCGGCTTGCCAGATAAGGAATGAACATCTGGATGGGGACTTCGTCGCGCAGATTTGTGTACTTGATGTCCTTAATCACGCCGACGATCTCCATATCCGTCTTGGTACCAGGATCTCCGCCAAATCCAACGTAGTGGCCCACGGGGTTGCCGTTTCCAAAAAAGCGTTTGGCGAATTTCTGATTGATGATTACGACTCGCGGCGACCAATCATCCTTGTCGGGACCGTGCTTAACCTGATCGACATCTTTGGCCGTGAAGTCGCGGCCCGCGAGGATCGGCACGCCCAGCGTGGCAAAGTATCCGGGGCTGATGGAATTCATGTAGGGGTTCGGGCGCTCGCCCTTGTCACTTTGGCCCTCGACCGTGACCGAGCTATCCCACTCGTTGTCTTCCAGGATGCGCATGGAAGCCAGCGAAACGGCCTGTACTCCGGGAACGGCGCCTACGGCATCGGTGAGCTGGCGATAAAACGCTTTCGACCGTTCAACGTCGTATCCGTTGAGCGACGGGTCGATATTAAACGCGAGCAGGTGATTTTGCGGAAATCCCGGGCCCAGGTCATGGAGGTTCCGCAGGCTGCGAATAAACAGACCGGCGCCGATCAACAGCAACAGTGAAAGCGTGACCTGCGCGGCGACCAATGATTTTCGCAACCGCACTTGGCCTCCACCCCCTAGCACGGCGCCGGCTTGATCCTTCAGGGTTGGAGCCAAATTCGGACGAGTTCCCTGCAAAGCCGGAACCAGACCAAAAATCAGCGCGGTGAGGCAAGAGACGGTTGCGGTGAACAGCAGGATTCGTAAATCAGGCGCCGCGGACAAGTTCAAAGATGTGGTGTCTGGTGGAAGCAGCGCCAGCAAAGCCCGGTTGGTCCAGGAGGCGAGCACCACGCCTAGCAGCCCGCCCGCGGCCGCGAGCAGAAGGGTCTCCACCAAAAGCTGCCGCATGATGCGCAAACGCCCGGCGCCCAGCGCCAACCGGATGGCAATTTCCCGTTCTCGTGCCGCCGCACGTGCAATCAGCAGGCCGGCAACATTCGCGCATGCAATCAAAAGTACTCCGCCAGTCACACCCATCAGGAGCCAGAGCGGCGTCTGCAGCTGGCGCCGGACATACGAGCGGCCCTGTGAGCCTGGCAATACCTCGATGATGTTCTTGAGAAACTCTGCGCGAGTATGCGCCGAGGCAGTCCGGAAGGCGGGTTCCTTGACTTCCATCTCGAGCATACTGTGGAAATAAGGTTGCAGCGCGGCTTTGGCCTGCTGCGCGGTGACGCCTGGCTTCATCCGTCCAAATGCGTTCACCCAGCGCCAGCGGCGATCCTTCATTCCGTCCCATAGCGGCGTCAACCAGCTCTTCATCATCACGGGGACGAAAATCTGCGATGTATAACCAAGCTCGACGCCGTCAAAGCCCTGCTGTGCCACACCGATCACCGTCATGTTGTGCCCGTTCACCACCACTGTCTTGCCCACGATCTCGCGGTTCGACGCAAAGCGCGCCTTCCAGTACGGGTAGCTGAGCATCACTACGGGATGGCCGCCCGGCACGCGATCGTCGTCAGGCGTGATGACCCGGCCGAGAGCGACACTGACTCCCAGGACCGGAAAATATGTACCGGACACCAGTTCACTGGCGACACGCTCGGTCTGCCCGCCGAAGGAGAGGCTGGCGTAATTGGGGAACCTGCAGAACATCCCGCTGAAAACGTGATTGTTGTCGCGAAAGTCCGAGTACATGGGGTAGGAGATCGCATTGCCGCCCCAATTGCTTCCGTAGTGCATGCCGCGCATAGTGAGCAACACCAGTTGCTGAGGCTCCTTCACCGGAAGCATCCGCAGTAAGATCTGGTCTACCAGCGAAAAGATGGCGGTATTCGCGCCGATTCCCGCCGCCAGCGAAAGAACCGCGATCGCGGTGAAAAGCGGAGACTTACGCAGCATCCGAAGGGCATAACGCAACTCGTTCCACAGGGAGCTCATGGCTGACTCCTTAGACTACGGGCGTGGGTCGCGGTTAGTCGGAATTTTCCCGCCGCACCCCACGACAAAGTGTACCGAGGCACGGGCGAGAGGTTACAAACAGGAGCGGAAAAGCTGAGGCCTACGGTTTAGGATTCCCGCCGGAAGCGCGGGGGACAGGCCGGGCAGCCAACGTTTCTGAGTCTCACCGGCAAAGTCGGCTGCCCACGATGCCGCCTTCCGCATACAATGACTCCTATCTTCTATATGCGGGAGAAAATCGGACATTATCGACTGCTCCGCAAGCTGGGCGAAGGGGGCATGGGTGTGGTCTATGCGGCTCACGATGAGCGGTTGGACCGGCCGACGGCCATCAAGATGATCCGCGAGACCGGCAACGCCGACGAAGCTCGCAAACGCTTTTGGCGCGAAGCCCGGTCGGCTGCGTCGATCAATCATCCGAACGTTTGCCAGCTCTATGAAATCGGCGAGGAGGGGGGCGATCTTTTCATCGCCATGGAGTTGCTCGAAGGCGAATCGCTCGCGGAGCGCTTGACGCGAGGACCGTTGCCGCTGCCCGAAGGGGTGCGCATCAGTCTGGCAATGCTATCTGCTCTGCAGGTTTTCCATCGCAAACAGACCGTGCACCGCGATCTCAAGCCCTCAAACGTGTTCCTCACCGAAGAAAGCGTGAAGTTGCTCGATTTCGGCCTGGCGCGGCTGGCCTCGCACGCCTCTGAAACTCAAACGGGCATCACCATTCCCGGGGCGCTTGCCGGCACACCTCATTACATGTCCCCGGAACAGTTGCTGGGGCAACCGATCAGCCCGGCGTCCGATCTGTTCGCCGTGGGGTCAATCTTATTCGAAATGCTTACTGGCAAGCATGCCTTCACGGGTTCTTGCGTGGCCGAAATTTTTCACAGCGTGACGTACGATCAACCGCTCACACTGACCGGCTCCCCCGCGATCAGCGCGGTGGATCGCGTGATTCACCGTGCGCTGGCAAAGAGGCCACTGGACCGTTATGCCGACCCCGAAGCGATGGCGAGGGATCTGCGCGCGGCACTGCTGCTTGGGGATTCGGGTAGCACGCCGCACGCCCGCGGGACGACGCGTCTGATCGTCCTGCCGTTCCGCATTCTCCGCCCTGATCCGGAGACTGATTTCCTGGCCTTTAGCCTTCCGGATGCAATCACCAGCTCGCTTTCCGGCTTGGATTCACTGATCGTCCGATCGAGCGTAGCCGCAGCGCGCTTCGCGTCCGACACGCCGGACCTCAAGGTCATCGCATCGGAAGCGGGCGTGGATGTGGTTCTCACAGGGACACTGTTGCGGGCCGGCGATCAACTTCGTGTCAGTACCCAACTGGCTGAGGCGCCCGGTGGCACGCTACTCTGGTCAAAGACATCGAATGCATCGCTGCGCGATATTTTCCAGCTTGAGGACGAGCTGGTCCAGCGCATCGTCGAGTCTCTTTCATTGCCGCTGACGGCGCGGGAAGACCGCCGCCTCAAACACGATGTTCCGGCCAGCGCGACTGCTTATGAATTTTACCTTCGCGCCAATCAACTGGCACTCGACTGGGAAAGCGTAGTTCTGGCGCGCGATTTGTATCAAAGGTGCGTTGAAGAAGATCCTCAATACGCCCCCGCCTGGGCCCGTCTGGGCCGTTGTTTTCGGATGCTTGCAAAATGGGGCGGCCACCCGAAAGAAGATCTGGCGCAGGCGCAACATACCTTCGAGCGCGCCCTGCAGCTCAACCCCGACTTGCCGCTGGCGCAAGACATGTATGCGTACCTAGAAGCCGACCTCGGCCGCGCCCCGCATGCGATGGTGCGTCTACTCGAGCGAGTGCGAAGCTCGAACACCGATCCCGACCTGTTTGCCGCGTTAACGCAGATCTGCCGTTACTGCGGCCTGCTCGAGGCATCACTTGCCGCGCACGATCGCGCTTACCGGTTGGACCCCAACATTCGCACCAGCGTTGCGCACACGCAGTTCGTGCTGGGCAATTACGAGCGAGTACTGGATTATAGCTTTGGCGACTTCGGCTATATCGATGCTCTGGCTCTCACACAGTTGGGACGCGAGCAGCCGGCTCTCGAACTATTGCGCGAACGGACGGAGCTCAAGGCGCCGCACCGCGTCATGCAGAAGGTCTACGTGGCATCACTATTGGCTTTGCTCGAAGGACGGTACGCCGACAGCATCCGCCACGCGGAGGAATACCTGGCTTATACCTTTCGCGATTCCGAAGGGCTGTACTATTTGGCGCGCCAACTTGCCTTTGCCGGCGCGCAGGGCGTCGCCATACGGGCGCTCCGGGAATCTCTGGAGCTGGGCTATTGTTGTTTTCCGATGGTGACCCGCGACCCATGGCTCGATTCATTGCGCGGCTCGGCTGAATTCAACGCATTAGTCCGTGCCGCCGAAGAACGCTACCGCGAGTCCGCGCGTGCTTTCCTGAAAGCAGAGGGTGACCGCATCCTGGGCGTCGGCATCAATCCTGCACAGTGAAATTCCTGGATACCTGATCGCCAAACTGCGGAGGGAATGATCGGATTCGCTGTGATGAAAAGAAAATCGCCGCGGGCCACCGTAAGGCTCCGGGCTTTTTGGGATGGCTCTCGAAATCGAGTCTCCACTTTCTCAATCTGTTAAGATTCTCGCAGGTTCATGATCGGCGAGACCGTTTCCCACTACCGCATCCTCGATAAGCTCGGCGGCGGTGGGATGGGCGTGGTTTACCGTGCGGAAGGTACAAAACTTGGCCGCTTCCGCGCTGAATCATCCAAATATCAGCACCATTCACGAGATTGATGAGGCGGGCGGCCGCCATTTTATCGTGCTGGAGCTGCTGGAAGGCCGCACGCTTCGCGAGGTCATCGCCGACAAGCCCCTGGAGATCGCGACCCTGCTCCAGTAGGCCATCGAGATGGCCGACGCCCTTATCAGCCGGCTGGTCTCGCTCCGGAGTCTGGCGGTGCGCCCAACCAGTTCAGTCCTGAAGTACGTCAAGACGCCCGCGGATCCAGGCCATGTGGCCCGCGAACTCTCGATGTGAATTCGGTGCTGGAGGGCACCTACCAGCGTATCGGGCCGGTGATCCGCATTTCTTTACAGCTCATCAGCCGCGACACTGGCGCCGCCCGCTGGGCCAGCCGCTACGATTTGCGCGCTGACGACATGCTGAAATTCCAGGACGATCTGGCGCAGAAGGTCGTCGAGAATCTCAGCATCCAGGTCTCAGCCGCCGAGCATCAGGCCATGTCGGGACCGATGACGCGGTCGCCCGAGGCCTACAACCTCTATCTGCAGGCCCGCTTTTACTCCAACGAATACAAGATGCGCTCGACTCTCGGCAGCATTCGCCAGGGCCGCCAGCTGCTCCTGCAGGCAATCGCGATGGACCCTGGTTTCGCCGAGGCTCATTCTTCGCTGTCCGAGTCATATGGGATGGAGGCGGCTAACTTTCAGGAGAACTCCAAAGAGAATTTGGCCCTGTCGGAAGCGGTAGCACACGAGGCGCTTCGCCTGAACCCCAACCTCGGCGAAGCTCACACAGCCTTGTGCGCGGACTTTGCCGAAATCGGCCGCATCGAGGACGCCATTCGGTGCTGCAGGCAAGGTGCGGCCTTGACCCCCAGCTCCGACTATGCCTACGACATGCTCGGCTACGCGTACCACTACGCCGGGCTGGTTGAACTCGCCGAGCGGGCTTACAGCCGCAGTGTCGAGCTGAATCCCACCACGCCGCGAATTCATTGGATGCACGGCCGCATGCTGCTTTATGTGAGCCGCTCGCACGATGCCGAACTGGAAATGCGCCAGGCCATAGCCGCCAGTCCGAATCAATACAGGGTTGCGGCTTTCCTGGGCGAATTTCTCTACTACCAGGGCAAGCTCGACGAAGCCGAAAAGTCTCTGACGCGCGGGGTCGAACTGCGCGGCCACAGCAGCGATATCGCGCCGCTGCGTTCCTTTATGCCTCCCGCGGCCAGCGCGGCAAGATCGATGCGAGCTTGTTTGCGATGCGCCCTCAGCAGGTGATCGACGGCGATTTCACTTATTGGCTGGGCGACATGTACGCGTTACTGGGCGAGAAAGAAACAGCGCTCAGATGGCTGCGCCGTACAGACGAAATAAGCAACCACAACTACCCATGGTTCGAGCGCGACAAGAACTGGAACAACCTGCGCTCGGACTCCGAATACCAGCGCATCCTGGCGGACTTTCAGCGCCACTGGGAACGGTACCGCGAGGAGTTTGGCGACGGCTAAGCTTTGTTTGTCAGTTGCTTTGAACGACCTGTTTGCGAGAATTCGCTCTCCCAAACTGCAGACGGAATAACAGGATTCGCTGTGGTGGAGGAAGAAATCGCCGCAGGCCATCGCTTCGTTCCAAGACAATTATGTAATTGAAATAGTTAATCGTTTTCCGGTCTTTTTGCCGTTTGGCAATCGTTGTAAGAGCGTTGACTCGGACGGGTCCGGCCTTCTGGTTAGGAAATGTATAGTAAGTTCGGATTTGCGATCTGAATCAACGCAGGAGCTTCCAGCGCCGATCAATGGGATGCCGAAGCCTTTGGTTGAGCTTCACGCCGCTCGGTCGGATCGCCCAGCATCGTCGACGGCATCCAACAGGTTTTGCTCTCGGAATCACTCGATACCGTACGGACATGCGACAGCCGGCCGGCGCGTTGATACTCATGGACGACTGTGCCGGCGCTTATCGCCAGCGCATTACTACGCAGTGCTAGAGTGGCAGCGGTATCCCGGTCACCCTGTGCCATCAGCGCATAAAGATCGACAATCTGTGTGCTGGATTCGGAACAATACGAGTCGGCCACTACCCTGGCTTCGCGGTTCAGCGTGGTCATGGTGGCACGGCGCGCCCGCGTTGCCCTGATTAAGAAGCCGCTCGCGAGCAGTGCGCCAATCAGCGCAAACAGAACAAAGCTCAGAACCTTGAATGATTTTTTGGGATGTCGTTCGACTCGCGCTCCGCATCGGAGGCAGAATCTGGCTGATTCCGATACCGGCGCTTGGCATTTTCCGCAACGATCGGAGTTCACTAGACCTCACCCGAAAGCCAATCTCGGTCGTCGGGGACCCGCATTCGCCATTCTTTCGCATCCTGGGGGCAATGCCAACGTTGATTTTGGTTAATAGCCCCAGTTGCCGCGCAGTTGTCCAAATGCTCGTCAGTTCGGCTGGGAAGGTGCGTGGCGTGGACGCAGTTCTTAACCGCCCGGCTGCAATACCTCAGCCACCGAAATGTTCCGTTGCCCGCTCACACTTCTGTACGCCGCCTCGACTGCTGCGAATGTTCGCAAATATTCGCGCCCGCCAGACTCAAAGGCGCAGCCTTCCTGTAAACATGCGATAAAGTGAGCCTGCGTGGCGCGTACGCTGTCACCGCGATAGCCCACGGTCAAATCATTTTTCCAGGCGAGAAGATTGTTCCGATAGACATCGCCGGTCGCAGGAATCGAGATGATGCCGCCTTCCCCTTCGAAAAACGCGTCGCCCATAGCCGGGCCATCCGGAATTGGATCGAGGAAGCGGTGCCCGTCGATCCAGCCATGAACCGCGCCTTCGTGAGTCAACACAAGTATGGCCTGATCTTCCGCGGTGACGTTGGGATTTCTGCGGCTGGCTTGCGCGTACACCGTTTCGATCTCGCCGAACAGAAATCGCGCTGTGTCGATGTGGTGAACCATTGCCTCATCGATCAGGAGCCGGCGCAGTTGCCGGAAGTAGGCCTGTTTCGAATAAGGTTCTCTCCCCATGCCATCGCGCGTTCGCGTTCGAAATCCGTAGCCGATGAGCGGGCCGATATCTCCCCGCGCGATCATCTGATGTGCCACGCGGTACCAGGCTTGCCACCGCCAGTTCTCATGCACCATCAACTGCACGCCGGCCGATTCCGCGGTATCGACAATCTCCAATGCTGTGCCCCAGTCGGGCGCGATGGGCTTCTGACAGATCACGGGAATTCTTCGCTGAACGGCCAGCCGCACGAGGGGCAGATGGGTATCGACGCGCGTTACGATATCGACGAAGTCGAGCTGCTCGTGATCCAGCATCTCCTCGGCGGAACCGTAAGCCCTGCCGGCGAATGCCCGGGCGCGGTCTAACCGCGGGTCCGCCGCAGACACAATTTGGACCTCCGGAATCCGGCGCCACGCTTCAATGTGACGCTCCGCGAAAAAGCCGCACCCGATGATTCCGCCTTTCAGAGCTGGGGTCATATCATCATGTCTTTCCTGGATTCCCGGCTGGCCGCCCATCCCGCGAGCGCCGCCAGCACCGCCGCCACAGCCACGGTGCCCATAGGAATTGAGAAGCTGGCCGTTTGCCGGGTCACGCGCCCGACTGCCCACATGGCCACGGCGCCCGCGAGCGAACCGCAGCCGCTGAGAATCCCGATCGCCGTCGACACGTGAGAGCTCGACACTTCCTGCGCCATGGTCAGATACACCGCCACCCAGATGCCCAGTCCAAAATTGACGATTACCAGGGCGGTGACCGCCCCCGCCATCGGCAGAAGCGGAACCGCGACACAAAACATCACGGCCAGCGTCGCCACGATGAAGACGATTCTCCGGGCTTTTTGAACGCCAATCCCCCAGCGTATCAGCACGAGAATCGCACTGCCGCACGCGATGTTGCCAATGTCGAGACCGAGGTAGATCGCGGTGAGAATCCAGCCCATTTGCGGCCCGGGACTGAGACCGCGCTGCTGAGCGAAATAGGTGGGGAGCCAGTTGACGCTGAAGTAAAGGCAAGGATTAACAAGCACCGCCACCACCAGCACGGGGAGAAAACGCGGACTGCTGATGATGCCCGAGAAAATTCGCCTTTGCCCTGCAAGGCCCGCCGTTTCCGGAGCCGCCGGCTCGCTCCAGATGGGCCTCATCTTCGGATCTCGCGTCATGAGGATCCATCCGCAAATCCAGAACACGCCCAGAGACCCAATCAACACGAAGGCCCAGCGCCATCCCCACGCCGCCGCAATGCTCAGAATCAAGCCCGGTGCGATCAGCGCCCCGACGCTGGTTCCGCTGGTGAAGATGCCATTGCCTAGTGCCCGCTCCCGCAGCTCCAAAAGCCGGGCGACGACACGCATGCCCGCGGGCCAGTTCACCGATTCCACTACTCCCAGCGACAGCCGGAAAATCAGCAACGCCACAAAACCATTGGCCAGTCCCGTCAGCACCGAAACGACCGACCACAGGAACACAGCCGTCGCGAACGCCCAGCGCAAATTCGAGCGGTCGAGAATCGGGCCGACCACCATTTGCGAAAACATATAGGCGTAATAGAACACTGCAAACAGCCAGCCCAGCGCTTCATTGTCGAGATGCAATTCCTTTTGCAGGGCCGGAGCCAGAATGCTCATGGTCTGGCGATCCAGGTAGTTTAATGTTGTCGCCAGAAACAGGACGATGCAGAGTTGCCATTTTCTTGACAGGATCATCAGGTCAGCTCTGGAGCTTCACCACTTCTCGGACTTCTCCATGCCGAAAGCCGGATATGCGTTCGTGCAGGTTGACGGTTGCATCCGGCCCGGATTATATCAGTCAACCACCCCGCTCTCGCCTGCTATCCGCGGATCAAACTCCCAACGTAGAACTCTTGTCGAAGAGTGCGATCTCCTCGGGTGTCGGTGCTTGGAACATCTCGACCCATCGCAACAATTGATCTCGTTCTATGCGCGGCTTCTCCATGCCCCGGCGTTGAATCCTGTCGAAGAGAACATCCACTGGCGCAGAGAGATAGTGCAACTCAACAGCAGCGCCAAGGGCTCGGGCTCCGAGTCGCAATGTATCCCGCTCGGACCTTCCCCAAGTGCCCCATTCGATGATTACGGTGAGACCAAGCGCGAGAAGTTCCTGACCGAACTTCCACTGCAGAGCCTCGATCTTCTCGCGGCTCCCTTCGTCGTAAAGGTCCAATGAGAGAGCCTCCAACCATTCATCGGGAGAAAAACGAATCGCCCCGAGCCTGGCTTCAAGCAGCTTGGCATGTGTGGTCTTACCTGAACCCGGCAAACCGCACACAATGATCAATCTCGGGCCAGTGCCGGATCTTTCCATGGGGGATTACTCCTCATAACGTCTTCGGTCAGCCGGGAGTCTAGAATGTTCCCTGAGTAGAGATTCGAAGCCGGGCGGAATAATTGATTCTTTTTGGGGTGGGTGGAGGGATTTGAACCCTCGGCCACTGGAACCACAAGCCGATGCTGTCTTCTGGTGGAGCCGTCCTATGCGTGCCGATGCGAACTTCTCGACCTGCAAACAAAGTAACCACTTGGCGCAACCGGGATGTGTTCAGGCTGTAGTGCCGCGAAAACCCTGTGCCGCATTGGATGGTGATTCCAGTCGAAACGGAACCATCGTATCGGAATTTCTTCTCGCCGCTCCATGTTAAAAGAATTTTGCCTCTGTTCGGCATGGAAACGAGTATAACCGGAGCCGAATTTGAGTGTCGATCAAAAGTAGGGGTATGGGGTCCGAAACGTGGGAGTATGGCGAGTGTGTGGCACTTTCTAAAAAACAAAAATTTGACAGAAGTTTTGGCTCGTCAGAAGAAATCATGGGTGGACTCCGGCTCGGGCAGCTTGCCAAGTGAGTGATAGAGGGCGAGTTCGAGGACGCGGTAGGTGCGAAAGCCGTACGATTTTCTCATGGTGACTTTGGCCTTGTTGTTCAAACCCTCCACGACGCCGCTGGAAAGTAGCTTTTGAGCGCGGAAATAATTCAGGATGAGTTCGCGATGAGTGCGTAGCGAACGGGCGATCTTCTTCATGGGTTCGATGCGGGATCGCATGGTCTGGCGGCACCACTCGTCGAGGAACTTGCCGGCCCAGGCGGGCGAATTGTAATCCCAGAGTTGCTGAAAGGCTTCCTTGAGAAGGTAGGCACGGACGGTCTTGAGGTTGTAGCGGAGGAGATCGCGCAGGCGGAAGTGCTGGTCGGCGCCGAGGTTTTGGCTGTGACGGAGCAGCAGCCAACGGGACTTCTTGAGGACAGGGGCACGGCCCTCGCGTTTCATGCGGCTGGTTTCCTCGGCACGGACGTTGTCGAGTGCCTTGTTCATATTGGCGACGATGTGGAAGCGGTCGAGGATATGCAGGGCCTCGGAGCAGTTTTCGCGGATGAGCTTAAAATGGCGAGCTCACCATTTGCAACTGAATGGCGAGGAGCCAATAATGCGGAGGAAAACGCCGTTGAGCAACAAGAAGGGGTTTAGCGACCCAAGTTGCTCACCATAATTTAGACCGTGCAACTCTGGACAGTCACCTGGAGGTGCAC
>QHXW01000383.1 GCA_003223115.1 Acidobacteriota bacterium
AAGCGAGCCATTGATCGTGCCCTGGTGGAGCCCCTTTCGAACCTGATCGCCACCGGCCAAGTCCGCGGCGGCGATTCGATCTGGGTGGATTTCAATCCGGCGCTCGGCTGCCTAACGTTCTATAGGGACGGGGAGGACGGGGAGGACATGCCGGCAGACGAAATGGCTAATCTCAATGACCCGGCTCAGCCGGTTCAGGCGGCCGAGGTGTCGCAAGGCGCCGTTGTGGAGCTGACGCGAGCCGCCAAGGCGCGCTCGGGACGCCGTTGAAGGCGGCCAACCGGCCTACAGCACGTGCCGCAGGCTCGGACCGTGCGTGGAACGTAAGACACACGAAGGGGAGCCTCCTGCACTGCCTTCGGAGACCTGCGGCCTTTCTTGCTCACTTCAATATCTGAAATAAATTGCTGTAATCGTCGGTCCACATGCGCAGCCCGGCTTTTCGCGCCACCGGTTTCCCCGCCTGCCGGATCAGAGCGTGCTCGAAAACGTTTTTACGCGCCGTCACCAGCACCCATGTGGCGCCGAAGACCGCGTTGTCATCCTCATCATTGGTATCGATCACCGTGGTGCGCTTCCCCATCGCATCCGCTGCCATCTGTACAATCGGCTGCAGATTCAAATGCTTGTTCGATACGTGCACGGCTAGCACTCCGTCCGTTTTTAAGTGGCGGAAATAAAGCGCGAAGGCTTCCCGCGTCAGCAGGTGTACCGGGATGGCGTCGCTTGAAAACGCATCCACCGCCAATAGATCGTATTCCTGTGGCTGCTCACGCTCGAGCGAGAGGCGCGCGTCACCCAGCACCGTCTCGATCCTGGCTTTCGAGTCGCGCAAGAAGCTGAACTCGGTCCGCGCCACGCGGATCACCAGCGGATTGATATCGTAAAACCGGAACACATCGCCGCCTCGCCCATAAGCCGCCAATGTTCCGGTGCCCAGCCCGATCACGCCCACGCGCACCGCGGGCCGTTGGTCGATTTCTTCGAGCGCCACTCCCACGCCTGAGTGATAGCCGTAGTACGTCGTCGGCTGCATGTGGCGCGCCTCGTCCAGAAATTGTTCGCCGTGATTGATGGTTCCGTGCGTGAGTCTGCGTATCTGCCCTTCGGCCACGCCGTCGCCCTCATCATTCACGCGCAACGCGCCGTAAAAGTTCCGCTCGAGCAATCGCGATTCGTGCCGGAACTGGTACACTCCGTACCCCAGAGACCCAATCAGCACCAAGGTCGCCACAATCGATCCGATCCACAGAATTCTTTGGAATCCCCACCCGTCATCCCGGCCGATGATGGCGAATAACTCCCGCGCCTCCGTGTCCTCCGCTCGCCGAGCCGGCTTCAACACCAGCACCATCATCACGGCGCACCAGCCGATGGCAATGGGCAACTCGAAATATCCGCTGAACAAATGGGGCGCCACCAAGCCAACCAGTACTCCGCCTACCGCTCCGCCAATCGACACCATCAGGTAAAAGGAAGTGAGGTGCCGCGGCGCAGGCTTCAATCGCGCCAGTTCGCCGTGACAGACCATCGAGCAGAAGAATAGCCCGCCCGTGAACAATGGAATCAGCGCCTCCAGGCCGAGGTTCTGGAAATCATCGGTCATGGCGTACGTCATTCCGCCAAGCGCCACCGCCGCCAACCTCATAGACATGGCGCGCTTGTACCAGCGCCGGCCTTCGAAACAAAGAATGAAGGTCAGCAGATAAAGCGCCAGCGGCAGGATCCACAGAAACGGAATCGAAGCCACATTCTGCGTCAGGTGGTTGGTCACCGCCAGCAGCATGGTCGAAGCGCATGCCGCGAGCGCGAGCCACATCAACTGCAGCTTCCAGCCGGGACGTGAATCAACCCCGGCATCATCCCGATGCCTTTCCTGCACCGCTTTCCCACGCGCGCCCATCGCCACCCAGCCGCATAACAACGCGAACGCGACGAAACCGATGGACCAACCCCACGCCTGGTGCAGAGTTGAAAACCCTGGCTCGACCAGCACCGGATAACTCACCAGCGCCAGCATTGAGCCGAGATTCGAGAGCGCAAACAGCCGGTAAGGCATCCCCGAGTCATGCGTGCGCGCGTACCATGATTGCAGCAGCGGGCTAGTGGATGAGAGCAGAAAATAAGGCAGACCGAGCGTCGCCCCGAGCAATCCGAGAATGCGCCACACCGGGTCTTCGGTCCCCAGCGGTTTCCAGCTTGCATCAGGGATTACCGGCAGCAGCAGCAGACTCGCAGCCAGAAGTACTGCATGCGCCAGCACCTGCCTGCGCGGCGTCAGATATCCAATCGAAAGATGCGCGTAGAGATATCCGCCCAGCAGCGCCATCTGGAAAAACAAAAGGCATACCGTCCACACGCCCGCCGAGCCGCCGAACCATGGCAGCACGATCTTGGCAATGAGCGGTTCGATTTGAAACAGTAGAAATGCGCTTACGAAAATGGTGAGCACATAGAGCGCAAGCGGCGTCCGTGAGGCCTCAGGGGCTTGGGCCGGCGCTACCGCTGTAGCCCCGAAGGAACCATTACTTGTAAGCCGCGATACCTGTGACGCGCTCCCCGATGACGAGCGCGTGTATGTGGTCGGTTCCTTCATAAGTTTTCACCGTCTCGAGATTGCAGAGGTGGCGCATGACGGGATATTCATCCGTAATGCCGTTGGCCCCGAGCAGATCACGTGCCAGCCGCGACGTATCGAGCGCAATCGCTACATTATTACGCTTCAGCATCGAAATGTGCGCGGCCTCCACCTTGCGCTGATCCTTCAGCCTCCCCACCTGCAGCGCCAGGAGTTGTGCCTTGGTGATTTCGGTAATCATCCAGGCCAGCTTCTCCTGCACAAGCTGGTGCGAGGCGATGGGCCGGTCGTCGAACTGCTTGCGCACGATGCTGTACTGCCGGGCGGTTTCGTAGCAATCCATGGCCGCCCCTATGGCACCCCAGCCGATGCCGTAGCGCGCCTGGCTCAAGCACGAAAGCGGAGCTTTCAATCCTTTGGCGCCGGGAAGCATGTTCGAAGCCGGTATCCGGCAATCGGCAAACGAGAGGCTCGACGTCACCGAGGCCCTCATCGACCATTTACCGTGAATGTCGGAAGTGGTGTACCCCGGCGTTCCCTTCTCTACCAGAAATCCGCGAATTCCATCTTCCGTTCGCGCCCATACCACGGCCACCTGCGCCGCCGTGCCGTTGGTGATCCAGGTTTTTTCACCGTTCAACACCCAGCATTCGCTCTGCTTCTTTGCAGTGGTGAGCATGCCCGCGGGGTTTGAGCCGAAGCCCGGCTCGGTGAGCCCAAAACATCCGAGCACAGCGCCCGACTGCAGTTGCGGCAGCCATTTTTGCTTCTGCTCCTCCGAGCCGTAGGACAGAATCGGGTACATCACCAGCGCACCCTGCACCGAGACGAAGCTCCGCAGCCCCGAATCACCTCGTTCCAGTTCCTGCATGATTAGCCCGTACTCGACATTGGACATGCCAGCGCAGCCATAGCCTTCGAGATTCGCTCCCAGAAATCCCAACCGCCCCAGCTCGGGAATCAGCTCGGTTGGAAATCGTGCGTCGCGAAAGCAATCGCGTATGACGGGCATCAACCGGTCGTCCACAAACTGCCGTGCCGTCTGGCGCACCAGCAACTCCTGCTCATTGAACTGAGTGTCTATGAGCAGATAGTCCACGCCCTTGAAACTCTGCATGTGTGTCCCTCTATAGTAGGACAGGCGCCAGTGGGACTGGCGTTGCAGGTATCGGCGCCACTGAGCCGCGACGGTTACCGAGCGGTTGCCCGGGTCACTTTTCTGCCGCGCCCGGCATTCCCACTCAATTCGCCAGCACTTCGATCGAATCCAAACCGCAGATGCGCTCGATGGCCGCCCGGAATTCGCGATCCGGCCGGACTTTGGCCGGGACGTCCATGATCACCGTGAAATCCCGCGGCGATTCCAGTCGCAACCGTACCTGCGTGTCGCCCGGCTTGGTTTGGAACAGATCGCTGAGCGCCGCCACACGGTCGCTACCCTGCCCGTTGGTGTTCGCCGCATCCCCGTTCTTCCGTCCCAGCCAAACGCGAATTGAAATCAGCGAAGGCAGCGGCACCCGCGCCACTTCGAGCGGCACAATATCCTGTACGGAAATCTTGGGCGGCGCGTTCTCTTCCGGCAGCACGAATCCTCGCACCAGGACCACCTGGTCCTCCACCACCAGCGACGCCAGCCGCTCGTAATTCGTCGAGAACACCATGGCATCCAGACCGCCATCGCGATCCTCGAGCACCATCGACACCCAGGGCTTGCCCTCGCGGTTGCGCTTGCGCTGCAGCGCGGTCACCACGCCGCACAGCGCCACTTCCGTGTTTTTCTCCAGACCCTCCACGTTGCTCGACGAATTCGTGGCCAGCTCCCGGACCTTGTCCTCGAATTGATCGAGCGGATGTCCGGTGACATAAAATCCGAGCATCTCTTTTTCGCCGGCCAGTTTTTCTTTCAGCCCCCACTCGGGCGCCTGCGGCAATGTACGTTCGACGTGCGCCTCGTCTCCGGTGCCGAATGCGTCGCCGAACAGACCTTCCTGGCCCGAGTCACGCGCTCGCTGCGCTCTTTGGCCGGACTCCATGGCATTTTCCACCACGGCCATCAACTGCGCGCGCGACGGTGCGTTCCCGTTGCCGTTCTCACGGACCGAGTCCAGTGCGCCCGCCCGGATCAGGCTTTCAATCATGCGCCGGTTGAGTGCCGTCAAATCCACCATTTCGCAGAACTGATAAATCGAGCGGAACCGCCCCAATTCCTCGCGCGCCACGCGTATGGATTCCACCGCCGCCGGTCCCAGATTTTTTACCGCGCCCAGGCCGAAGCGGATCGCGCCCGGCGTACCGTCGCCCTGATCCACGGGCGTGAAATTCCAATCGCTCGAATTCACGTCCGGCGGCAGCACCGTGATGCCCATGTCGCGGCACTCGTTGATGTACTTCGCGATTTTGGTTGCATTGCCGGTTTCCGAAGTCAGCAGAGCCGCCATGAAATCCAGCGGATAGTGGGCTTTGAAATAAGCTGTCACGAACGCCAGAAATGCGTATGCCGCTGAGTGCGATTTGTTGAAGCCGTAGCCGGCGAACTGCTCCATCAGATCGAAAATTTTCTCGACCTTACGCTGCGGAAGCTCGCGTTCAAGCGCACCCCTGATGAAGCGTTCGCGTTGCGACGCCATTTCCTCCGCTTTTTTCTTGCCCATGGCGCGCCGCAGAATATCGGCTTCTCCCAGCGAATATCCCGCCAGCCTGCTGGCAATCTGCATCACCTGTTCCTGATACAGAATCACGCCGTAAGTTTCTTCAAGAATTTCCCGCAGTTCTGGCAGATCGTAGACAATGGCCTTGCGACCTTGCTTGCGCTCGATGAAATCATCCAGCATGCCGCCCTGGATGGGTCCTGGACGGTAGAGCGCGTTGAGCGCCGTGAGATCTTCGATGCGCGTGGGCTGATAGCGCCGCAGAATATCGCGCATTCCTGGCGACTCAAACTGAAACACGCCACTCGTGAAACCGCGTGAAAAGATTTCATAACTTTTCGGATCATCCAGCGGCAGATCCTCCAGCACCAGCTTCACGCCGTGGCGCTTTTCAATCAGCTTGATCGCGTCGTCGATCAGCGTCAGCGTCGTCAGGCCCAGAAAATCCATCTTCAGCAGCGACAGTTTCTCCAGACCGTTCATGTCGTACTGCGTGACAATTTCGTCTTTGTTCGTCTTATAGAGCGGGACCAGTTGTTTCAGCGGCTCGGGCGAGATCACCACGCCCGCCGCGTGTACCGAACAATTGCGCGCCAGGCCCTCCAGCCGCCGCGCCACCTGCAGAATGTCGGCCACCCGCGCGTCCTTGCGCGATAGCTCATCAAAACCCGGCTCGGTCTTGATGGCAGCATCGAGCGAGATGTTCAGCACATTGGGCACGAGCTTGGTGATTCGATCCACGTCGCCGAAGCTCATGTCCAGCACGCGTCCCACGTCTTTGATGGCAGCGCGCGCGGCCAGCGTGTTGAACGTGATGATCTGCGCCACCTGCTCGCGCCCGTATTTTTCCGTGACGTACTGGATCACCTCGCCGCGCCGGTTCATGCAGAAGTCGATATCGATGTCCGGCATGCTGATACGCTCTGGATTGAGAAAGCGTTCGAACAGCAGCCCGTACTGCAAGGGATCGATGTCGGTGATCTCCATCGCGTAGCTGACCAGGCTCCCGGCAGCCGAGCCGCGGCCCGGCCCCACCGGAATCGAGCGCGACTTCGCAAAGCGGATGAAATCCCAGACGATGAGAAAGTAGCCCGAAAACTTCATCTGCTGGATCATGCTGATCTCGCGGTCCAGCCGTTGACTGTATTCCGCTAGATCGTGCCTCAGCTTGCCGGCAGCGTGCAGCGTTTCAAGACGCAGCCGCCGTTTCTCAAATCCCTGGCGCGCGACGAATTCGAAATACGTGTCGGTCGAGTGCTCGCCCGGAACCTCGAAGCGTGGAAACGGCTCCTTGATCTTCTCGAGCTTCACCTGGCAGCGCTCCGCAATCTCCCAGGTCCTGTCCAGCGCCTCTTCCACTTCGCCGAATAACTCCAGCATCTCGGCGCGCGATTTCAAATAGAAGTCCGGATGCTCCCAGTGCATCCGCGCCGGATCGGACATGGTCTTGCCCGTCTGTATGCACATCAGAATTTCGTGCGCGCGGGCATCGTCGCGGGTCAGATAATGCGCATCATTGGTCGCGACCAGGGGGATGCCGGTCTCCGCCGACAGCCGGTTGACCTGCGGCGTCACGCGCTTGTCCGCGTCCATGCCGTGGTCCTGAATCTCGAGAAAGAAATTCCCTTTGCCGAAAATGTCCCGATACGTATAAGCCAGCCGGCGCGCGTCGTCGTAGCGCTCCGCCATAAGGGTTTCATTGATGTCGCCGCGCAGACAGGCCGACATCGCGATGAGCCCTTTTGAGTGCGATGCCAGCAGGTTTTTATCAATGCGCGGCTTGTAATAAAAACCCTCGAGGAACGATGTCGACACCAGGTCGATTAGGTTGCGGTAGCCTTCCTGGTTTTCACACAGCAGCACCAGATGGTTGTAACGGTCGCTCTCTGACCGCATGTGGTGGCCCTGCTGCGATACATACACCTCGCAGCCAATCACCGGATGCACGTCTTGGGCTTTCGCCGTGTTGTAGAACTGCACCGCGCCAAACAAATTCCCGTGATCGGTCATGGCCACGGCGGGCATTTTCTGCGCGGCTACGGCATCCATGAGCTGCGAAATCTCACACGCGCCGTCGAGCAACGAGTAATCGGTGTGGCAGTGCAGATGTACGAACGGGTTATCGGCCATAGTCATGCTCCGCCCTTTGGAGGCGGTCGGCGGGGAAGGTGCTGGGAACTATTCTATTGTAACGCGCGGTGGAATAGGCGTTCCTACCTCTCTCCTCCGTCGGCTCACGTGGGACAGGCGTCCTGGACCCCTTTGGGAATAACCGTTTTGGGGATGGGAAGCCTGTCAGGGACCGAATGGCTCGGCGGTCGCGCTCCCAGTGGAATCACCGCGGATAGCTGATCGCGCCGCAGCTGAAGCCTGTTTCCGTTAAAAACATTTGTCAACACCCTTGTTTTCATTCTTGCCGAACTGCTCCTCATCAACGCCGAGTTGTTGGTGCTTGCCCGCAACCAGCGTCCCCATCCATCCCGTCATCCGGCATCACCAAACCGCTGAACGGAGAAAGCATGCCTCAACAGCCCCGCCCGGAGCCCGAGGTACCACCTGCACGGCCTGTCTTGGCCGATGATCCCCCGCGCTTCTTGTCACTGGAGCGGGAAGTGGAGATCGAGTACCGCCCGCAGATGTTGGCCGCACTGCAAGGCAAGGTCGACGCCGTTGCCGCTACCGCGCATGGCATGACGCCGGTGTGTCCGCCATGCGGCCAGCCGATGCGCTGCCAAGACACACGGGACGTCTCCTGGCTGGCGCGCTGCGGATGCTTGCACGCGGCAGTGTCGCGTTACCGGTGTCCGCCATGCCACTACGAATGTCGCCCCTTGCTGGATTTGCTGGGCGTAGAACCAGGCCGCATCAGTGGCGCGCTGGCCAGGTTGTTGGCTCTGTTGGCCACCGTGGCACCATATCCGCTGGCGGCACGTTTGGCTTGGCTGCTGTTGGGTGTCACCATCAGCCCCATGGGAATCTGGCGCGTCGCCCAGCGTCTGGGTGAGGCAACCGCCCGTTACCAGGATGGCTTGAGCCGATATCATGCCGATCGCCGCAGCGTCGGCGCGCCTACGCAAGCTGCTCCCTCGGCCGTGGTGCTGGGAGTGGATGGTTGCAGCTGGGGAATGCAAGTACCCTCCAAACGCCGTCACCGCAAAAGCGGCGAAACACTACCACCATTGCCCCCTGTCGAGGAAGGCCGATTCCGCGAAGTGAAGACGGGCGTTTTATTGCTGCCCAGCGAGCGTGTGGAAACCTCGCCCGGGAGACGCTCTGTGGTGCGCCGCTTTCTGGTGACTTGCCTGGGGGATGCCGACGCCATCTTCGCCCGCCTGTACGCGCAATTGCGGGAATTGGGCTGGGTGGGCGCCCACACCGTGGTGGTCATTGTCGGCGATGGAGCCGAATGGATCTGGAATCGCGCCACGATGTTTGCGCGCCGTTGTGAAATCCTCGATTTCTGGCACGCCCTGGAACATGCCTGGGAATTTGCTCAACTCCGCTACGGGGAAGGTTCGGCACAAGCTGACCGTTGGGTGCATGAGATTGCCGAGGATCTGCGGGCTGGCAAGGTGCAAGATGTGATCGCCCGTTTGAAGCGCGTGCGACCGAAAACGCCGGAGTTACGCGAGAGCTTGCAAGCACTCATCCCCTACTACAGTGAGAATGCGGGACGCATGCGCTATGACGAGTATCTGCGACTGGGCTATGGGATCGGCAGCTGCGCCGTGGAGAGTGCCCATAAGCAGGTTGTCCATGCGCGCTTCCGCCAAGCCGGAATGCGCTGGAGTGAAGCTGGAGCCCGTCGTCTGTTAGCGTTACGGCTGCTGTTGTTGAATGATAACTGGGCACTGTTGGACCGCCTGCGCATGGTTTCGCTCGCCTAACCTTTCTATTCCCGGACCGGATTCCCCTTCGGTTGACCGCTGTCTCGCGATGCGCCATGCTCGGGCCATGGCCCGTCGCTCCGCGGGGGAGTCCCCGCCGATCTCCGCTCCCGTCTGGAAGCAGCTCGGCTCGATCTGTTGGCTCTGTTTCGGGCGCTGGACCGAATGGATCTGACACCGTCCGAGATTCCGCAGCGATTGATTCGACAACTCTTTGCACTGGATGCCGATTATGCAGAGGCCCGCTGGGCTTTGGATCAACCTCCGGGAACCCTGGATGTAAAGGCCATGCTCCGCGATACGCTGGCGGCCTTGGAACAGTTACCAGACGCCTGCGCCCGATTCCGCAAGACCCTTCCCCCTCGTGCTCATCCCGCCTTGGCCCGACTGGAAGTCATCGTTCGTCAGAGTTTGTTGCCAGCAGAAGCCTACCACATGGTTCCTAGCCGTGATCCCCAAACCGGTTAAGCACTTCACCGGCTAATCCGCTGAGTGGCACACCTGGTGATCCGTAGGGGCGGGGTTTATTTATTCCTTTCCAGTGGAGAGTTTTCTCTGGGAGCGATCTACTGCCACGGCCGTGGCCAAGGCGGCGACCTGATTCGTTTTGTCCAACTGTCGGAGCAAATATTTGCGGCTGAAGAGGAACGCTCATATGGCGGGCTCTTAACCGCCGTTTTTGGGATGAATCGTGTCAGCCAGAGAGAAAGACACGATAGCCCATTACATTACGTTCTGGAAAGAATGTTGGAACGCGAAACAGGTGACACTGAGCCGCTGAACCAGGTGGTCGGAGGTGGTCGGGTGGTCGGCCTCGCAGCGGGCTGCGCAGAGGCTAGACTATAGACTAGGAAGACGCCCGGCCGCTGGTTGCCGCCGCCAGACGTTCCTGCATCTGCCGCGTCAGGTGCGGGACGATGCCCAGGATCCGTTCCACCAGCATGAGCTGGGCACGATGGTGCATCTCGTGCTCTTTGACCCCCAGCAGCATCTCGAAGCGCGTCCTGCTCGCGGGCGTCATGCCAGCCGGATGCTTGACTCGCTCGGCGAGAAACTCGTCAGACTGCCGCTCCAGCCACTGCGCCCATTGGTCCCCGCTCTCGTGCAGCAACGCGACGATCTGCGTTTTGGTGCGCGGCTCCTGCTCCTCAGCCATCAGGCGCCGGATGTACCCCGGAAAATCAAATCCCTCCAAAGTTGTACGGCGTTCGATGGCGTGGATTTGGTTCTGCACTCCCGGCATGGCCGCCACGTGGTACAAGGTCTGCGCCACCGTGCGTGTTTCCGGCGCTGCCCGGAAGCTATAGCGATCCTCCGGAATCTCCTCGGCGATGATGATCGTATTCTTCCGTACGGTGCGGAAGCTTTCCGCGAGATCTTTGGCTCCGTAATAAGTCATCGATGATTTCTCCTGGGAAATGCAGTTTTTCAGAGACCGTCCGCTAACGCGCCTGGCGCCTTGCCGTTGAATCTGGCACCTAGAAGCTCACACCTGGAACCTCGCACCTCCACCTAGTGTATCGTGTCTGCCAGAGAGAAAATCGGCAGATACAGCGCGATCAGCACGAACGCCACGAAAATTCCCATGAAGATCATGATAGCCGGTTCGATCAGCGAAAGCGCCGCGGTCATCTTGGTATTCACGTCCTCTTCGTAGAATTCAGCTACGCTGGTGAGCATCACCGGCAGCGCGCCGGTCGATTCACCCACTTCAATCATGTCGATCGCCAGCGACGGAAACATCCCCGTCGATGTCAGCGAACCCGAAAGCGTTTGCCCTTCGCGTACCATCTTGCCGGCTTTTTCGAGACCACGCCGCAGCAGCACCGTGCCCAGCGAATCCGCAACTGTCTCGAGCGCCTGCACCAGCGGGATGCCGCCCGTCAGCAGCGTGCTCAGTACGCGCGAGAACTGCGCCACCTGATACTTCAGCCAGATGTCTCCCAGAAGCGGTATGTGTATCTTCACCGCGTCGATCTTCTCCTTCGCCGATTCCCGCCGCGACCACATCATGCAGAGAAAAATACCGCCCACCATCGCCGCAAAGAAAAGCAGCACGTAATTGCGCGCTGTTGTGCCCACCGCGATCAAAATCTGAGTTACCGCGGGAAGCTGCGTCGACATGCTCTCATAGAGCTGCGCGAAATTCGGCACCACGAACGTCACCAGAAACACGATCAGACAAATCACCAGCACTACCAGCACGGACGGGTAGAGCAGCGAGACCAGGACTTTTTTCTTCACCGCCAGCGCCAGCTTCTGATACGAGATGTAGCGGTCCAGCACTTCGGCCAGGCTGCCGCTCTTCTCACCCGCCATCACCGAGGTGACATAAATCTTGGGGAACACACTTTGTGACCGGAAAGCCTCGGAAAGCAGCGCGCCGCTGTGCACTTGGTCCCGCACGGCCCGGATGTAGGGGCCCAGTTTCGGATCCGTCAACCGGTCCGCCAACAGGTCGAGCGACTTCAGAATCGGCAGCCCCGCACGCACCAGCGTGACAAACTGCTGGTTGAAGATCAGAAATTTTTCGAGATTGAGCTTCTTGCGCCGGCCCAGCAGCGAAATTTCAGTCGATAACCCGCGCGCAATACGGCGCGGCCGCACGGAGTATATGAGAAACCCTTGCTGGCTGTAGCGCTCCCGGATTTCCTGCTCGGTACTCGCCTGGGCGACCTGCTGGTGAATTTCACCGCGCGCATCCGCGTATTTCAGCACCCACTCGGCCATGCGTTAATCGCCGCCTTCCACAACTTCGGCCCCCGACGGCGGCTGGAACTGGAACATGCGGCTGTCAAGCTTGGGATTCAGCATTTCTTGCTCGAACTCGAAATCCAGCACCGATTTATCCTGACCCACTATATGCAGCTTGCGAATCTCGATTTTGGGTGACACCAGAAACTCCACTTTCGAATACGGCAAGTTACTCGATTTCGGGTCCGCGCTCACCAGCGTGTCCGCCCCTTGCTGCCGCGCCTGTATGTTCTGGAAATCCTTGCTGAAGTCCAGTTTCCCTAACAGAAACGCCAGCGGCGCCCGATAATCCTCGCTTTCCTTGAGCTTCATCTTCTCCACGCGCTTCGAGCTGGGAATGTAGAGATAAAGGAGCTTGCCATCGGAGATGAAGAGCTTTCCGGTAGGCGACGTATAGTCCCAGCGCATGCGGCCCGGTTTGCGCAAATAGAGCATCCCGGCCTCGGTCCTGGAAGTCCTCCCCGGGCTGATATATGTCTCTGAGAAATGGACTTGGAGCGTTTGAGAGTGGTTGTACCGGCGCTCCAATTGTTTGAGGAGGTGCTCTGTAGGTCCTTCGGCGGCAAAGACCGACACCGCGACTCCGGCGACAAATAGCGCAACACTTCTCACTACATCCTAGACGCGTGAACCGCCCCGAGCGTGTAGGAAAGTCAGCAGCCGGAAACTTAGACCTTGGCCAAGTCTATCCCTAATTTGTCTTTATGCCGGGTTCGGCGGCACTTTGCTGGCGATCAGGTAATCGGTGAGGGCTTGGAGCGACCGCCGGTACGCCTCGAACGCCAGGGTGCGCCGTTTGGCGGCCACCGGCTCCAGCACCGACAAACGTTCGGGATTCAGCAAGGCTTGACTGTCCTCCGGCGCAGGGAGTACCGACTCCTTGTAGATTTAGATTCGTAATGGCTCAGCGCATTGATTGCAGGCCTCCGCATATTCCCGGCGAGTTTTTTCCATCGTCACGAGTAGATTTCGCTCGCTGCGCCCTTCGTTCAAACACGGCATGAGCGTACATGGGCTGAACGTAAGAAACCGGACGTATCTACTTTACTTAATCTTTTCGTCTTTTTCGACTTTTCCGTCGCGGATGTGAATGACGCGGTGGGCGTGCAGTGCGATATCGTGCTCGTGCGTCACCAGCACGATGGTGTTGCCCTGCTTGTGGAGTCGTTCGAACAGGCCCATGATCTCGTTGCCGGTTGCGGTATCCAGATTTCCGGTCGGCTCATCGGCCAGCAGAATGGAAGGATTGTTCACCAGCGCCCGGGCTACCGCCACGCGCTGCCGCTGGCCGCCCGAGAGTTCGTTGGGCTTGTGATACATGCGCGGAGTCAGGTCCACTTGGTCGAGCGCCTGCTTGGCTCTGGCCAGGCGCGCCTCGGCCGGCATGCCGCTGTAGATCAACGGCAGTTCCACATTGTGCAATGACGTCGCGCGCGGCAGCAGATTGAAGGTCTGGAAAACGAACCCAATCTCTTTATTGCGGATGCGCGCCAGCTCATCGTCGTTCATCTCGCTCACCAGCCGGCCATTGATGTAGTACTGGCCTTTGGTCGGAGTGTCCAGGCAGCCGATCAGGTTCATCAGCGTCGATTTGCCCGACCCCGACGGTCCCATAATGGCCACGTACTCACCGCGATGGATCTCGATGTCGACGCCCGACACGGCATGGATCTCCTGGTCGCCCATGATGTACGTCTTCCACAGATCGTACGTGCGGATGACGATACCTTCCCGTTTGAGCTGCTCGCCGCGTTCGACTAATGCGTCAACTGCCTGTGCCATTTTGAGACTGTACTCTCTAGGTGTTGACCTTCACCGGAGCCTTGTTATCCACTTTCACCTGCGCATCATTGCGGATGGTGCGGATCACCTGGTAACTTCCGGTGACGATCTCGTCCCCGTCTTTCAAACCGCTCAGTACCTCGATGTCCGTTGCACCGGTGATGCCCGTCTCCACCTTGCGGAATACAGCGCTCTTTCCACCATTCACCACGAATACGCCCTGGATCTCTTCTTTGCGCGCCTTCTCCGCCGCCGAGTCGAGTTTCACGGGCTGCACATCAGCACCTTTCGGCTTGACTTCCAGATCGCCTTTTTGCCGGATGGTCAGGGCCTGAATGGGAATGGTGAGCACATTGCGCCGAGTAGCGGTTGTTACTTTCGCCGTACACGACAACCCGGGCCGCACTTCTTCGGGCGGATTATCGAGCGCCACCACCACCTTGAAATCCTTCGCTTCCTGGCTGGATACCGCGCTTTGAGAAGCCGCGAGACCGGTCGACCTGACGATGGCCGTGTTGCCGATCTCGATCACGTGGCCCTTGAATGTGCGGTTCGGAATGGCATCGATAGTGACATCGGCCACCTGATCCAGCTTCACGTTAACGATGTCGGTCTCATCCACTTTCACTTCGGCGGTGATCAGCGACATGTCGGCTATGGTCATGATCACCGTGCCCGGCAGATTGGGCAGGCCCGGAATCACGGTCTCACCCACGCGCACCGGCAGATTGGTCACCACACCGTCGAGCGGCGCGTACGAATTGTATTTGCGCAAAATATCGGACGCCCGGGCCACAATGGCGTGGGACTGGGCCACGCGTTTCTGCGACGAATAGAGTTGTGATCGGGTCTGCTCGCGTTGAGCGCGCGCTTGCACCAGGCGTGCCTCGGCTTCGCGCACGGCAGCCTGCGCGGAATCATACGAGGCCTTTCGCTGGTCGAAATCCTGTTTGGGAATCAGTTGTGCGGTATAGAGTTTCTGGCCTCGCTGGTAATCGAGCGCCGCCTTGTCCAGGTCCGCCTTACTGCGGTCTACCGTAGCCTGTAGCATTACCAGGTTGTCATCTGAGGCTTTGACCCCGGCTTCTGCCGCCGATGCATCAGCTTCGGTTGAAGCCAGCGACGCCCGCTGCGCGTTCACCTCAGCTTCCGGCTGGATATTTTCGAGGCGCGCCAGCAATTGACCTTTCCTCACGCGATCGCCTTCTTTGACCAGGATCGCGGTCAGCTCACCGCTCGCGTTGGCGCCGATATTGATATAGTTTCTCGGCTTGATTTCCCCCGAAGCAGTGACCAGGCTGGTTAGGTCTTGCCGTGAGACATGTCCTGTCTGCACGACGATCACGCCGCGGTGGCTATAGCGTACTCCGGCGAATACGCCGATCGCGCCCAGGATCAACACAAGGCTTGCGATCACTATTTTCGTCTTGCGCTTCAAGGGAATTCAGCTCCTGGGAATTTAGACGCAGTCATCACCGTGGTTGTTCACGGATTGTGACAAATTTCCAACCATGGATGACGCTGAGTACATGATTATATTAGCACGTTGGCTTTCGAAACGTGCCCTAATCCGTTCAAACCAAAGCCGATTAGTGGGAATCGACTAAGGCGCCGGGCTACTCAGCCACTTCACGCTCGAGGGCGGCGTGTTCTCACAGGCGATTGAATCCGTCACACCCGACGCGATTTGTGCGCAGGCATTTTCGGTGGCCGCGCGTAACGCTTGCGCCTCGCTCGCAGCCGCAGCCGTCCGGCACGCCGATCGATCATGGAACGCAATACAAACTTCGCATCGGTACCGGTTGGTCCCCATCGTCGAGTACACCACCACGATCAGCACCAACACGACGAATACGATTGCCAGGATCACCGTCTTGTTCATGAGCGTCAGTCGCCGGCTTGTAATGTGAGCGTCGCGGCGGAGGTGAAGAAGTTCCCCATGCGCCGGAATTTCATGTAACGTTGCTGCACCAGCTCGTTCGCTGAGAACCTGCCCAGCTCTTTGAGCGCCTGGTTGATCTTGCTTCTCATCAGCTCTGCCGCGCCTTCCGGATCCTCCTGAGCGCCGCCGAGTGGTTCCGGGATGATGCCGTCGATCAGCCCGAAATTGAGAAGGTCCTCGGCGGTCAAACGCAGGGCGGCGGCGGCCAACTCGGCTTTTGTCGAGTCACGCCACACGATGGCCGCGCAGCTTTCCGGTGAGATCACGCTATAGACCGCGTTCTCCATCATGAACACCTGGTTCCCAACGCCCAGTGCCAGCGCTCCGCCGCTGCCCCCTTCGCCGATGCAAATCGAAATCACGAGCGACGGAAGACGCGACATTTCACGCAGGTTGCGCGCGATGGCTTCGGCCTGACCGCGTTCTTCAGCGTCAATGCCCGGATAGGCGCCCGGCGTGTCCAGAAAGGTGATCACCGGCCGGCTGAACTTGGCGGCGATCTGCATGACACGCAGTGCCTTACGATATCCTTCTGGCTTCGGCATGCCAAAATTCCGGTACAGTTTCTGCTTGGTGTCGCGGCCTTTCTGTTCGGCCGCAATCATCACCGGGTGGCTGTCGAAGAAGCCCATCCCGCAGACTACCGCCGGATCGTCGGCATAAGTGCGGTCTCCGTGGATCTCGCTGAAATCAGTGAACAACCTCTCGATGTAATCGAGCGAATGCGGCCGCTTGGGATGACGCGCCAGAAGCACACGCTGCCAGGCGACATGCTTGGGCGCGTCCGATCGCAGATCTTCAGGTGCCGGTTCCCCGTCCATGCGCACCTAGATTCTACCTCACGGCGCAAAGTGGGACGGGCCGCGACGGTCACCGAGCGGTGCCCTCCATTTCTCGATGCCTCTGAACCGCGACCGCCCGTGTGGGACCGGCGTCGCAGACCTGCGTTTTATCCTGGCTTCCGCCGGTCGCCCCCTCTGAATGGACAGAAAGCGGCCTGTGTCCTTTCATTCCCCCCAACTTTCGTTGCGAACTTTCCTACACTCCCGCACTACGTCTCTGAAGCCACAGAGCTATGCGGGTCTCACTCTGGTCCTAGTAGTTTTCTCTGCCCTCGTGTGCGCCGAGACTCCCGCTCCTGATCCGGCCTGGTTTTGCTTGCAAAGCCTACAGTCCTGCTCGGAGCCAAGGATTACGACAATGCCGTCGCTGGTTTTTTTGAGAGCCATCGACGGCGCACCCGATTCGGCGTCCATCCGAAAGGATCTCGCATACACTTATTTGAAAATTGGCGAGACCGAGGCCGCGCGCGATCAGTTCGCCGAAGCCTTGCGTCTCGATCCGAAAGACACGCATCTGGCGCTCGAGTACGCCTTCCTGTGCTTCGAAACCAAGAAGCAAGCGCATTCCGGAATATCGATGGCCCGCTCGAGCAGGGCATCCAGCGTTGGAAACGGGCGCTCGAGCTGAGTCCTGAAACTTCAGCGCTCACCACGACCTGGCCACGCTCGCCGAGCAGCGCGACGAACTCGAGCTCGCCGCCGAACACTAACTGAAAGCCTGCCTGCTGCCGGAGCGCAAGTCTGTCCTGGTGGACCTCGGGCGTGTGCTCCGCGGTTTGAAGCGCCTGGATGACTCAAATGCCGCTCTCTTGGCGGCTTCAAGAGTCGGCGAGCCGCGAGCCGCGGAGGCTGCACGGGAGCTGTTTCCCACCCGTTACCCCTAAGTCTGCGAGTTCCGCCGCGCTCCTGAACTTGACTCGGGTAATGGCGAATTGCGGCGCGAGCTGGCCTTTCTGTACTTGCGCATCGATCGTAAGCCTGACGCCGAGCAGGAATTTATAATCATCACGCAAACGCATCCCGACGACCTGCTTTCGGCGGCACTGCTTGGTTTCCTCTATCTTGGGCGCAATGATCGCTCGACCGCCATGCCGCTGCTCGAGCGCGTGCTCCGTGGCAAGGATCAGGAACTCGCCAACCGTGTGCGGGCGGTTCTTCAACTGCCGCAAACTTCTTGAGTCGAGCCCCGCTTGGCGATTTCGAATCCGCAAAATGTGTCGGTCGAAGCCAAAGTCATGGCCCAACGCGGCATGCAGGCGGGCTATCTTTATCTATCTAATCTAAAGACGCGCTGAAATATTTGAATTGAATTGAACGTCGCGCATGACTCCGACCCTCTGGATTTTGGTCATTCATCCTGGGTGCCGGCGTGGCTACCCGTTACTGGCATGGCGTGACTGCCTGGGCTGAGGCCGGCGAGGCTATGAGTTATTTGTCGAAGCGCCCCCGACGTCGGCCGCATACTACCGGATTATCGTTCCGGCGTCGCCTTCGCTCGCTGCTGGGGCCATTACATTCAGGCCGAGAGACCCGGCATGTTTTTTGAAACCAATGCGGACGGCGTTTTCGTCAGCCGCTTCAACAATGATTTCCTGGCGTATTCGCAGAATCGCATCGGATTCACGCCGCGCGCTGGGCAGTATGCGTTTCCAGATTTTCTGGAACAGCAACATCACCGGCGACAACAAACGCCGGCTTTGGGCCAACTTCGTGGAATTCGGGCCCGGCGCGAGGTTCCGCGTGCCGGCAATGCCGCCCGCCCTGATGTTTTCGGTCAACACTGTGCGCGGCGTCTACACCATCAATCAGGCGGGCCTGCGCCGCGTTAATTTTTATTACGTCCGCGTCGGATTGTTGTATGCAGCCACAGCTAAATGTGGACTGGGCATTCGTGCCTGTTGTTTATTAGTCCTCCACCTTCCCGCGCTTCTCGCCGCCGCTATCCCGCTCGGAGACCCAACCGCTCATTACAGGATTTCATGTCTTAGCCGACGATTCTGGCGCGTGGCCGCAAATTCGTTCATTTCATCCATCGCGTTCCAGGCGCAACCTTTGACTTCGGCTGGCATTCTGCTACTACGCGCCGGAACACCAAGCTCGCCGCAATGGTCTGAGCGTGTAGAGCAGGGTGCCTTTGTGGTCCTCGAAGGCGCGTCGGATGCCGCGCAGATGTTCGGCTTCCGCGCTTCAAAAGATCGCGTGGTCGTAGGAAGCGTGGAGGACATTCATCTTTCGAAGCTGCCTATTATTTGGCAGAAGGCGCTCGAACTGCCTCGCTTTGAACTTCCCAAACAGGCACAAGTGTTCGCGAAAGAGCGCTGGCAGGGTGCGCCACTCATCGCGGGATACGCCAGCGGGCGCGCCGCCGTGCTGTGGATCGCAACGGACCCTGGGGAGCACGGTTATGAGCGCTTCCCTGACATTTTGCAGGCGCTCGACGATCTCGGGTTGAAGGCGCCCTTTCGCTCGGTGCGGCTTTGGGCATTCTTTGACCATTTCTACAGGCTGCGTGTGGATCTGGACTACCTCGCCGGCCGCTGGCGAGCATCCGGCATCGCAGGTCTGCACGTCGCCGCCTGGCATTTCTTATGATGCCGACCCCGAGCGCGACCGCTATCTCAAATCGCTGATCGAGGCCTGCCATCGCCACGGCATCCTGGTGTATATGCGTGGGTCGAACTACCGCATGTCAGCGAAAAGTTCTGAGCCGATGATCCGGAGTGGCGCGAAAGACCGCCATTTTGCAAGACGCTCAGCTTGACTGGCGCAAGCTGATGAACCTGACGAATCGGGATTGCTTCAAGGCAGTCTATATATATAGGAATAAAGGTCTTATTAACCGGTTAGATCTTGACGGCGTAAATATGGCGGAGCTCTATTTTGAATCGCTCGAAGGCGCCGCCAATGCGTCGCGCTTCACACCCATGAAATGAACGAGGATGTCCGCAGCGAGTTCCGGGCCGCTCACGGTTTCGATTCCATCGAATTGTTCCACAATCGCAAAGATCCAGCGTCACTCCGGACCTTCCTCGATTTTCGTGCGTCGCTCGTTCGCCGCATGCAGGAAGAGTAGATCGCGGAAATCGAAAAGATCCGCCTCACGGATTCCGATCTCGACCTGGTGCTGACTCACGTGGACGACCGCTTCGATCCGGGCATGAAAGACGCCATAGGTGCGGACGCCGGCTGCGTGTTGCCGTTGCTCGAAGCGCACGATTTCACTTTTCTGGTCGAAGATCCTGCCACCGTCTGGAACCTTGGCCCGCAGCGCTATCCCGAGGTCGCCAAGCGTTACCAACCGCTCACGAAGCGCACCGACAAGCTGGCCTCGACATCAATATCGTGGATCGCTACCAGGACGTGGACCCGACAAAACAACAGACCGGCACCGAGTTGTTTGAGCTCGTGCATCTCGCCTCCGGCGCATTTCCTCGAGTCACTCTTTATTTCGAGAATTCAATTCTGCGGCCCGATCTCGCGCTGCTACCGTCTGCCGGCGCTATTCTGCCGAAAATGCAGCAGACCGGGAACAAGCTCACCGTGGAGGCGGCACACGCGCTCGGAGTGAAGTGGACCGGTCGCGGATTCGTCAACCGTTTGGTTGTCCGCCGGCACTCACACTCTCGAGCCTGGCGCTCCGAGTTCCTCTCCGCGCGTGCGGGATATCAATGGTGAGCTGGTCAGCGCCGAACGCACGGGAGGCTCGAGTGTGGAGATGTCGTATCAAAGCTCGGCGCGCGTTATGGCGCGGCTCGATCGAAAGCCCGTCCGTCTGGAACTCGACGGCGGCGACGCGCCCCTGAGTTTTCTCAGCGCCGGGGGCAATTACACCCTACCCTTGTCCTGCCTCGCGGCCGGCATTTGGTTACGATTCATACGGAGTGATCGCGAATTCGCTGCAGGCGCACAAGGAAGCCTCGAGTCTTAAACGGTTGGTTGACGACTTCCTCCGGCATCTCGTAGCATGGCGAGTAACGAATGCTGGAAGCCGCCGGGACCGCGAACGCCCCAGAGATCCCCGATAAGCTGTTCTTTCGCATCGGCGAGGTCAGCACCCTGCTTGGCCTCGAAGCCTATGTTCTGCGCTATTGGGAGACGGAGTTCCCTTCTCTGGCCCCGAAGAAGTCAGGCACCGGCCACCGTCTCTACCGCCGCAAAGACGTGGAATTGCTTCTGAAAATTAAACACCTGCTTTATGAGAAGCGGTTCACCATCGACGGAGCGCGGCAGCACCTACATAATGAGGCTAAGCAGGCGCATCTCAAAGAAGCCAAGCAAGAACAACAGCCGCTGTTTGTTGACCCGCTTCCGGAAATCCGCAAAGAGCTCGCCGCTATTCTCAAGCTGCTGAAGTAAACCCGGCGCAGTTCGCTAATGGCTGCCCACAATGGCTGAGTAGATTCGATCCAGGTCGTCCGGCGAATAATATTCAATCTCGATCCGGCCGCGCTGATCATTCTTCTCCACAACGCGGACCTTGGTCCCGAGCACTCGTTCCATCTCCGCGATTGCTGCCTTGACGTTTGGATCCAGAACTTCGTCGATGTTATCGGCTGCGTCGCGCGGCTCGGACAGCTTCTTGGTTAGCCGCTCCACCTGACGCACCGAGAGTCCCTGCGCCACCACTTTTTCTGCGAACTTGCGCTGCAATTCTTCACTGGGAAGTGTCAGCAGACAGCGCGCATGACCGGGCGACATGCGGCGCTCGGCGACCAGTTGCTGAACGTCCGGCGGTAGTTGCAGCAATCGAATTGAATTCGCAATCGTGCTGCGGTCCTTTCCGGTGCGCTGGCCAATCTCTTCATGATTCAACTGAAGCTCACGCGCCATGCGGTCGAACGCCACAGCTAGCTCAATGGGGTTTAAATCTTCACGTTGAACGTTCTCGATCAGCGTGATTTCGAGCAGCCGGTCGTCTGAAATTTCCTGTACCACCGCCGGCACTTCTTTTAATCCAGCGATGCGCGCGGCCCGCCAGCGACGTTCTCCCGCGACGAGCTGATAACGATCACCGTGGAGCCGCACAACCAATGGCTGGATGATCCCGTGCTGGAGAATTGATTGCGCGAGCTGTTGCATCGTTTCGGCATGAAATACGCGCCGAGGCTGCACAGGATTCGGATCGATCAGATGAATGGGAATACGATGCGCGCACTCCGCGGCCGGTGACGACGCTCTTGCAGGCTCCGCTACGGTGATGGGCCGTGTGGGCAGCAGCGCGCTGAGCCCCTTACCCAGCGCTTTGCGTTGAGTTTCCGCAGGCTTGTTCACGATCCAAAATCTCCTTCGCCAGCTTGATGTAACTCTCCGCGCCCCGGGAACGAATGTCGTAAGTCAGAATGGGCTTGCCATGGCTGGGCGCTTCCGCCAGGCGCACACTTCTGGGAATCACGGTCTCGAGCACGTCCTTGCCGAAGAATTCTCGAAGATCTGCAGCTACCTGTCTCGTTAGATTTGTTCGATCATCGAACATTGTGAGCAATATTCCCTCGATTTTCAATTGGTGCTGAAAGGAATCACGAATTCTGTCGATAGTAGCGATGAGCTCTGATATACCTTCAAGGGCAAAGAACTCGCATTGAAGGGGGATTAGGACAGAATCCGCCGCCATGAGCGCATTCAGTGTAAGCAGATCGAGAGCCGGCGGACAATCGATCAAAATGAAGGAATACTCTTCTCGCAGCTGGCCTAGGCTTTCGCGTAGCCGGAACTCTCGCCGCTCGGTATCCACGAGTTCCAGATTGGCCCCCACCAGATTTTTGTCGGCCGCAACTAAGTCAAATCCTTGCAATTCGGTAGGAATAATTGCCTGGCGCAGTTCGACGCCCCGAAGCACCACATCATAAAGGCTCGGCCTCCCCGGGTCCTTTGCAACTCCGAGGCCGCTCGTGGCGTTTCCTTGGGGATCGGAGTCGATCAATAAGACGCGAAGATCGCTGGCGGCGAGGGAAGCAGAAAGATTGATGGCGGTGGTTGTTTTTCCGACACCACCCTTCTGATTGGTGACAGCAATTACTTTACCCAATTTCGAATTATGTTATCACGTCGTTTCACGTGGAACAGTACGACCCAGCCACAAATATCGATTTTTTCCCCACGGGAGTTTCACCGGATTGTTCCACGTGAAACAAAGGTTGGACGGACGGTCTTCCCCACCTAAGACAGCCACGTGCGACGCCCACCGGCGCAAGGCTCTCTCGATGCCGTCGAACTTCACCGCCCGCACAAGCCCCCAGTCAAACCGCCCCCCGACATTCTCAGCTCGCACAGCCGTCACCCGAACATTTGGGAGCTCCCGCGTGACTTCACGTAAGAAGACGCTCTTACGCTGATGGGACTCGATGAGCGTTACCAGGCATTCGGGCCGCAGCACTGCTAGCGGCACCCCCGGAAAGCCGGCACCCGACCCCACGTCGGCGATGGTCACACTTCCACTTGGTAAGTGTTCACCAAGAAAAAGCGATTCGCAATAGTGCCGTTCCACAATCTCATCCACTTTCTCCAGGCCGGTCAAATTCAAGACCTTATTCCAACGCTGAAGCAGCTCAAAATGTTGCTCTAATTGGGCGACTTGGGCCTCTGAAAGCAGTACCACTGAGCCAACTCGCTCGCGGAGCACCTCAGCAAACACGAGAAAGGCTCAAATAGACATCTAGAATCGCGACAGCCGCCGGCGTGACACCAGGAATGCGTGCCGCTTGGCCAAGCGTTGTGGGCCGAACTTTTTCGAGCTTTTCTCCGATCTCTCTCGATACGCCCGGAATCGCCCGGAATCTAAAGTCCCCGGGAATACGCCGGTTCTCCACGCTCTTCAATCGCTCCATCTGACGCTCCTGCTGCGCAATGTAGCCGGCATACTTGGTCTCGGTTTCGATGGTGGCCAGCAGTCCCCGGTGCGGCTCATCACCCAAAATCTCCAGGAT
Source organism: Acidobacteriota bacterium (assembly GCA_003223115.1). GTDB lineage: Bacteria > Acidobacteriota > Terriglobia > Bryobacterales > Bryobacteraceae > QHXW01. The sequence goes on from QHXW01000383.1 coordinate 23,357, forward strand.
CCAGGGCCCAATCTCTCCGATGGCGGATTCAGACCGCTTCAGCCACTGGCCATATCGATGCTGCACGAGTGCGGCGCGCAGTTTTGTTTTCTGTTGCTGCTTTGCAGTAAACAGTTCCCAACGCGCTTCGGTTACTAAACCGACCCGACGGCCGAGGGGAGTCAGCCGCTCATCCGCATTATCGATGCGTAGGTGCAGCCGGAACTCCGCACGCGAAGTGAACATGCGGTACGGCTCATCCGTTCCCTTCGTCACCAGATCATCAATCAGGATTCCGGTATAGCCATCGGTACGCGGCACGGTCACCGGTTCCAGCGCGCGGAGTTTGCGTGCGGCATTGATACCAGCAATGATTCCCTGGCAAGCTGCCTCTTCGTAACCAGACGTGCCGTTGATCTGCCCAGCCAGATACAAGCCGTCGATCGACTTCACTTCGAGCGTATGCAACAGCTCGCGTGCGTCGATGGCGTCGTATTCGATGGCGTAACCAGGCCGAATCATCTCTGCATGCTCCAATCCCGGAATGGAAGCAACCACTGCTTCCTGGACATCGATGGGCATACTGGTCGACATGCCGTTCACATAAATTTCGTTGGTATCCAGTCCTTCCGGTTCGAGAAAAATCTGGTGGCGGACTTTATCAGGGAATTTGATGATTTTGTCCTCGATCGATGGACAGTAGCGTGGTCCGATCCCTTCTATCTGGCCGCTATAGAGCGGAGAACGCGAAATATTCGATTGCAGAATCTGGTGTGTGTTCTCGGTAGTGTAGCCGTTGTAACACGATATTTGCGGCCGATCGATCTTCTCGGTAAGGAAAGAGAACGGAGTGGGATTCACGTCTCCCGGCTGAGGCTCAAATTGCGTCCAATCGATAGTGCGCCCATCCAGGCGCGGCGGCGTTCCGGTCTTGAGTCGTGTCCAGCGAAGGCCCAAAGTGCGTAACTGATTTCCCAATAACTCAGAGGGAGCTTCTCCATTGCGGCCGCAGGTGTAGATGATGTCGCCGACATGCGCCAGACCATTCAGAAAAGTTCCGGTGGTCACGATCACGGCGCCGGCCTGCACCGTCCGGCCATCACGGAGTTTAACACCCGAAACTCTCTTTGAAGCGCCGCCATGCTGCTCGATGACCAGTTCGGCGACTTCTGCCTGTTTGATGCGCAGGTTGGGCTCGCGCTCCAGCACCTCGCGCATTTTGACGCGATACAGTTTCTTGTCACACTGCGCGCGCGGCGACCACACGGCGGGCCCGCGGCTGGTGTTCAATAACCGGAACTGGATTCCCACGGCGTCTGTGATTTCGCCCATCACGCCGCCCAGCGCATCGATTTCGCGGACCAGGTGGCCTTTTGCGATTCCGCCTACGGCCGGATTACACGACATCTGCGCAATGAGATCCAGATTCATCGTGACCATAGCGGTCTTCAGACGCATGCGGGCACACGCGCGCGCGGCCTCGCAACCTGCGTGACCGGCGCCCACCACGACGACGTCGTATTTTTCCTGCATAAGTTATGATTGTAGCTCTATGCGAATTTTGGTCATCGGTTCCGGAGGCCGTGAACACGCGCTGGTCTGGAAGCTGAGCCAAAGTCCCGCGGTTGAGAAGGTCTACGGCGCGCCGGGTAATCCCGGCATCGCGCAATGCGGTGAATGCATTCCGACCGGTGATGGAACGCCCAAAGAGTTGCTCGCTGCCGCGGAATCCATCAATGCGGATCTTACTGTGGTGGGTCCGGAAGCGCCGCTAGTGGCCGGCATAGTGGACACGTTTCGCGCGGCGGGACGCGCCATCGTCGGACCTACTGCAGAGAATGCACGCCTCGAAGGAAGCAAGATCTTCGCCAAAGATTTCTTTCGACGTCACAAGATTCCCACCGCTGAATTCGTTTTAACAGACAACAGGGATGCGGCGCGCAATGCGCTCGCTCGTTTCCGCTTTCCCGTGGTGATCAAGGCCGACGGCCTGGCGGCAGGGAAGGGAGTGGTGGTGGCGGGCGATCGCGCGGAGGCGGAGCGGGCCGTTGAAGCACTAGGCGAGCGGCTGGTGATCGAGGAGTTTCTCGAGGGTGAAGAGGTGAGCTTCATCGTCCTATGCGATGGGCGTGACATTGTGCCCTTTGCGGCCACGCAGGATCACAAGCGCGTCAATGACGACGACACGGGTCCCAACACAGGCGGCATGGGCGCTTATTGCGACTCGCGTATCTTGAGTGAGAAACAGACGGAACTGATTCTGGACACCGTCATTCGGCCGACAGTGGAAGCCACCGGGTTCTCAGGTTTTCTTTACGCGGGACTGATTATGACCGCCGCCGGTCCCAAGGTGCTCGAGTTCAACGTTCGCCTGGGTGATCCGGAAGCGCAGCCGCTCATGTTCAGGTTGAACACCGACCTCGCTCCGGTGCTGATGTCGGCCGCGCAACGCGAGTTGGGGCGGCACACCTTCTCATGGAGGCGGGGTACATCGGTGTGTGTGGTGCTAGCTTCGGCCGGATATCCAGGTTCTTACAGCACCGGCGCTCCGATTCAAGGAATCGATGCCGCCGAGGCCGCAGGCGCGACGGTTTTCCACGCGGGCACGCGTAAGGGAGCGAGCGGACTCGAGACGGCGGGGGGCAGGGTACTTGGCGTGACCGCGGCGGCCGATGATCTGCCTTCAGCAATCGAGCACGTATATCAGGCCACGCGTCACGTTCATTTCGAAGGCTTGCACTACCGCACCGACATTGGCCGCAAAGGGTTGCGAGGCTACAATGTAGGTGTCGCGCCGTAGGGCTTGGGACAAAGTGTGCGGGCACGTAGCTCAGATGGATAGAGCGGTCGCCTCCTAAGCGACAGGTCGGCAGTTCGAATCTGCCCGTGCCTACCAGAAAACCTGCACCCATCGGCTCTCTGGCCGACCTTCGCGTTCCATCTCAGAAAAGCCGGTCCCCAAACAGACGGGAATGCTACGGGAATGCCTATCCCAAATTAAGAACTGCCTGGCTGCGCGCCTTGCACCGACAAATTGGGGTGTAGCGAAAGAAAAAGAGGGGATTTTCCCCTACAATTTATGGGGTTCCAAGCACCCGGAATTAACCGGGTTAACCGTGGGTTAACCGGGTTCTGCCCCCTTGTCTTGCAAACGCAACTGTGGCATAGTGCTGTGAACTTCGGAAAGAGGATGTCAGAATTGTGAACTTGTTCGTTGGAATTGTGGCGCCTATCTGTCTGATTTCGACCTCAATTAACCTGGAAGCTGCTACACGACCCGCCAAGCACAGAACACTGAAACACTCTGCCAAAGCCTGCCGCACGAGTCTCGATCAATGTCCTGACCAGGGGTGCGGCGGTGGAGATGCAAAATTGAACGTCAAGAAAAACCGCACCGATGCGCCAGCAGGAGCGATTGAGTCCTGGACGTTTGAAGAAATCATGCACGTGGAAGACGAGCGGCCGACATCCTGGCAAACCGGCCAGGATCGTACGGTGGTTGAGGAGTTGGGCGAGGACACGCCTATCGCGCTGGTTGGCTATATGATCGGCGCGCATCCGGGATCTCCGGAGACCTGTAATTGCAAGCTATCGGGCGAAGACAACAACGACTACCACATCAACCTGGTCGAACACAAAGGCGATCGGTCCAGCAGTTCGGTGGTGGTCGAAATGACGCCGCGGGTGCGATTGAAACATGCCAACTGGAAACTGGACAAGCTGACCGGCCGGCTGGACAACAGCAACCCTCCCGTGGTGCGAGTGACGGGGTACCTTCTGTTCGACAGCGAGCATGTGAGCCGCAGCGGAGGAGAACGCGAGACCATCTGGGAGGTTCACCCCGTAATCAAGCTTGAATTCTGCACGAGCGGTGACGATCCCGCTACTTGCGAATCGAGCGGCACCTGGCAATCGCTGGATGATGTGGAGTAGGAAGTCACGAGGCAGCAGACAGGAGATCAGAAGTCTGAAGATAAGCGAAGATAAGAATGAACTTGAACTCAGGCGTTCGACACGACGTGAAGAGTCAGGAGGAGTGAAGAGTCGGGAGGCGTGTAGGACAGGGCGCAAGAATAGCACATATTCATTCGTCGAGCATCGGCCGTTGAGCGGTTTAGCGGTTTGGCTATTCCTCGAGGGATCTGAGGGGCGTGAGCGCGCTCCAGCTAGATTACTTACGTCTCGGGAGGAGCCGCGCGAAATGTTGGTGGAGTTGTATCGCCGACGATGGGATATCGAGTTGGACATTCGATCTCTGAAGCAGACCTTGCGGATGCACAGTCTCAGCGCGCAGACGCCGGAGATGGCGGAAAAGGAACTGCTGCTGGCAATCGCCGGTCATAATTTGGTGCGCAGCGTGCAGATGCAGGCGGCCCGCGAGGCAGATCTGGAGCCGCGAAGGTTGAGCTTCTCCCGCGTACAGGCAGTCGTGATGACTGCCTTGCCGCGCTTGGCCACTCTCACCGGATGCGACGGAATGGGAAGCAGAATACAAACGAGTGTTGGGTTGAGCGGCGCAGGGCAAACTCCCGAACCGAACCCGCCAGCGATCCTATCCGCGAGCCGTCTGGGGGACAGGGTCGACGTTTCCCAAACACAAGCGTAAGGAGCCGACTTCGGCTCACCATCCGAAAGGCGGCAAATGACTTCGTTCAGCAAAGTAAGTGGCATTGGGCTAAAGCCCGCGCCACCACAGTCATGGACAAGCATGGCCGCCCGGTTACCGGTCTCGAGCGCGAGTTGTCGGAATTGCGCGTGGACGGCAAGCCCGTTCAAATTACGCGGTCGACGAAATCTTGGACCAGAGCAAGCCGGCTGAAACGGCGCGGCCGGTCGAGCCCAACGTGCTGACGAACCTGCCGCCGGACCAAGCTGTGGCGCGGAGCTGGGTGATCCTGCTGGTGGATCTGATCAATACCTCGCTTGAAGACCGCGTCGACCTGCGCCGGCAGCTCATGAAGTTCCTATCGAAAGATCTGCGTCCCGATCAGCAGATTGCGATTTACGCGCTGGCCAACTCATTGATCGTTCTGCATCCCTTCAGCGGCGACCAGACCTCGCTGGCGCGTGCTGCGTCGCGGCTAATGCACGAAAAAGGAGCGCCACCCCCGCCGGCGGGCTTTGGATTTCTGGGCGGCGTTCCGGCCCCGGTAGCCGGAGTGATCTCGGCACCGCCGGGCGGCATAGCCTCGGTAACATCACCGGGCGCGCCCACCGGCCCCGAAGAACCTCTGGCGAATTTTGTGATGCGCGGCGAATGGCAGATGACGAATTTTACGAACCGCACGCGCGCGGCAAACACGCTGCTCCAATTCCGTCAATTGGCGCGTTCATTGTGGGGGGGTATCAGGCAAAAAAGCTGTGTTGTGGCTGACGGCCGACGCTTCGCCGCTCAATCCCACGCTGATGCACGAGACGGTGCTCAACGACGCCGCATCGGAGACATTGCGCGTGGGGTGGCGCGAAATCGCGAGCACGTATGAAGCGTTCCACAGCGCCGGCGTCACGGTGTATCCGGTGGACATCCGCGGCATCGTCAACCCGGGCCTAGCGAACGCTAGGGAAGCCGGCTCGCGCACCGACGTCATGCAGAGCCTGGGGCAGACCCAGCCATGGGATCAGAGCCCTTATTCCTCCACCACCAGCAGGCGTCAGGGCGAAGCGGCCAATGCACTGATGGCCATGGAAACGGCCGCGGTCGAAATCGGCGGCGAGGTCTTTCGCGGTTTGAACGAGTTGAGCGATTTGTTGGACCGCGCGCAACAACGTTGGTCGAGCTATTACGTTCACTCCGGAGCCTGAATCACGGCCGGTGCCGGCATATCATCACATCGAGGTGAAGGTGGCGCGCCGCGGGACGCACGTGCTCTACCGGCGCGGCTACACCACCAGACCCGAAAGCGCGATTGAGTCGAAGGAAGAATTCGAGGCTGATGCCCTTCGGCACAAAAGATACAAGCCGGCGCTTTCTGCTCAGCATCAGCGGGCGTGCCGTGCGCCACAACGATGCCGCCGATGGCGCACATTACAACTTTTCGATTTTCATCATCCTGAAAGATTCGCGCGGCAAGGTGATTTCGAGTCTTGGCGACAAAGTGGACAAGACGTTCTCACTGGAGCAGGCAGCCAAGATTGAAAGAACCGGCTTCAGCTACCCGGCACAGCTCAATGCACCGGGCGGCGAGACATCGTTCGCCAGGATCATCGTGCGGCGATAATCTCAGCGGTCACCTGGGTACTCTCACGCTGCAGGTGGCGAATAACATAACTGAAGACCTAACAACGCAGCCGGGTCTAAGATTGGATACCCTTCAAGGTCACACGATCCCGAATCGACCCGCCTCGCCGCATCTCATATGAAGTGGGCGTCGTATACTGAGGCTCGTGAACGACGCCTTTAGCCGCAGAGAACTTTTCAAGCTGGCGGCCGCGCCCTTAATTAGAGCCTCAACTTTGAGTGCGCAACCGGCTAGCGCGCATCTCAAAGCCGGCACGGCCAAAATCGATATCACACCAGACCGTCCGCGCCTCTGCGCGAGCGGTGACAAGCCGGATCCACCTGCCGCTTATGCCCGCCTGCATTCCCGCGTGCTGACGCTGTTCGATGGCGCGCGGCGCATCGTCTTCGTCAATTACGATCTCAATTGTCTGGACGTGGCGACGCCCATTCTGCGTGAGCGTGTGGAGCGCGAGCTAGGCATTCCGCCGCCGTATCTGGTGCTGCTGGCCACGCACAATCACCAGGGGCCCATTCAGATTGCCGCATCGAACTTCGATTACGGAAGAGAGCTGGCGGAAAAAATCTTCGGCGCCATTCACGAGGCCATCACCGACGAAGACGGGCCGGTGGACTTGCTGTTTGGCCAGGGCTACGCGTACCTGACGCGAACACAGCGCAGTTATCCGCCCGATTACGAACTCCAGGTGCTCAAAGTAATGCGTGGCGGGCGAGTGGCGGCGCTGCTGTTCAACTATCCGACGCATCCGCAGCTTGGGCCTCGAAAAGTTTACGGTGCCTCACATCCAGGCTTTGCCATGGAGGAGTTGGAAGAGAAGGTTCCGGGCGCAGTGGCGATTTATGCCGATGCCTGTGGCGGCAACCAGTACACGCTGGCGCCCGAGGGAACAACGGATTTTCTGGCCGCCTGTAAAGCCCGCGGACATCAACAGGCACAGGCGGCGCTCGAGATTGCGAACGGCAAGCTGGAAGAAATCGGCGGGCCGATTGAGAGCCGCCTCGAGCTCATAGATTTGCCGCTCGATGATCCAATCCCTTACCACCGCGCGCTCGAGCTGGCGCGAGACGTGCCCATGAAGGCGGGATTGCGGCCGTTTCCCGATCCGCTGCGCGACACCAACTGGATCCGGCAACTGGTGCGGCATTATAAGGAATCAATTCCGTTTCCCAAGCGCATTTCCGAATGCGTCTGCACCGACGAGGAATTTCTGGTGAAGCAGCTCTCGACGCCGCGCAAATATCCATGCCGCTTTGTCGAAGTGCTGGGCGCGCAATTGGGCCGGCTCACGCTGGTCGCCATTCAGGGCGAGCCGCTGGCGCAGATCGGCATGCGCATCAAAGAAGTACTGCGGCAACGCGGGCCGGCGATGGTGTTCGGCTATTTCGCCGAGCACAACCTCTACATACCGACGCGGGAAAACGTGCGCTTGGATCTGTATCAGGCACAGGCGCTGCGGGTGCAGTACACCTGCCCGGTGGGCTGGTCGCTGGATGTCGAAGAGGAGATGCTGAAGGGCGCGCTTACGGTGGTGGGCGCCAAGCCGTGGATGGATCCGCGCGAGCAGAAGAGCTATCCGCTCAGGCGGGGGTGAGTGATACAGGAGTCCGAAGCCAGGAGCCAGCAGTCAGCCATGCCTCCGGCGGTGCCGGATTGAACAGCCTGTGACTTCGACCGCAGCCAACTACCGGCCTCCCGCGCCGCAGTTTTTGGGGAGACAGCCGATGTTGGAAATAAACGGCTTGACTGGAAGTCACAGACCAGGAGGGACGGCAATCAGGAGCCCGTTATCCCAGCCGCACTTTACCCCTCTTGATGATTCGGTCGTCGGCAGTCAGCAATCGTAACCCGGGACACCGGGCCGTGGCTACGATGATTTGGTCGGCCGGGTCCTGGTGGAACCCATCTCCCAGGCGGACGCTTTCGAGCGCAATGCGCGCGGAGACTGGAAATATCGATACCAGCGGATTCCGCTCTAGCTAGTGTTCTGTGTCAGAAGTTTTTGTAACGTGACCGTATTAAGTACAGCGGCTCGGAAACTGCTGGGAGAACGGAGGCGTCTCGGCTGATGCGTTGAGACGGTGCCTGGGCAGAAGCGTGTGGCTTCAAGCGCCTGTATGGACAGAGAAATGGACGATGTCGCCCCGCGCCCGCACAACGGACTTCCAGCTTCCACGTAGCCGGTTGACTGGCTTGGCAATCGGCACCACGCGCGCAATCGGGTGGCCGCGTTTGGTAATGGTCAGGCTGCTGCCTTCGGCGGCGATATCGTCCAGCAGGCGCAAGCATTTGGCTTTGAACTCGCTTGCCGGAACGATAGCCTCCTTCATCTCCCCAGTTTATGTTTGACCATATGACCAGTCAGGTAGTCATAGTCTGAGAAACGGCCCGGGGAAAAAGGGCCTGCACGAGGGCAGGTTGGCACGCGTCAACGTTTACAGAAGGCGAAGTATGTCTTTTCTGAGACTTAAATGGCCACCGATCGCTTAAAGCTCCTGGATCCCCTGACCGAAACCGCCGATGCCCAGGCCATCGCCCAGCGCTACCGCTGCGAGTATGTGGACTTGCACGAAGCCTCCATCGACCATGAGTTGTTCCGCTCGATTCCGGTCGACTTGATGTTCCGCTACAATTTCGTGCCCATGAGCGCACAGGACGGCTCGCTTGAGATCGCCATGGCCGACCCGCGCAATCTGACCATGGTCGACGAGCTGGCGCTGCTGCTCAACAAGAAGCTGCGCATCAAGGTCGCCACCCTCTCTCAGATTTCCGAGCTGCTCAAGAAGACCGAGCAATCCCAGCGTGTGCTCGAAGAGGTGACCGAGGGTTTTGCCCTCGATGTGGTGGGCGACGAGGAGAACGCCGACGAGACGCTCTCCATCGACAAGCTCACCGCCGCCGATAGCGACATCGCGCCAGTCATCAAGCTGGTAGATACCACCATCTTCAACGCGCTCGAGCGCCGTGCGAGTGACATCCACATTGAATCGCGCGATCAGGAAGTGGCCATCAAGTACCGTATCGACGGCGTGCTGCACTACGCCATGCCGCCCATCGCCAAGGACTGGCACTCCACCATTCTTTCGCGCATCAAGGTCATGAGCGAGCTGGATATCGCCGAGCGGCGCGTGCCCCAGGACGGCCGGTTCCGGGTGCGCTACAAAGGCCGGCTGATCGATTTCCGCGTCTCCATCATGCCCACCATCTACGGTGAAGACGCCGTACTGCGTGTGCTGGACAAAGAATCGATGAGCGAAAAATTCGCCAAGCTCTCGCTCGATGTTGTGGGCTTCGCCGAATGGGACCTGGTAAAATTCCGCCGTTACATTACCGAACCATACGGCATGGTGCTGGTTACGGGGCCCACGGGATCAGGCAAGACGACGACGCTTTACGCGGCGCTTTCGGAGATCAAGAACGACGAAGACAAGATCGTCACCATCGAAGACCCGGTGGAGTACCAGATCAAGGGCATCACGCAGATTCCGGTGAACGAGAAAAAAGGCCTGACCTTCGCGCGCGGACTGCGCTCCATCCTTCGTCACGACCCGGACAAGATCATGGTGGGCGAAATCCGCGACCAGGAGACCGCGCAGATCGCCATCAATGCGGCGCTCACCGGCCACCTGGTATTCACTACAGTGCACGCCAACAACGTGCTGGATGTGCTGGGCCGCTTTCTCAACATCGGCGTCGAGCCTTACAACTTCGTTTCGGCACTCAATTGCATCCTGGCGCAGCGCCTGGTGCGAGTAACTTGCCAATTCTGCAAGAAGTCGGTCCAATATCCGGATAACTACCTGGTGGAGAGCGGCATGAATGTTGCCGACTGGCGCGATGTGCCCTTTTACGAAGGCACGGGCTGCTTCGAGTGCGGCGGCACGGGATTCCGCGGGCGCACGGCCATTCATGAGTTGCTGGACCTCTCCGAGCGCATCCGCGAAATGATTCTGGCGAAGCGGCCGACGTCTGAAATCAAGCGCGTGGCCCGGGAAGAAGGCATGATCTTCTTGCGCGAAGCAGCGCTCGCCAAAGTAAAAAAAGGCGTGACCACACTGAAGGAAATCAACAAGGTCACGTTCATTGAGTAGAAAAGGCAGGAGTCAGGAGTGAGGAGACAGGAGTCAGGAGACAGGAGTCAGGAGACGGGAGTCAAGAGACGCTCCCTAGCGGTCGCGGTTCAGAGGGAGCCGACGTGACTACTCCGCTCGCTCACGGTCGCGGCTCAGTGGCGGTATGAGTCTTTTGAGCACCATCTCGTCACTTTGGGGAGACCCGCCGCCGACGCTGGCCTTCGAGCTTTCAGAAGCCGGCATCGCCGTGGCGCGCACCGGTAAGACACCTGAACTCGATTTCCGCGCGCTCGAGCCCGGTGTGATCTCGGTGTCGCCCCTGCGCGATAACATTCTCGAACCGGAAAAGCTCGCCGCAATTGTGAGGTCTCTGGCTCCGCCAAATGGCAGCCGCAAGCGACGCGACGCCGCATTGATCCTCCCTGATCTGTGCGCGCGGGTCTCGGTCCTGGATTTCGTCGACTTTCCCACTGATCCCAAAGAGCAGCTCTCGCTCATTCGTTTTCGCATGAAGAAGAGCGTGCCTTACGACGTGGAATCGGCGGCTCTCAATTATTTTCCGCAAGCCGACGCCGAAAATGGCAAGAGATACGATGTAGTGGTTGCGGTAGTGCCACTCGAAATTGTGGTGCGCTATGAAGCGCCCTTCCGCGCGGCCGGCATCGAGCCGGGTTTTGTAACCACGTCGGCGCTTGCTGCGCTCGACCTGGTGGAAGAGAAAGACGTCATCGTGATGGCGAAGTTGAGCGGGCGCATCCTGACCATCATGGCGCTGGTGCGCGGCGCAGTGAAGCTGGTGCGTTCGCTTGAACTCAGTGAAGTCGGGACCGCGGAGATCGCGTCGGATCTTTATCCGACCTTCGTGTATCTGGAAGACAACTTCGGCGAAAAGGCCGTCAAGCTGCTGCTGGCGGGCTTCGGTGGACTGGAGGCCGAGGCTCGCGTGCGTTTTGAGACGGAGTTGAATGTTCCAGTCGCGGTGCCACGCTCCGCGCTTGGTATCCCGACCGATAGCAATGTCGGCTTGCTGGGATATCTGGAGTCACTTGCAGGCTGAATCATGAAATTTCCGATCAATCTGGCCAGCCAGCCGTTTCGCAAGGACCGGCCGATTCTATTCGCCTCGGGCCTGGTGGGTGTGCTGCTGTTGTTTTCCCTGGCATTACTGATTTCACTCGCGGTGCAGGACCGCAAGCGCTCGGCCGACACGCGGCGTCTGATCGACCTGTCCGAACAGCAGATCCAGCGGACCGCAAAGGACCAGACGCGCCTGGAAGCGGTTCTGCGGCGACCTGAGAATGCCGAAGTGCTGGAGCGCAGCCTGTTCCTCAACACGCTGCTGTTTCGGAAAGGCATTAGCTGGACGAAGGTGTTTGCCGATCTCGAGAAAGAGCTGCCGCCCAACGTGCGCATCATTAATATTCGCCCGCAGGTGGTTTCCGAAAGTCAGGTGTATCTGGAGATGACGGTGGGCGCCGAGTCGGTTACACCGGTGGTGGATCTGCTAACGCGTTTGGAATCTTCCGAAGTTTTCGGCGCGACGACTGTATACAACATTGCGACGCCATCGCAGAATGACCCTCTCTATCGCTACCGCGTGAGTGTGAACTATGGCCAGAAACTTTGATCTGCGCGCGCAGTTGAAGAATCGCCGCTTCGTGGTGCGGCTGGCCCTGGGCGTCATGCTGCTCGCCAACGTTGTGGCGGCGGCCTTCGTGTTTCATCCCTGGGGCGGATCACCCGAGGACCTGGCGCGCGAGCTGGAGAACCGGCAGCGGCAGCTCACTCAACAACTGCAGCGCCTCGAGCGCACGAAGAGCCTGGTGGGAAAAGTGCAACAAGCCAGAGCCGAAGGCGACACGTTCCTCGAGCAATCCACCATGAGCCGCCGCACCGCGTTTTCCACGCTGATTGGCGAGATTAACAAAATGGCGTTGGATGCCGGCATGAAGCCTAAAGAATCGGCCTTGGCGCTCGAGCCGGTGGAAGGCAGCGACACGCTCCAGCAACTGACGATTTCGGCGAACTTCGAGGGCAGTTACGCCAACCTGACGAAGTTCGTGAATTTGCTGGATCGTTCGCCGCGCTTTCTGATCATCGAGACCTTGCACGCTTCGCCGCAGCCGAGCGGCATTTTGGGCGTAAACGTCAAGCTGGACACGTTCATCCGCGACGAGGCTCGCCGCAAGTCATGAAGGTCGGCGTCGAACCCAAGAAAATCGCGCTTTTGGGCGGATTGCTGCTGGTGGCGGCATTTCTGCTGTACCGGAACGTGTTCTCCGGGAATCCGGGGAGTGAACCGCGGACCAAGCCGTCGCGAGTTCCGTACGCAATTGTGCCGCCTGAATTGATCGCACAGCCCGCGGCCGTGTCGAAGACCGCCGCTTCCGGCCGCCGCGGCTCGACACAGGAATTTCGCCCGCCGTACAAGCAGAAGGGGCCTATTGATCCCAGTTCGATTGATCCCCGGCTGCGCTTGGACCTGTTAGTCAAGGTGCAGTCGGTTGAGCCGCAGGGCGGCGCCCGCAACGTGTTTCAGTTTGGCCCGTCGGAAATTCCAGCGATCAAGGAGCCCAGCAAAATTATTCCCAAAGCGCCGGACATCGCCACGGAAAACCCACAGCACATGCCGCCGCCGGGGCCGGTCACTCCGCCGCCTCCGCCCATCACTTTGAAGTATTACGGCTATATCGCTCAACGGGCTGACGGCAGGAAGCGCGCCTTCTTTCTGGATGGCGATGACATTCTGGTAGCCGCCGAAGGTGAATTGTTGAAGCGGCGCTACAAAGTGGTTCGAATCGGTGTGAATTCGGCGATCGTGGAAGACATGCAGTTCAACAACACGCAGACCATTCCGTTACAGGAAGAAACGGCAGGATGATCGGGCGCGTAGTGTGGCCGCCTGGAACGAGCGCCGGACGGCCGGGGCCGAATCGTGGGAGACTTGGAAGAGTGGCAGACGGAGCCATCACGGCGCGAAACGCGAGAGACCTTGACGCAAAAGCACGGAACCGTCGCTCGTCTGAATCCGGTTTCGCGCTGTTATTGATCTTCGCCATGGCTGCAGCGTTGGCCCTGATGCTCTACGTGGCGATGCCCCGCGTGGCCTTCGAGGCCCAGCGTGACAAAGAACAATTGCTGATCGAGCGCGGCGAGCAGTATCAGCGCGCTATCCAGCTTTACTTCCGTAAGTTCAAACAATATCCGGCCTCCATCGAGCAGTTGGAGAGCACCAACAACATGCGCTTCCTGCGCCGGCGGTACGCCGACCCCATGACCGGTAAGGCGGAATGGCGCCTCATCCACGTCGGGCCGGGCGGGATTCTCACCGACTCGATCACGCGCAAGCCCAAGGACCCGAACAAAACTGAAGAAACCCACAGCAACTTCATCACGGAAGGGCCGCAGGTGGGTGCGGGTCTGGGGTCTGATGCCCGCCGGCAGGGCGGATTGCCGCCGCGGAGACCAAGCGAAGGCGGGCTGCCGTTTCCGGGGACAGACGGCGCCAGTGCAGGCATGATTGCTGGTCAATTGCAGCCGCCAGCCGAGCAGGCCGGACCGCAGGCCGTTGGGCTTCCCAACGACCCGTCGCAGCAGCCCGTTCCGCAGCCGGGACAGCAGCCAGGGCTTCCGCTGGGAGTTCCCACCGCTCCGGTGTCAGCGTTTCCAGGCATTCCCGCGAACCAGTTTCCAGGGATCACGCCACAGCAGCCGGGCCTGGGACAAACCGATACCTCGGGACAAGGAGCCGGTGGAGCGAACCCGGTTTCGGTAGATCAGGCGGGAGGATCGAACCAAGCTGCCGACATGATCCGGAATCTACTGACGAGGCCGCGTCCCTATCCGGGATCAATGCCCGGGGTAAACGGCGGCATCGCCGGTGTGGCCTCTACCGCGGAGAGCGACAGCATCAAGATTTATAACGAGCGCGACAAGTACAACGAGTGGGAGTTCATCTACGATTTCGCTAAGGACCGCACAGGAGCCGGCCAGTTCGCAGCAGGCATGGGGGCTGGAGATCCGCGCTTGCAGCAAGCTGAAGGCGGACAGATTGGCCCCGGACAGAGCCCTGGCGCCGGCGGGCAGATGGGCGCGGGTTTTGGCGGAGCGGGTGTGGGTGCGCAGCCCGGCTTCGGCGGTCAAGGGGGCTTTGGTGGAATAGCTCCGGGCGGCGGTTTCGGCAGGGGTCCCGGCCAGCAGCTACCTTCATCCGGCACCTCTGGTTTTATAGGTGTAGGAGCAGGGTTTGGTAGCGGAGTGGGTTCCGGGTTCGGCGGTGGCATTGGAGCCGGTTTCGGGGGCCAGACTGCACCGGGAACCGGCCAGCCACAACCGGTCACGCCAAGACAGCCTCAGCCCGGCGTGCCGCCGCCACCCCCGCCGGCAAGTCCGCCGCACTAGCCGCTGCCTTATCCGGTTCGCCAAGCCTGTTCTGCTAACGGTACCTCAGTATTTCCCCAAAACTGCCGATTTGGTTCCAAGTGCCTTGTACGTATTATTTCTCGACTCTTCCATGGAAATCGCGAACGAAATTATTAGTTAGCTCAATTTGTCAGAAACGCGCCGGGCACGTCGTGGTGTGGCTTCGGCTCATGACGTTGCTGTTCTCGGCGGCGGGAATAGCCCCAAGCCAGCCGCCGCTACTGACGCGAGTTGACGAAATCCGGAACCTCACCCCCGCTGAAGCCTCGAGGAAGCGCGCGGTGCGCATCGAAGGTGTAGTGACCTTCCAACGACCGGCTCCCCCAAATCTGTTCGTCCAGGACTCGTCGGGCGGAAACTACGTGGATGTTGGTTCGGCTCGCCCGGTTTCAGCCGCGGCGAACGGGTCGGGATCACCGGTGTCCCGGATCCGGGAGAATTTGCGCCGGTAGTTCAGTCCACTCAAATTCGGTCGCTCGGGAAGGGTTCGATATTCAGGCCGCCCCTTCAAGTCAGATTCGAAGACCTGGTTTCGAGCGTCGAAGACAGCCAGTTTGGTAGAAGTCGAAGGCGTAGTGCATTCCAGGTACGTTTGGAATCAGGAGCTTGCTCTATCGCTGGTCACTGGCAGCGGCCGTTTGCGGGTGTCGCTCCCGTATCCGCCCGGCTCGCGAGAAGCCGATCACCTGGTAGACACTGCCGTCCGGCTGCGCGGCGTGTGTGGAGGAAAGTTCAACAAGAAGCGCCAGTTAAGTTATAAGTTAACGGGCCCGATCATTTACGTCCAGGACCTGGCTGATGTCGCAGTTGAATTGAAAAGCCCGCGCCGGATTTTTCGGAAGTTCCGTTACGCACCACGGAACAGCTCCTGCAGTTCACCACGCGGGGCGCCGTGGGTCATCGAATCCGGGTGCGGGGAACGGTCACGTACCAGCAGCCGTGACGGTCCGAATGTGTCCGCTTTGTTCGCGACGGGGCCCAAGGCCTACGGATCATCACTGAGCAGAAGCTCGAACTTTCATCCGGAAACCGGATCGAAGCGCTGGGGTTTCCGGAGATCGGCCAATACGCACCGGTGCTCGAGGACTCGAGCGTGCGCCGCATGGGGCACGAAGAGCCGGCAAAATCTCTCCTGACGACGGCGGATGAGATCCTGGGGAGAGATCAAAACGCCAACCTGATCCGCATCGAAGCCCGAACTGCTTACGCGTTCACGTTCAGGCGAGACACAGTTGCTGACTCTCAAGCAGGGAAGCCGTGTGTTTCAGGCTCAAATCGAGCCCGGACGTGACGTGCTGCACTCTCTGCGCGATGGCAGTCTACTCGAGGTCACCGGAATCTGCCTCATTGAAGCGGGCGGCCTCTGGAACGAGCCGGAATCGTTCCACGTTCTGCTGAGATCGCCAGAGGACATTGTGGTGTTACGGCGCGCCTGATGGTGGACGCCCTCTGGTTTGCGAGTTTCCTGGGCGGAATTGTCATGGCGGTACTCGCCTGGGTGGCTTTATCGCGGCGGCGTGTACGAGGGCAGACGGAAGAGCTCCGCGGCAAAAACGAGGAACTGGGGCGCGCGCTTCATGAGGCCGAGGGAGCCACGCGGGTCAAGAGCGAGTTTCTGGCGAACATGAGCCATGAAATCCGCACGCCGATGAACGGCATTCTGCGAATAATCGAGTTGGCGCAGAACACGAGCTTATCGCCCGAGCAGAGCGAATTTATCACCGGAGCGCAGCAATCGGCGGAGTCTCTTCTGATTTTGCTCAACGACATTCCGGATTTCTCGAAAGTCGAGGCGGGCCACCTGGACCTCCAACTCCAACCCGTCGATTTCTCCGTGCGGCGGTGCCTGGGCCGGGCCGTTGGCCGCGCTCGCGATGGAGGCTGAATCGAAGGGACTGAAGCTCAACGTGGATACCGATCGCGATGTGCCGGACGGTCTGTACGGCGATCATCGCCGCCTGCGTCAGGTAATCCTCAATTTGCTAAATAATATAATCCAATCAAATTCACAAGCGCCGGTTCGGTCGAGATCAAGACCTGGGTCTCCTCAACGCGTGACGCCGTAGTCTCGCTGCGGGTCTCCATTTCGGATACAGGGCATCGGGATTCCGCGCGAAAAGCTGAACGTGGTCTTCGAACCGTTCCGCCAGGCTGATGGATCGGTGACGCGCGAATATGGAGGGACCGGACTGGGTCTGAGCATCTGTCTGCGGCTGGTGACGCTGATGCGTAGCACCATCTCGGTGGAGAGTGAAACGGGTTACGGCAGTACATTTCATCTGGAGGTGCCATTCGGGCTCGCAAGCGGCGTCGCGTATATAACTCCTCCGTCACAATACCGGAAGCTGACAAATGGGCAGCCCTCCGGATATCTGAAGATTCTGCTGGCCGAGGACAATGCGATCAATCGCAAGGTTGCTCGAAACCAAAAGCGATCACGTGGCCGCGGCCGAAGACGAGGAGGAAGCTCTGCAACGTTGGAGGACCGGCCAATTCAACTGGATCCTGATGGACGTGCAGATGCCGCAAATGGATGGGCGCGAGTGCACTGCCGCCATCCGGTCGCTCGAGGCGCAGAACGGAGGCCACATTCCGATCGTCGCCCTGACCGTTCATGCCCTCAAGGGTGATGAGAATCGGTGCCTCAAGGCGGGCATGGATGACTACATCGCCAAGCCCTTCAAGACCGCGGAACTCTTGGCTACCATTGAGCGGGTAACAAGCCTACTCTCCAAACCACTTTGTAGAAATATCCGGTTCACGATGTTGATTTCCGAACGAAGGGCACGCAAGATCTCAAGCCGGCGGAGGAGCGCCTAGAAACGTGAATTGTTGCCGGAGCCCGGGAAAGGTTCTTTCGCCGCTTCGTCGGGCGCCGGGCGCAGTACGGAATGAAATCTGGTCAAATCCGGAGCAGCAACCGGTGTCTGTTCCGGGACCGAGGCTTCCTCAGGCACACTCAGCTCTTCGATCGTAGTCTGCTCCACAAGAATGGTTTCCACGTGCAGATGCGAAATTTCAGGCTCATCCAGCGGCACCTCACAATCGCAGCAATCACTACAGCAGCCGCAGCGTTCGCAGAGGTGATTGATTCCTGCTCGCAGATGCTGCACGAAAACACCACTAGTTTCTCCCTGGTTTCACCGGCGTCACCCGGTCGCGTGAAGGCTGGCGTGCAATTGAGCCCCGGCAGCGCTGCGCTTCTTCATCAGCCACTCGGAAAGCCTGTTCCTTCTCGGCGGCAAGCTCCAACACATATTGCTGCAGCCGGTCGCGGTGAGCGCCGTTTTGCGCGATCACCGCGTTGAGCATGTCGGCCATCGGCGGGTTGTGATACTTGCGCAGGCCGTCGCTGAAAGAACCCAGCAACGATTCGAGGGCGCGCACGCGGAACAGCGCTTCGAGTGAATCCGTGAGTTTTTCCGGATTGCGGCTGAGTTTGCGCAGATCGTAGACCACCGCCTTCAAACCACTGCGGCAGGAGTTCCATTGCGCGATGTACGTTTCAGGCGCGCCGTTAGCCACCCACTCCCGCGGGTTTGCCTGATCGACAAGCGGAGCGATCTGCTCCAGGTGGTGTGCCATGGCCTCGAGCGTTTTATGGACGTCCCACTCGTTCGACAAGCCGGGCTGCTGCTGCGCGAGGAGTGAACTCGTGAAAACCAGACACAGGATCGAGGCTGCCGACAATGCAATTTTCATACCGCTCCTTACAATCTAGCAGAGTCTCGGCGAAGGGCTAGAGTTCGGGAGATTCGGAGGCCGGAGTCGTGTGCCGATCATGACTTTGGTCAGTTTGCGCTCGCCTGCCAGACTCTGCTGTCAGTGTCAGAAAGTCTTGGCACCGGCCGTAGGCCTCCGTAAAGATATGTAAAGCGCGGAACGGTGATCGACGTGCTACGTACAGGCAGACTGAGGAGGCACCCATGTGCCCATGGCCCAATTTCAAAACGCGACCCGCACTCACACTAGTTTTCTCGCACCGTTGGAAAAAAGAGTTCTCATCTGGATGGCTGAGCGCCTGCCCGGCTGGATGAATTCGGATCATCTGACCGCGCTCGGTTTTCTATCGCTCATCGGCGCGGGCCTGGCCTACTGGCAATCGCGCTCCAGCGCGGCGTGGCTGCTGGTTGTCATCGCGTTCCTGGTGCTCAACTGGTTCGGCGACAGCCTGGACGGCACACTGGCACGCGTTCGCAACTGCCAGCGGCCGCGCTACGGCTTCTATATCGATCACATCCTGGACGCCTGCGGATCCATGTTCCTCCTGGGCGGACTGGCGTTCTCGGGATACATGAGCGAGCGCGTGGCAGCCGGATTATTGGTAGCTTATCTGCTGCTGAGTATCGAGGTGCACCTGGCCACGTATACACTGGGCCATTTCCATCTTTCGTTTTGGAAATTCGGACCGACGGAGCTGCGCCTGCTGCTGATGATCGGCAACATCGCGCTGCTGGCGCATCCGATGGCCACCATCGCGGGAAAGACATACTTACTCTTCGACGTGGGCGGCATCATCGGCATCGCCGCAATGGCGGCCGTGCTCATCCAGGCGATTGTCAAACACACCGTGCATCTCTACCGCGCCGAGACAGTAGCCGAATAGGTGACGCGGGCATCAAAATCCCATGCCGGATACAGCGACCGAGGTGACAGACGTTTCCAGCTGCGCGCTGGGGGCCCGCTGGCTGAAGTTCAATGCCGTGGGTGTTGTCGGAATTGCGGTGCAACTGTCGGTGCTTGCAGCGCTCACGAAAAGGCTCGTCTTCGGTTATCGGGCGGCGACGGCCCTGGCTGTCGAGGCGGCGGTGCTGCACAATTTTGTCTGGCACGAGCGCTGGACCTGGCGGGAACGCACACACTCATCGCACAATCGGCGATCGGTGCTCGCGCGCCCGGCGCGTTTCCACTTGGCCAGCAGTGTGACCTCCATGCTCTCGAACCTGATCTGGATGCGCGTGCTGGTGGGTTATTTCGGAGCGCCAGTGGTGATCGCGAACCTGGCCGCGATCGCGGCGACAGCAATCATCAACTTTGTGCTGATCGAGTGTTCCGAGAGCGGTAGGTTGGCAGGCGTCACGAACCGCGGAACTCGGCATTGGCGCTTGCCAGGGCTACCAGACCCGGCGCAATTAAGCGCTATTACACGTCCAGGTTCTTGGCTTCGAGCGCGTTCTCTTCGATGAACTTTCGGCGGCTCTCGACATCTTCGCCCATGAGCGTGGAGAAAATCTCTTCGCTCTCGACGGCATCTTCCAAACGCACTTTTAGCAGGGTGCGCTTCTCCGGGTTCATGGTGGTCTCTGCTAGCTGCTCGGCGTTCATCTCGCCCAGGCCTTTGTAGCGCTGGACTGACGAATCCTTCTTGCCTTCGTTTTTGACATAGGACAGCAGGTCGCGCCAGTTGGTCTGACCCTCACGCTGCTCGTTCTTCACCACCGTGAACGGAGGCTCATTATACCGCGCAATCTGTTTCGAGAGGGTACGCAGCCGCTTGTATTCGGGACGCGCCGCCAGCTCCAGACCAATCTCGCGCTGCGCGTTGGTCGAATCCTGATAGATGACCGCCCAGGCCGAGTGCTCTTCATCCTGCTTCAGCTCCGGCTTCAACTGTACCGTCTTTAGCGCCTTCAAAAGCTCCTCGAGATTCGCGCGCTCGCCGAAATCGGTCTTGGTATCGATGTGCAGTGTGGCGTTCGACAGCACTTCAACCACGCGCGCGTCGCGCAGCTTGCGTTCCACTTTGTTGAAAATCTGCTCGTACTCATCCAGACTCAGGAGAAAATTCCGCAGTTCCGCGGCTTCAATCTTGCTTCTCGGTGCCTTGCCGTTGGTACCAAACTCGAGGATCAGATTTTCGGTGGCGCGGCGCATGATCTCGCGCGTGAATTCCTTTTCGTCCTTAATGTATTTTTCGTTCTTGCCCTTTTTGATGCGGTAGAGCGGCGGCTGCGCAATAAAGACATTCCCGCGCGAAATCAGGTCTTGCATATGCCGGAAAAAGAAGGTCAGCAGCAAGGTGCGGATGTGAGAGCCGTCAACATCGGCGTCGGTCATGATGATGATCTTGGCGTAGCGCAGTTTGGTGACGTCGAAATCGTCTTTGCCAATGCCGGTACCGATGGCGGTGATGAGCGCGCGGATTTCCTCGTGGCCCAGCATGCGGTCGTAGCGCGCCTTCTCCACATTCAGAATCTTGCCCTTGAGCGGGAGGATGGCCTGGAAGCGCCGGTCGCGCCCCTGTTTGGCCGTGCCGCCGGCGGATTCACCCTCGACGATGAACAGTTCGCAACGCTCCGGATCTTTTTCCTGGCAGTCGGCCAGCTTGCCGGGAAGGCCGCCGGAATCGAGCGCACCCTTACGCCGCGTCAGATCCCGTGCCTTACGTGCGGCTTCACGGGCGCGCGAGGCATCGATGCACTTGGATACGATCTTGCGCATTACGGCCGAGTTCTTATCGAAGTACTCGCCGAGTTTATCGTTCAAGAACTCCACCATCTTGCCCTGAATGTCGCTGTTCAGTTTGCCCTTGGTCTGCCCTTCGAACTGGGGCTGCGGCAGCTTGACGCTGATCACTGCCGTGAGACCTTCTCGGACGTCATCGCCGGTGAGGTTCTCTTTGACGTCTTTGAACAGGCCGGCCTGCTGGCCATAGAAATTGATGGTGCGCGTGAGTGCGCTGCGAAAGCCGGTCAAGTGCGAGCCGCCGTCAACGGTGTTGATATTGTTCGCGAAGCTGAAGAGGTTTTCTGAGTAGCCATCGTTGTA
>QHXW01000388.1:0-14953 GCA_003223115.1 Acidobacteriota bacterium
TGGCTTCATTGCCCTGAAGGCTCACGGTGATTGTGAACGACAGGTTGTTGCCGTCAATCTTGCCGTCCTCGATGGCGGATTTGCCGAATCGGTCGCTGGATGTTTCGCCGGTGAGTGTGTTGCCATCTACTTTGAACACGAAGGTCCGCTCGACGGTCCCGAACTGGGTTTCGGCGGTGCCTTTCCAGGTGCCGCTGACATCAGCGGCCATCAGGATAGAAGCAAAAACAGCGGTGAAAACCAGGGCGCATTTCATCGTGCAGCCTCCCGCCAACGGATGTTGGTCTCCTTACTTTGCAACATCGCCGGCTCCTGGTCAAGGGGGCCAGACTGGGCCAGACGAGTTCGGGTCAGGTTTGCCGCCGACCTCGACCCGTTCTCAGTCGCGAATTTTTCCATCGTTCTGGCGACAGTTGTGCTGCTGGCGACATTTGGGCAGTCGTCCGGCAAACGCCCATTCCGCGGATCTGACGCCCGACGAAACCAGTACAAGGCGCTCCACGGATGCTTCGGAACCATCTCAGGCTACGATTCAACGCTGCCGTGGTCGCCTCGTAACTCACCGTACGGGCCCCCCTCGCCGGAATTCACGCTGTTCTACGTCGGTACCGACTGATTCGCTTCAAATTCGTAGAGCCTCCGTCTCTTCCCAGTCTGCGCTCGTGGTGCTCGCCGTCAAGCGTGCGTTTCACCCGGCTGCCGCCGGCCCTTGACAGCTCCACGCCGCGAGCGCCTCCGCTCCCCGAGCGGGAAGCAATCAGCCTCTCGCCGGAAGGGAGTAGGTTCATGACATCGTCTATCGCACTTGCATCGCGCGAACGCGAACAATCCATCCTCGATCATCTGCGCAGGTCACAGCGCCTCCCAAAGTAAGCTCCGCGCCCTGGTGATTCGACCGCAAGAGGCGATTCCGGAAGCGCGACGCAGCCTGTTGTATATTGATGCGGACGAGTCGAGCTAGGTCTTGCAAATAGACCTACCCAAACAAGCGGCAATTTTTTGGACTTTTCTGCCGGGCCACCACTTGTTTAAGGGTAGGGGCCGCATTGGTTTGGTACGGCCCGTACACAGTCGGGTGCGGCACGACAGGAGATATTATGAGCAGGGAGCCTCAAGGCCAGGAAGAACGGGTAGCTGCCGGAGGGATACCGCCGTCTTCGGGCCAGCAGCAGGCTCCGCATTCGTGGATCGAGTTACGAGGCGCTGAGCCTAACTTCAGGGCGAAGGGTGGTAAGTGGCAAAACCCTTCTCCAGAATCCACGCATGCGTCTGCCCGTCTGCGGGGGCGACAGCCCTCCAGGGTCCCCCTTCACGAAGATTGATTTCAACGGCCACGGGGACGCCATCGGTCCCATCTGATTTCACGCGAAGCTCGAAGCCGCTCGTTCATTCAGTAATCGTGGCGGTCTGCTCCAGCCGGCAGATCTCGCTCTGGAGCCTGCTGGCTTTCAGCGCGTCCCAATTTCTGTAGCTCACGGTGCGGCGGATTGAGTGGCTGATAATACTGGCCCTGCAGCGACTGCCAGAAAACGTAGCTTTCGCCCTGCTTCCGAGACGCCACAGGCACGAATTGAGCCTTACCGAAAAACGAGGAGGCAAAGCGCACTGCATTGATGGTTGCGGCGCCATTGCGCAGGCTGAAGAAATAGCTGCTGTCCTGCAGGATCATGGTTACATCAAGCAGACCTCGGCGAATGCGCGTAATCCCGATCGCCAGAAAAGACTTTTCGAAGTTGTCAGGTAGAGGCTGCGATTCCGGAAGTGCGCCGGCTAGCTCAGGAAACTCAACGAGCGTGGAAAGACGGGCGTGATCGGGTGTCACTTTGGCGGACAAGTCCCGCAAGTTCACCATCGTTATCATGCACGGCGAGGTAGTTTAGACAGAACCAGTAACCGGTCATGGTCGCTCGTATGAGCCTATCCTGCCTACGCGAGACTTAGACAGACTTGGACAGGAGACTTGGACAGGAGGCTCGCCGCCGGCGCCGTGACGTGATACGCTTTCTCCTGTCTCATGACCGTAGCGAAGACGATTCTGGTCGTGGATGACGATCCCGACATCCACAAACTGTTGAAAGCGGTGCTTCCGCCCGCGACCTGCTCGATCGATGATGCCTATGATGGTCTCGAAGCGTTATCGCGGCTTGAGGAGCGGCGTTACGATCTAGTCCTGACCGACGTGCGGATGCCAAAACTGGACGGGCTTGAATTGCTGCGCCGCATCGGCGAAGCACGCCCGGAAACGAGGGTTGTGGTGATGACTGCTGAAAACACGCCCGTGAATCTAATCCGCTCGATCCGCGAGCACGCATTCAGCTACTTCAGCAAGCCGTTTTCCACGTCTGCAGTTGTGGAAATAGTCACGCAAACGCTCTGCGCCCCGGACTGGCGGGATGACATCGAAGTGTTGTCCGCCAAGCCCGATTGGATTGCGCTACGTCTGTGTTGTAAATTCGAAACGGCCGATCGGATTCTGCAGTTTCTCCGCGAATTGGGAATGGATCTTCCGGCGGAGGAGCAAGAGGATATCGCCACAGCTTTCCGGGAACTGCTGTTGAATGCCATCGAACACGGGGGCAAGCTGGATCCGAAAAAGAACGTGAACGTCTCGTTCGTGCGGACCAAGCGCGCCATCATCTACCACGTTCGTGATCCTGGCGAAGGGTTTTCGTTCGAGGCTTTGTCGCACGCGGCTGTTGCAAACGCTCCGGATGATCCTTTCGCGCATGCGGAGGTGCGTGGTCAGCTCGGACTCCGGCCAGGCGGCTTTGGCATTTTGATGACCAGGCGAATGGTGGACGAGCTGATTTATAACGAAAAAGGCAACGAGGTTCTGCTCATCAAGCATCTGGAAGGCTGACCTCATTCAGGTAGCGCTCGAGTTCTCCTGTTTGATTGCGGATACCTTCGGTGTTTGCGCTCGCAACGCTTTGTTCGAGCGTGGCGCCAATTTCCGTAATTCTGGCAAACCCGTAAGCAGTGCCCGTTCCCTTCATTTTGTGGGCCAGCGAGCGAATGGTTTCGAAATCTGAACTTTCGAGCGCAGCCAGGATGGTCGCAACATCCCGCCGCCGGCTGCAGACATAGCCTGCGATCAACGGGCGCAGACGGACATCCGGCACCACAATTTCACTTTCATACGGCTGCTGGCTGGGTACCTGGCCGGCAGAAACCTGCCGGACCGCCTCCAGCAGCGTTTTCTTGAGAATGGGCTTCGTGAGGTGTCCGTTACAGCCTGCATCCAGGCTCTTCCGAGCGTCCTCCGGGAGCGCATGAGCTGTCAGCGCGAGAATCGGAGTGGGCTTCAGGCCGCGCTGGCGCTCCCACTCGCGGATCGTGCGGACCGAAGAACGCCCATCCATGACCGGCATCTCAAGGTCCATAAGCACCAGATCGTAGGGCGCGGACTGGAACCTGTGAAGAGCGACCTCGCCATTAACGGCCTCGTCCACGCGGTGTGGAGTGTCCCGGAGGTATGACCGGATGAGAAACAGATTGTCTTCCGAATCCTCGGCCAGCAGAATGCGGAGCGGCTTGGTCGCCGGATCGGTCGCCGATGGTTCCGGCATTTTCTCGTCCGTCGCACGAGACATTCCCAGCGTTGTTTGGACGACCGCAAGCAAATCCGAACGCCGGACTGGCTTCACCAGATATGCGGAGATGCCAAGCCCACGGCACCGTGCGGCGTCGCCGCTCCGGTTGTCTGAACTCAGCATGAGAACGGTCGTGTTGGCGAGGCCGGGATGCTTTTGGATCAGTTCACCAAGCTGGAAGCCGTCCATGCCCGGCATGCGGGAATCGAGCAAAACAAGTTCAAAGCGAGCACCCTCCCGCTCCGCACGCTCTAGCGCCGCGAGGCCGCGTTCGCCGCCGTCGGCCTCCTCTATGGAGGCGCCCCATCCAGCCAACATTTCACGCAGAATGAGGCGATTGGTGGCGTTGTCATCAACCACCAGAGTGCGCAGACCTTTCAGATCAATGGGCGCGGGTATTGCCGGTTTTGGTTCCGCGTGCGTGCCGAAATTCGCGGTGAAATGAAACGTGCTTCCCTGGCCCGGGGCACTTTCGACCCAAATACGCCCGTTCATCAGTTCCACAAAATGCTTGGCGATCGAGAGTCCCAGACCGGTCCCGCCGTACTTTCGTGTGGTCGAGGTGTCCGCCTGCACGAAGCTCTCGAAGATTCTGGCGCGCACATCCTCCGGGACGCCAACGCCGGTGTCGGAAACGGAGAACCGCAGCAACCCTGGTTCCGAGCCCGTGGGGTCGCGCTCGACGAGCACTACTACCTCGCCGCGGTCCGTGAACTTGATGGCGTTCCCCGCGAGATTGATCAGCACCTGACGCAGGCGGTCGGGGTCGCCGGTAACGTTCGTCGGGACATCAGGCTTCATCCGCCAAGCCAGCTCGAGACCTTTCTCATGGGCACGGACCGCCATGATCTCGCACGCTTTTTCGAGAATCTCGGCGAGATCAAAATCGATTTCCTCAAGCTGCATGTGGCCGGATTCGATCTTGGAGAGATCCAGAATGTCATTGATGAGGTTCAGGAGCGTGCTGCCTGCCCGGCGAAAGATACGAACGTATTCGCGCTGGTCGGGATTCAGCGGCGTCTCCCAGAGCAGATCCGCCATGCCGATGATCGCGTTCATGGGCGTGCGGATCTCATGGCTCATGCGGGCCAGGAAATCGCTCTTGGCGCGGCTGGCGGATTCGGCGGTCTCCTTCAGCCCGCGGATCTTATCCTCGGCGAGCTTGCGCTCGGTAATATCCCGCGCAGCAGCGTAGATGAGCTGTTGGCTTTGGAGCGGAGTAGCGGTCCACAGCAGCCATTTCCAGGAGCCGTCGCGGCACCGGTAACGGTTCTCGAAGGAGATGACGTCAAATCCCGCTGAGATCTTTTGTGTTGCGGCAACGGTCGCGTGGCGATCTTCCGGATGCACGAAATCAAGGAACGGCGCTGCCGTCAACTCGGCAACCGTGTAACCCAGTGTTCGCTCCCAAGCGGGATTGAGACGCTTGAAGTATCCATCGAAGCCGGCGATGCACAGCATGTCCAGGGACATGCTGAAGAATCGGTCCAGCACGTCTTCGGCGCGCTTGCGCTCGATGAACTGGCCGATCTGACTGCCCATAGCGCCGAGCATGCGAAGCAGTTCGTCGTCGGGCTGCCGGATTTCACGGCTAAAGAACTCCATGACCCCAAGCACCGCATCGCCCAGCAGGATGGGGAAGCCAAAGGAGGCACGAAGCCCTTCTTTCGCCGCGACCGGAGCGCGCGGGAAATTGGCGTCCCGAGTCACGTCAGGGATCCAGCACGACTGGCGGGTCGACCATACGCGGCCGGGAATACCGATTCCGGGCGGGAATGTCGACTGCCGGGTTATGGCTTCGAATTGCGGGATGTTGCCGGAAGGGCCATCCCAGGTTTCAACACAACGCAATACACCGGCGTGCGGATCGGTGGTCCATAAGGCGCCCATCTGCCAGCCGAGGCTTTCACAGATGGCCTGCAGAATGAGGGGCGCGGCGTCCGCCAGGGAAGCGGAGCGAGCCAAGGCTTGTGTGACGGCGTCGCGAGCGGCGAGGCGTTCCCAGATGCGTTTGTGCTCGGCCGCCTGGCGTTCCAGTCGCTCGACGGCCTCCCTGAACTGCTGCAGTTCTCCCGCCGGACTCATTCCGAGTCTCCGGAACTGAGTATAGCAACTGCACCTTGACCGGAGACGCTTCCGGGATCGGCCCATAAAAGGAAATGAAAGGCTTTGCGAAAAAACGGCGCTGCTAATTTTCCTCTAAGCGAGCTGCCATCGATCGGCAGGGAGCATTTCATCTTGCTGACACCTGCCGCGCCGCAAGCAGACCGATCGAACGACGTTGCGATGCGAACCCACAGGTGAGCGGCTAAGATTCTGCTGTGGCCCGAAAAAGAGATTGACGGCAAGGAATATGACATTTGTTCCG
The DNA here is from genome assembly GCA_003223115.1 of Acidobacteriota bacterium. Classification (GTDB taxonomy): domain Bacteria; phylum Acidobacteriota; class Terriglobia; order Bryobacterales; family Bryobacteraceae; genus QHXW01. Next base: position 5,962 of record QHXW01000388.1, read on the forward strand.
AGTGCTGGAACCCGTTGCCCGAAAAGCTGAAGAGGAGAGGAAGAGCGCAGAAAAGTCGCGAGATCGTTCTCTTGCCTCCGCCGAGAGTCGTCTCGGAACGGGAGGACGCCAAGCCCTTGGCCCGGAGTACTGCCGAAGACTTCGCGGGGCCGATAGGCCAAACTGACCACCACGGCAATCCTTCACGAATCAGACAGCGGTAGACTGGATTTTGATGGCGGAGGTGAGGGATGACGGTGAAAAAGATATTGACCGGGCGAGCGTATCAGATGACGATCACGCTGAGGGGTATACGGCCACCGATCTGGCGTCGCGTGCAGGTGCCGGGCGCTGTTCGGCTTGCTGCCTTGCACGAGGTGATTCAAACGGTCTTTGGCTGGACGGATTCGCATCTGCATCAGTTTGTCGTTGCCGACAGAACGTACGGTCAGCCGGACGATTTGGACGAAGCGGTCGAGGATGAGTCAGGAGTCACTCTGGCGGAAGCTCTGGGCACCCGGAACAAGCGTTTCTTATACGCCTACGACTTCGGCGACAACTGGGAGCACGACGTTGTGGTCGAGAACATTGTTGCCGGGAATTCGGGTACCCGACCGCTGTGCCTCGGGGGCAAGCGGCACCGGCCACCGGAGGATTGCGGCGGTCCACCGGGCTACCAGAACTTCCTTGAGGCAGTCCGCGATCCGGGCCACGAGGAGCATGTAGCTATGCTCGAATGGGTCGGAGGCAGTTTTGATGCCGAGGCATTTGATATTGCGGCGGTGAATCGGGCCCTGACAGCGCTGCCGGTCACGCGTCGAGCCGCGCAGTGAATGGCGAACGTGGTTTTCGCAATCCCGGCGATTTGGGAGATATGACGAAGGAGAAGCCGTTTTCGGCGACGTTCAAGCTGGGGGACTTCACGCACAGCTTGCCAGCACCATAACATTTGGTAGTATGTACAACTCTATCGGTGTGAATTATCCTGCCGAGGTGTGTGCAATGCGCACGGCGGTGCTCGTCAGGCGAGTGGTGAATGGCCTGATAGTCGTGTCTGCGGTGTGTCTCACTTTACGGCACTATCCACAGGCTCGCCTGTTCGCTCTTGTCGCGCTCGGGCGCAATCACGGCCGTGCCGTGGTGAAGGCGATCGAAAGTGATCGAGAAGTCCTGCTTGCCATCAGAGATCGTTCGTTGGAGCGGGACCGTTCAACCGACAAAGAGGGTGAATAAGGTCAAAATGCGCCAGACTAGCATCAATATCGCACTGTTGGGGATTATTTCGTTGCAGGCCGTGGCTGCCGAGGATTCCAATTCCCGCGGACTGATCTTCTCCGAACGCTTCTACGGCAGCGGAAGCTCTCTCGGACTAATTACGAAATTTGATACAGCCATTGGTTATCAGCTCAACCCATACGTGGCCATCGAGGGAGGCGTGCCTTTCTATCTGGTACATCCTTCAAACACGGTGACGACCACCACGGGAACTTCCGGCCATAGTGGCATAGGAAACGTTTACGCCGATGTTCGCCTGTCGGTGGCGAATCCGCTGGTGAATTACACGTCCATGCTCACGGTCGCCGCACCCACGGGAGACAAATCGACCGGCTTCAGCACGGGGCGACCGACGTTCGATTGGAGTAACTGGTTCGACCACAGTTTCTCACGACTTACTCCGTTCATGAATGTGGGATTCGCGAATACCATCGCCGACACGCCTTATTTTGTCCGTCCGTTCAGCTCGTTCGGATACATCACGCACGTCGAGGGCGGCGCGAGCTATAAGATCGCTCGTCATGCGAGCGTGGGCGCGTCAGTGTATGGCATCGCTCCTTCGGGACAGCAGAGAGTGTTCAGCAAACTGGTCAAAGCCGGAGGACCGCCGGCGGGCAATCAAGGCCGCGGCCGAAGCGGTCATCAGGGCGTTTTCGAAACTGCCAGCGAGACAGTGGGCGCTGCCGATATCGCGCGGGATCACGGCTTCTCGGCGTGGTTCGCGGCCAGCCCAGCGAAATACGCGGAGGTCGAAATCGGCTACAGCCGCAGCGCGGAGTACGCGCTCGACAGCATCTTTTTTGGCGTCAGCTTCAACCTCAGGTCATTGTTCGGGGACCCGAGACATCGTTGATAAATACAGGAGGACACCATGCGAGTGATTTGGATTTCTGCAGTCATGCTAACCGGCGGTGCCATGGTGTACGCGCAGCACGGCCATGGCGCCGGGCACGCCGCGGGTCACGTGGGAACGCCTCACGCTTCGGCGGAGACGGGACACACGGGCGGCATGGGTCACCAATCTGCGAGCGCGCGCCTGGTCCACAATCCGACGCTATCATCCCGATTGCAGAGCCTGCTTCCAGGCGTCGATCTCCAGGCTGCCGCGAGCGGGTTCAAAAATCTCGGCCAGTTCGTAGCCGCCGTTCATGTGTCGAACAACCTGAAGATCCCGTTCGATGCCTTGAAGGCGAAGGTGACGGACCCGAACGCGGAGTCGTTGGGCCACGCCATTCAGGATCTGCGGCCGAATCTCGACCATAAGACCGTCAAGTCCGACGTGAAGACGGCCGAGCGCCAAGCCAAGAAAGATCTCGAGGAAGCACGGGAAGAACTCGATAAAGACGATCAGACCGTCTCGCAGAAGCGCTGATTTAACGCACCGTCACCCGCGGAGCAGACGATAAAGAACGCCACGCTGATGACCAGCCATTCGAAAGCGAGCCCGGCAAGGACAGCACATTCTTGGTTCACAATTCGTATTGAACTCCAACACGGACCTAGCGAAGCGATGCAGCGCCCCAGCGGAGTAGTAACGTCGGGCGTTGGTGCTTGACTAGCTTCCTAAGCGCCCGCGCCCCCGCCCCGCCCAGATTGACTCAACCGATTCTCGGTTGTCGTCGAACAGCATTCAAATCCAGTCGGCAATCGAGCCCCAGACTTAAGTCCGGCGGCCACCTTACCGCTAGGCATGTTCGAAACCCGACTGGGCCACGCGCGGGAAGCGATTCAAACTCTCCACAAAGTAGTCGAGTTGATGCCGAACGCGGCCGAAGCCCATCTGAACCTGGGCATCGCACTGGCCGACCATATGGATCTCGACGGCGCGCTGGCGCAGTTTTCCGAGGCCGTCCGTCTCCAGCCCGATTCCGCTGCCGCGCACTATAACAAAGGACGAATCGCTATTCGATCGACGCCGCAACGAAGAGGCCAGGAGCGAACTCGAAACTGCGGTTCGCCTGGACCAACGGAACGTGGCCGCGCTCTATCTGCTGGCGGTTGCCGAGAAACAACTGGACCATGCTGCGCGCTCGGCTGAAGTGTTACAGCAAGTCGTGGCGCTCGAGCCTCGGAATACGGACGCGCATTATCTGCTCGGGCAGAATCTCGCCAAACTGGGTCGGGAATCCGACGCCATCGCACACTGGAAGAATGCGGTCGAACTCGACCCGGGACACGCGGAGGCCCTCTACAACCTCGCGCGCCACTTGAGCAAGAGCGATCCGGCCGAAGCCCAACAGTACCAAGCACGCTTCGTCGACTTGCAGAAACAGAGGCGCATCACCGAGCGGGCAGACACCCTCGGCAATTTCGCGCTGGCGGCCGCCAGTGCTCGCGATTGGAATCAGGCGGTCGCCCAACTCGAAGAGGCGGTGCAAGTCTGCGGAAGTTGCCCGTCGAAAAGCGATCTCCACAAGAACCTCGGTTTAATCTACTGTCGCTCCGGCAACCTCGAAAAAGGCGAGCGGGAATTGCGCATGGCGGAGAGCCTTGAACCGGCTGATCCGGACATCAAGAAAGCCTTGGAGGTGATCACGGAGCTGAAGAGCGGCAAGCTCCAGAGATAGGATTGTCGCGCGGTGAGCCATGACAGCTCATCGGCCTGCGACGTGGTTCATTTCTCCCCGCAGAACCGCCGCCGCAAAAACGGGCTTGATGAGATACAATCTGTGCCATCCAACATAGGAGCAAAATATGTCCACCATCGGAATCACCAGGCGCGATTACCTGGCGGGGTTGGGAGGGGGCGCCGCCGCAGCCGCGATCACCGCTACCAGCTGCAAAAGGAAAGAAACGAAACCGGCGCAGCCGGCAGAGAAGGCCGCTGAAGCCCCGCCGCCCGATCACGAACGCCGTATCCAATGGTGGCGCCAGGCGAAGTTCGGCATGTTCGTGCACTGGGGCCTATACAGCGTTCTGGGCCGTCATGAGTGGGCGATGGAGGAAGAGGGCATTCCGGTCGCGGCGTACGAGCAGCTTGCCAAGCAGTTCAAGCCCAAATCCAATCCGGCGCGTGACTGGGCGAAGCTTGCCAAACGGGCCGGTATGAAGTACATGGTGATGACCTCCAAGCACCACGAGGGTTTCTGCCACTTCGACACGAAATTGACCAACTACTGCGCCCCGAAACAGGGACCGGGGCGTGATCTGGCCAGGGAATTCCTGGAGGCGGCGCGGGCCGAGGGTTTACGTTGCGGATTCTACTACTCGCTGATGGACTGGCACCATCCCGACGGTGCGCGTTGCGCCAATGACGAGCAAACGCGTAGGCGTTTTGTCGACTACATCCACGGCCAGATACGCGAGCTCTGCACCAACTACGGCACGCTGGACATCCTGTGGTACGACGTCGCCTGGCCCCTCGATGCGCAAGGCTGGGAATCGCAAAAGATGAACGACATGGTGCTCAAACTGCAGCCGGACATCATCGTCAACAATCGCAATCTGCTGGCGGGCGACTTCGGCACGCCCGAACAGGAAATCGTCGCCGAGAAGGAAGGCCGGGACTGGGAGGCCTGCATGACGATGAACGAGAGCTGGGGCTACCACAAGGCCGACGACAATTGGAAGAGCCCGAAAACTATTGTGCGAAACCTGATCACCTGCGCGCGCGACGGCGGAAACTATCTGCTCAACATCGGACCGAAGCCGGACGGCGCGATCCCCGAGGAATCGGTGCGCATTCTGAGCACCGTGGGCGCGTGGACAGACAAAAACGGCAGTGCCATCTATGGGGCCGAACGGTGCAAGGTGAGGGATTCGCTGTTCGCGAATTTCAGCCGCAAGGGGAACACCCTGTACATCCACGTTCACTTTTGGCCGGGAGACGCGGTTGCGATCGGCGGTCTTCAAACCAAGGTGAAGTCGGCCAGGCTCCTGACTACGGGAAAGCCTGTGAACTTCAAACAGGAAGAGTTTCGCGTGCAGTTCACCGGGTTGCCGGCCACGGCGCCGGATAATCCGGTTACAGTGATCGCGGCCGAATGCGAATCCGAGCCCACACAGGACATGCAGAACATCCGCAAGAACCGGCCACGCGAGCAGGTCGGAGTCTGATGCCACGTTAGCTACGTTGCGTCACGACATGACAGGCTTCGCGCTGAATTTTTCTTCGTGGTGTTGTCACGCCCGCGCTCATGACGCTTAGGATTACTCCGAACGCGATCGGGAACCGAGGGCGAGGCCCCCAAAACCCTCCGAGGCGGCTCTTCATCCATGGAGAGGAAGAAGCGGATATGCCGAAAGGGCAGCGATAACAAGCCGCATAGAGTGCTGATTTTAATATGCCTGTGGGTGGCGAGCTGTTTCGAAATCGCAACCTTTTGTCACAGCAACTCTAAGCTATGGCATCGACGTGATCCCGGCGACCAGGGAGGATTTAATTCCGCAACCGGCGTTTAACAGGACTGATCCGGATTGCTGGACGGAAGGGCTGTCTCGCCAGCTATTGCAGGAGCCCGCTTCCGCCGTGGCTTGAACGCCTGGTCTGGAAGCTGTATTCTGGGCGGCATCCAGAGTTCTGATGCCGCTCTCTCCCGCAACCCGGCTCGGCCCTTACGAGATTGTCTCGTCAATCGGTGCCGGAGGCATGGGCGAGGTTTTTCGCGCCCACGATCCCAAGCTCGGGCGGGATGTCGCGATCAAAGTGCTACCGGATGCATTCGCAAATGACGCCGAGCGCATGGCGCGGTTTGAGCGCGAGGCGCAGGTCCTGGCTTCGCTGAATCACCCTAATATAGCGACAATTCACGGCCTCGAAGAGTCGAACAATATTCACGGGCTGGTGATGGAGCTAGTCGAAGGGCCAACCCTGGCGGAACGCATTGTCAACGGTGCTATCCCACTGGAGGAAGCGCTGACCATCGCAAAGCAGATTGCGGAGGGTCTCGAATACGCGCACGAGGAATCATTCACCGCGATCTGAAGCCTGCGAATATCAAGCTGACCGGTGATGGTCAGGTGAAGTTGCTCGACTTCGGACTGGCCAAGGCCTTGGATAAACCCGTGGCGGCAGGCAATCCGTCCATCTCGTCAACATTGACGATTGAGGGAACCCAGGCGGGCGTGATCCTGGGCACGGCCGCTTATATTGCACCCGAACAGGCGCGGGGCGCCACGGTGGACAAGCGCGCGGACATCTGGGCATACGGCTGCGTGCTGTACGAAATGCTTTCAGGTGAGCGCGCGTTTGCTGGAGACACGGTGTCGGACACGTTGGCGGCGGTGCTCAGGGCAGAGCCGGAGTGGAATGCGTCACCAATTTCGACGCGCCGGCTGATTCGGCGGTGTCTGGAGAAGGATCCGAAACGGAGATTGCGCGACATTGGGGAAGCACGACTAATGATTGAGGAGCTGACCACTGGGTCCCACATCGTCCCTGGGAATTTGGCACAGGGGCTGCGAACGCGAGCCATGCTTTGGCCCGCAGTGGCATTATTGGCGGTCGTCTCACTCGTGCTTGGCGAGCTCCTGTGGCGTTCAGCGCGACCGCTTCCTCAGCAGTTGATGCGGTTTAACCTAGCTAGATCTAGGACAAGGGTATACAGCGCGATCCTATCACCTGATGGGATGCGCTTGGTGTATTCAGGTCGCGGAACCGATGGCAAATTGCGGCTGTATACTCGCCAGGTCGATCAAGAGAAAGCTACACCGCTAGGAGGCACCGAAGCAGCCTTGGGTTCCTTCTTTTCTCCGGACGGGCAGTTTGTCGGATTTTTCGCGGACGGCAACCTTAAGAAGGTGTCGGTACACGGAGGCGGGCCGGTGGTGTTGTGCTATGCACCAGAGGGCCGGGGCGGGAGCTGGGGTGAGGATGGCAATATCATCGCTGCACTAAGTCTCACTGACAGCCTTTCCCGAGTACAAGCCGATGGCGGCACGCCCCAACGGGTTACTGAATTGAATAAGGACAAGAAGGAGATTACGCATCGCTGGCCGCAGGTATTGCCCGGGTCTCAGGCGGTACTGTTTACCGCACATACTACCACCGCTAACTTAACTATGAGGAGGCAGCGATTGAGGCCCAATCTCTCAAGACGGGCAAGAGAAGGACGCTCGTGCGCGGAGGTTTTTATGGACGGTACATACCGAGCGGACAAACCCGTGCTGCAGTATGGCAGCAAATATCTTTTGTATATGCGGCAAGGTACCCTGTGTGCGGCACCGATGGATGTGGAGGGGCTCCAGTTGAGGGGACCGGCAGTGCCAGTGGTCGAACAAGTACCCACCGGCGTGGTGGTGAGACTCGCGCACTTTGCGTTCTCGCAAAACGGGACGCTGGTCTTCGGAAGACGGCAAACAACGAGGGCAACATTGGTGTGGTTGGAGGGAAATGGTCGCACACAGTCGCTTCGCGCCGCAGAGTCTCGGTATTTCGGTCTTCGTTTTTTCACCTGATGGCAAGCGACTAGCGCCGTGATGGATGAGAGTGGCAACCCGGACCTGTGGGTTTTACGATTAGCAGCGGGATTCTATCACTCGCCTGACATTTGCGCCGGGCATGAACACCTCGCCGGTGTGGAGTCCGGACGGAAAACACATTACATTCGCGTCTGAGAGACATGGGGGCGTACCCAACTTGTACTGGATGCGGGCGGATGGCTCAGGAGAAGTTGTTCGGCTGACGGAGAGTAAGCACTATCAGTTGCCGTCCTCGTTCTCACCAGACAGTAGACAGTTGGCCTTCTTCGAACGGAGCCCCAAATCCGGCTGAGACCTATGGATTGTCCACTTGGAAGCTTGGGAGACTGAGCACCCCAAGGCGATGAACATTCAGCCTTTGCTGGTGACTCCGTTCAATGAAGAAGAGCCAATGATCTCTCCCGACGGGCGGTGGGTCGCGTATCAGTCGGACGAGTCTGGGGCCATGGAAGTGTACGTTAGTTAGGCCGTTTGCGCGCACCGGAGGTAAGTGGGAGATTCTGACGGGGGGGTGGCGAAAGCCCAGTCTGGTCCAGGAAAAGTCGGGAACTGTTTTACCGAAGTCGTGAGGGCATAATGATGGTGAGTTACACGGCGAATGGCGAGGTATTCGACGCGAGCAAACCACGAATACAGCTGGCGAAAAAAAACATTGCGCTCTTTCGATCTGGCACCCGACGGCACACGCTTCGCAGCAGTGCAGGAATTGACGTCAGAACAGAACGGTTCTACACAGCTCACGTTTCTATTGAACTTCTTCGATGAGTTGCGGCGGCGCGCTCCGGCGGCCGGGAAATAGATTCTTCGAACCACGTGCTTTTGCCACGGTGGCATCGAAGCAGTTGGTAGCGGCTTTTTCGATTCGTGGCGATAAATCCCCATGTAATTCACGATCAAAGCGCGGTCCCGCTCATTGGACGGAAGGGGCTGTTCGCAACAGCTATCATGCGGCCAGGTCACCACCCAGTAGGTTGAACGATTGACCGGCAAGCTGTATCCTTAACAGGCATTCAACAATCTCGATGCCGCTCTCGCCTGCAACCCGACTCGGCCCCTACGAGATTCTCTCTCCTTTGGGCGCCGGAGGTATGGGTGAGGTTTACCGCGCGCGCGACACACGGCTGGACCGGACCGTCGCGATCAAAGTTCTGCCCGAACATCTTGCCAGCAATCCTCAGCTTCGCGAACGTTTCGAGCACGAGGCACGAGCCATCTCGAGCCTGAGCCATCCGCACATCTGCCCGCTGTACGACGTCGGCCAGCAGGACGGTGTCGATTATCTGGTGATGGAGTTTCTGGAAGGCGAGACGCTAGCGCG
>QHXW01000388.1:14973-17579 GCA_003223115.1 Acidobacteriota bacterium
CACATCACGGACGCGCTCGATACCGCACACCGCCATGGCGTGACCCACCGCGACTTGAAACCCGGCAACATCATGCTGACCAAGGCCGGGGCAAAGCTGCTGGATTTCGGACTGGCGAAGGTGCGGGCAACGGAAGCGGTTGCGGGCATGTCGTCAGTGCCCACGCAAACCACTCCGCTCACCGGGGAAGGAACGATTCTCGGGACGATGCAATACATGGCACCGGAACATACGTAGTACCCCTGCTGAAAACACGCAACTTATTCATTCTGCGTGGGACTGCAAGGACTCTAAGGACTCTAAGGGCTGTAGACACACACGTAAACACACACGCGGCGCTGCTCTGTGGCTATAACGATTGGGGCAGCGACCACTGTGACCACCGGCCCGGTCGAGAGCACGCACCCAGTTACCACAACAGCGACTACGGAGGTAACCACGAGCACCATGGTTCAGTCCATGGAGATCACAACGAACACGGTAGTGAGTGCCGTGGCGACGGCGACGGCCATGACCGACAGGTAGCCGAGAAGGACAGGGGGCACATCCACGAGTCTCTGTCTAACTGCGTGCCGGGTGTCGTCCGCCCCAAAATAGCTTGCGGTAATGCCGGCTACCAGTGCCCTAAAGGGGCCGCTACTGACCAGCCAGATCCTAGGACGAGAGCAAAGGAGTAATCGCTCCCCCATGTCATCAACCAGCAACCTGTTCCGCAGTTGGATCCGGAGTGTTGCAGCATCTTTGGCAAATAACAAGGAGAAGAGTTCATGGAAAACGCAAATGAGACCAAAAGTTCGTTGATCGAGGAGTGCCGGCGAGCCCTGGAATGCTGTCCGCACCAGAGCGGTGCCGTGGGTTTGATGTGCGTCATGCACCTAGAGGAGAAGGGCATTGAGTTCAGTGTAGTAATGAAGGACAGCCCGGAAAAACTGCTGGAAGAAGTGAAAGTATGCAATTGCCTGAAACGCTTTGGCAAAGAAGCAATCATACGCGCAATTCTTCTCGCCTTTCCTGAGAAACTGCTGGCGTGGGTTGAGGAGCGGCTGAAGCCGATCTCCTGCCCCGAAGTGATTGTCCACGTTATCGAAGAGAGCATGACTCGGAATATGGAGGTGAACATGGACCTCAACGAACTCATCTCCCAACTCAACGATGACGAACTTGAACGCTTGGCGATGGTCTGTGAGCACGGGTATTTGGATTGGCGTGATCCCATGTACCCGCGGCGGCTCGATCCATCTCGCCCATTATGCGACGCTTACCTTGCCTGGTGCTGCTGGCGGTGTCGCCCTTTCCTGGTGCAACTGCTTGGCCATGCGGACATGGCCCGCGTCGTGGTCGCGGCTCCCAGTGAGCGGCTCACAGAACTGATAAAGCGGGCTAGGAGACTGGGTCTTGCCCCCGTGGTCTTTCCAGGGAAGCCGGTTTGTTCTTTTCACGTCGAAGGCACGACCCGCGATTGTAGTCGCGCTTTGGGGGCCTTTAATAACTTTCCCCCCGGGAGCTTTTCCTATTCCTTCGGTGAGCTGGTGTTACCAGAAAAGGCAATGGAGCGTCTTCGCCTGATGGGACTGCTCGATGCAAACGGAATCTGGTCCGGCAGAGCGAGCCGAAATGCGCTAGACACCTTAAAGGCAGTCCTCGTTAACAAGACTCAGATCACGCTCGGGGAACTGAGGGCAGTTCTGCGGTCGAGCAGCTCGTCAAGCAGCCCGCCGAAGTCCACTCGGATGCCCTTAGCCTGATTGACGACCCGGCATGGCTCACCCGTCGAATGAAAGCGACAGAAGGCAAGTTGTTCGCCTTCGACGGCTCGACCATTCGCAAGAGCCAGATGGCTTAGAGCCGAAAGAGTCTGAGAGAACGTCGTATGATTCCTCGGGGACTTAAGATATCGAACAAGCTTTGCCAGCCCTTTGATCGCTATCGCTATAGCTGCCAGTTTCGCAGAAGGGGCAGAATGCGAAACTCAACCGGCCATGAACGGAGTGAAAGGTCATGAGGGGCCCCGAGAAGATGCAAGGTTTCGCAGGCGCAAATGAAAACGCGAATGACGGGCTACCGGCGGCCGGGAGTGCGGTCATGACCAATACGGCACCCATCGGATCTGCGGGAGTCGGCTCAAGTGGCGGCGTATGGAGGAGGTGACCTGTGGACGCGGCTTATTTTAGAGTTTCCTCCGAACGGCAGACCACCGAAAATCAGTTCGAGGACCTGCTCTGTGTAGCTGAGAAGGACGGCTCCTCCCGCGACTGGGGCCAGATCCGTCAGGCGCTCTCCCGCTGCGTCTACGAGGAGCAACTTCCTACCTCAAATGCCCGCAATCGGATTGTCTATCGTGTTCGGCACGAAGTCGCAGCGGAACTTGCAGCGCAGTGTGTGTACGTCGAACAAGGTCGATCCAGTAAAACCGGAGCGGCGAAGCGCCCATTATTCGAGCAGATGAAGCGTGATGCCGCGCAGCGCAAATTCGACCGCCTGTTGGTCTGGAAAGTTTCGCGGCTGGGCCGGGATATGCGCGAGGTTATCTCCACCGTCTATGAACTGGCTGACCTCGGCGTGACCGTCGTACCAATTAAATCGCAGACTGGCCCGATTAACTCCAC
>QHXW01000053.1 GCA_003223115.1 Acidobacteriota bacterium
TGCGCCACCGGCAGGTAATAGATGAACTGCGGTTCTTCGCGAATCGTTTGGTACTTGGTGTTCGACACCACCCCCACAATCTCGACGTCGGACTTCCACCCTCCCCAGCGGAAGCGCTTGCCAATCGCGTTCTGCCCGGGCCAGAAGTGGGTTGCGAACCGCTGATTCACAATGGCGACGGGCTGTGCACCTCTGCGGTCCCACCCGTTGAAATCGCGGCCTTGCAAAATCGGTGTTCCCAATGTTTTGAAATAGTCTGTGCTTACCCAATTGAGGTAGTAGTTCGGCTCGTGATCCTGGGGCGTGTAGTCAGTCACGCCGACGTCGGCGGCGAACATTCCTCCCGAAAGGACGATCATATTCGCGAGGCTGGCAGCTCGCACACCTGGCACTTTTCTGATTGTTTCGAGCAGCCGGTCGTAAAGCAGCGCTGTGTCGGCTTCCTTATAGCCGCTGAGCGATGGATCCATGGTCATCAGAATGATCTGTTCCGGACGAAATCCGAGATCAACCGTGCGCAGATTGCGCAACGTCCGTGCAAAGAGGCCAGCGCCGAACACCAGCACCAGTGATGCGCTGATCTGGCACACTACGAGCCCTCGCCGCAGAAGCGCTCGACTGGCCCATGCACTGCCCGCCACTTCTTGCTTCAGGGCCGGCGCGACGTCGGGCCGCGTGACCTGCCAGGCCGGAGCCAGGCCAAAGATTAACCCCGTGATGATCGAGAGGGCCGCTGTAAAGCCCAGCGCCAGCACGTCGGGACGCAGGCCGATCGCAAAGTTGTCGCTCCGTAAGAAGTAGACCAGAGTCTGCACCATCCAGAAGGACAGCAGAAACCCAACCATTCCACCCACTCCGGAAAGTACCAGGCTCTCGATCGATAACTGCCGCACCAGACGCGCCCGTGTAGCTCCCAGCGCCAGTCGCACGGCGATTTCCCGTTGACGCTCGACAGCCCGCGCAAGCAGCAGGTTGGCGACGTTCGCGCAGGCTATCAACAGGACGCTGCCCACCAGCACGAGTAGAACCAAAATGGGTTTCTCAAACTCGTCGCGATGATCGTCAAAGCCCTGGTCTCCCGGAAACAGTCGGTACGAGGCTTTCCACTTCTCGTGGCCCTGTTCCTTGTCGATGTGAGTACCTAGGGCCTGAATATTGGCTTCAGCCTGCGCGCGTTTGATGCCTGGTTTCAGACGACCGATCATCTGCAGCCAGCTCCAGCCGATCGAATCGCGTTTCTCTCCCTCGAAAAACCCGGTCATGGACATGGGCACCTGCACATCGAAACGGCCCTGCAGCGCCCCGCCGCGAAAACCGCGCTCGCTAACACCGACAATCTGAAACGACCGTGCATTGAGCAGGATGGCTTTGTTCAGAACGTCCGGGGCGCCTGCGAACGTTTGCTGCCAGAGGTCATAGCTGATGACACACACTGGATGGGCGTCTTCGGCGCCATCGTCCACTTCGGTCAGGACCCGGCCTAGAGCAGCGCCCACACCGAGTACGCGGAAGTAACTGCCGCTGACTAGCTCGCCATGCATCCGCTCGGTCGAGCTTCCGGCCGTCAGATTCAGATCGATCGAAAACCGGCCTGCCAGACCGGCAAGTACCCCGTTGTGCCGGTCGAGCTCGCGGAAAAAGGGATAGTTCACCGACCACCCGATCGTGACCAAACGATCCGGATCAGTGACCGGCAGCTTCTTAAGCAGAATGGCGTTGGCAAATGAAAAAATCGCCGTGTTGGCGCCAATGCCGAGCGCCAGCGAGAGCACGGCCACTGCGGTGAACCCCGGACTGCGACGCATCATGCGCAGTGCGTACCGGAGATCTTGCAGTAACATTTCGATGAACCTCACGCTACGCGCATCACGGCACCCCTCTCTGATCTGTTCGATTCCGCCGATCGTGCGGCGCGCCGCATAGCGGGCTTCTTCAGGGCTCATGCCGGCCGCCAGGTTTTCTTCGATTTGTTGCTGCAAGTGGAAGTGCAGTTCCGCATCCAGCTCGTGTTCTACGTCACGTCGGCGAAACAGCGATCGCCACCGCAGCAGCAGCTTGCCCAACCAGCGCATCACTCGTACCTCAAGGCCACCATCGGATCCACGCGCGAAGCTCGCCGCGCGGGCAGGTAACTGGCTATGGCGGCAACTACGAACAAAATCACCGCGGCGCCAGAGATGGCCAGCGAATCGGTAGGCTTCAGTCCATAGAGCAGACTCGAAACCGACCGGGCCAGCACAAGCGCAAGCGGCACGCCAATCGCAACGCCCACGCCCACCAGCAGCAGCGCTTCGCGTAATACCATCCAAATCAGGCCGCCGCGCTCTGCGCCCAGTGCCATTCGAAGGCCGATTTCGTTGGTCCTACGTGTGACGTTATAGGCCAACACCCCATACAGACCGATCGCGGCCAGCAGCAGTGCAAACGCGCCAAACCAGCTCGACAGTGTCGCCACCAGGCGTTCCTGCGAGAGTGATTCATCCAATTGAGCTTCGAGTGTCCTGACGTTGTAGATGGGCACATTCGCGTCTACGGATTGCACCTCGCGCCGGATGGCTGATGTCACTTTTGCCGGATCGCCAACTGTGCGGACGCACAGATTCATCCAGCCTTCTAAATGCTGCTCAAACGGCAGATAAACCAGTTCCGGTGTTTTCTCGCGAACGTCCTGGTATTTGCCATCACGAACAACGGCGACGATGGCAATGCCGTTCGTGTCCCCGATCCCGATGTGGCGGCCAAGAGCGTTTTCGCCGCCGAGATAACGTCGGACAAATGCTTGATTGACGATGGCTACTTTTGGGGCAGATTTCGTATCGCCTGCAGTGAAGCTCCGGCCCCGCAGCAGTGGAATCCTAAGGGTTTCGAAATACTTCGGACTTACACTGTTGATCCAGCCGGCCCTCTCCTCTCCTGGCGGCGTGTTGTCACCGTCCACGTGGATGCTTTGTCTCGTGAGGCCAGGTCCCAGAAGCATCATAGATCCGAGGCTTGCGGACCGCACGCCAGGTAACTGATTCACCCGCTCGATTACATGTTCGAAAAACCGGCTGTTCTGGTCATCGCTGTAACCGTTCAGCAATGGAGCGAGTTCAAGTAGGAGAATGTTCTCCCGGTCGTACCCAATATCGACCGCTTTCAGGTTTCCGAGGGTCCTCACAAATAAGCCCGCGCCCTCCAGCAGCAGCAACGACAATGCGACTTGCGCTACGGTGAGAATTTTGCGAAAAGTCAAGGGGCCTCGAAGCCCGCTCAAGCTTGCTTGAGCCTTGAGAGCTGGAGCGACGGCGGACCGCGTGAGCTGCAATGCCGGCGCCAGGCCAAAGAGAATTCCCGCCACCAAAGAAACAATCACCGTGAACGCCAGTACCCGGAAATCCGGATCAACGTTCAATGCGACCGGCAGTCTTCCTTCGCACCAGCATCACGCTTTCGGTAATAAGTTGGCGCACGACGCGAACACGACTGGCGCCCAAGGCGAGCCGCACAGCAATTTCCCTCTGGCGTGCCATCGCTCTCGCAAGCAAGAGACTCGCGACATTCATGCAAGCTATCAACAGAACGACGCTGACCGCCGCCATCAAAACCCAAAGCTGACGGGAGAACATCTCGCGAAGCTCCGAAACACCCCTGCTGCCCGGCTCTAGCCGCAATCTTTCGGAGAGCACTCTGGCCTTCGCGGACGGCGGGATGTCTTTGAACACACCAGACACTTCGTTTTCGCGGGCATGCACATAAAACGCGTTCAAAGCTGACTCCGCCTGTGTCCTGCTGACCCCATCTTTCAATCGGCCCACCAGGTCGAGCCATGTCCAACCGCGGCTGTTCATGTCAAGATCGGACGGCAAATCCGGAATCATTGCGCGGTACATCGTGACGGGCACCCGAACGTCCGGTGAAACGCCTACTTCGGTACCTTGGAATCCCACTGGCGTGATGCCTACGACGGTCATTGGATGCGCACCGAGGCGGATCGTCTTTCCCACCACGCCGGGATCGGATCCGAACCGCCGCCTCCAGAACCCGTTACTGAGAACTACCACTGGCGGGGCACCCGGCACGCGCGCGTCGTCCGGCATGAGAGTACGGCCGATCAGCGCCTGGACCCCCAACACCTGGAAGTAATTTCCAGACACCAACTCCGCAGAAATCCGCTCGGTCTGGCCTTCGGCGCTCATACTGGCGGGAATGGTGAACCGGCAAAGCATGCCGGAGAGTATGGTGTTCCCGTCGCGTAGATCCTGGTACATGGGATATGAGATGTCATTGCGATGATTGAATACGACCAGTTGCTCGGGATTCTTCACCGGCAGCGTTCTCAACAGCACAGCGTTTATCAGGCTGAACACGGCTGTGTTGATCCCGATCCCCAACGCCAAGGAGAGTACCGCAGCCGCCGTGAAGCCAGAGCTTTTCCGCAGAATCCGCAGCGCATAGCGGACGTCCTTCGCGAGATCTGCAATCCAGTTGACTCGACGCGTGTCGCGGCACTGCTCTCTGATCTGCTCCGCCCCGCCGATGGCCCGCCGCGCCGCATAGCGAGCATCTTCCAGCTTCATCCCCGCCGCCAGGTTCTCTTCGATTTGTTGCTGCAAGTGGAACTGCAGTTCGTCGTCGAGTTCCTGCTCGACGCGGCGAGGGCGAAACAACGATCGCCACCGTAAGAGTATCTTGTCGGCCCAGCGCATCACTCGTGCCTCAAGGCGACCATCGGGTCCACGCGCGAAGCACGCCGCGCGGGCAAGTAGCCGGCAATAGCGGCGACTGCCAACATGACTATGACAGCTGCTGCAATCGTTTTAGGGTCTGTCGGTTTAAGGCCAAAGAGCAGGCTGGCGGTTAGCCGGGTAACCGCTAAGGCCAGCGGCAAACCAATGCCGATACCGATTAGCGTGAGCAGGACCACTTCGCGCAATGTCATCCAAAGCACTTGCATGCGTTCCGCACCTAACGCCATTCGAATGCCAATCTCATTAGTCCGTCGGGCCACCGTGTAGGCCATCATTCCGTGCAATCCGATACAAGCCAGAAGTAATGCCAGCCCACCAAAGAAGCCGGAGAGCATCGCGATCAGCCTCTCCTGGACGATGGATGCGTCCACCTGGCCTTCCAGTGTTCTGACATCCGCGATCGGCACGCCCTTGGCGACGGTTTCTATCTCGTGCCGTACTGCACCGATCACGCCCGCCGGATTTCCGGCAGTTCGAATTTCAAACTCTGTACCGGGCCGTTCTTCCTGAAAGGAATCCAGATACATCGTCGGTGGGATCTCTTCACGCACCTCCAGATACTTCGCATCACCCACCACGCCGATAATCTCTTTGACCGCATCCGGATCGATGGTGACGCGCTTGCCAATCGGATTGCGAGACCCGAAATAGTGGCGAGCCAAGGTCTGGTTGATGATGGCGACGCGGGGGGACTTCATCGTGTCCAGCGGCCCAAAATCACGCCCCATCACAAGAGGCGGCCCAAGCGTCTCGAAATACCTTGGCGCGATCCAGTTCAAGTAGACCTCCCGGTTTTCCTTGTGTTTTGCCGTGTATCCTTCAACCGAAACGGAGAGCATGGTTCCCCCACCTGTGAT
>QHXW01000389.1 GCA_003223115.1 Acidobacteriota bacterium
TTTAAACTAGGAACGATCGGGGCGTGGCTCAGCCTGGCTAGAGCGCCTGGTTCGGGACCAGGAGGTCGGTGGTTCGAATCCACTCGCCCCGACCAACTTTATCAACACAATAGCTTCTCCGATTGGGTCCTGGCAGGCTTCGCGTCCACAAAGACGTCCACATGGAAATACGATCGCCCTCGCAGACGGCTGAGCAATTTCGCGTATCTTGGCTGTACCATCCGTACCATGATGACTTCCTTTCCGTCAACGACGAGGAAGCCTTTCTCTGGCAGCGTTCTAGGTTCGTCCGCTTATGCTAATCTTTCCACCACCCCCTCGACCCGCGGTCGCCAGGCATTTCGCAAATCTGAACAGATCTTCATCGGTTTCGCACGCGAAGCACGCTGGCTGCTGACTTATTTATGATGCCGGTGTATCGCTTGAAACTGGACCATCGGCTGGGCGGGACCCGGCGCCAAGCTACGTGGCGACACCCGCGCCAGTGCCGATCCCAGTGTTCCAGACCCGCAGATGCCCCTCCCTGCGCATTTCCCTGGATCACTAGGTGAAAACCGTTTTGTAGACGCGCGCAACCAGAGCCGTCATCATGGGACTATGCCGAACTATTCCGCAAAGGGCGTTGAAAAGATGCGCGCGCTTGCACGACTCGGCGGTCTGAAGAGTGCGGAGACGCGACGGCTTAAAAGGGCCATGAAGATCCTGGCGCCGTATGCACGCGAGCGGGGGATTGACCTTGACGCAGTACTCGCCGGCGCCGAGCCCGTTATGCGTCCGAACCTTTCTGGCGGATCGCACGATACCGATTGGCGCTGCCCGTATTGCCGTCGCTTTAACAGCACCAAGCGGCGATCGTGTGCGAAGTGCGGCCGCACTCCGGCAAACGGACGGTGGACACGGGCAGCACTGCGAGCACGGGCAGCAGAGCACAGAACGCAGGCAATCCTCATGAACCACGGGCTGTAAGGTGTACCCTTCCCTCCGTCTCCGGTTGGCACCGAGCAATGGCCACGGGATCATCGTATGGGGAACGCCCAAGAACCGACCAAAGGCAGTTCGCACCTCATCCGAGGCGACAGCAAAGTTCAGTCCCTCAGCCCCCTTGAGCTTGAACGTATTCACCCCCAGCACTCTGCCACGTTGATTCACAAGCGGACCGCCGCTATTTCCGGGATTGAGACCCGCATCGATTTGAATATACTTAATGCCCGAGAGGCGCTGGTCCGTGCGGAGCTAACAATTCCTTTGGTCACCGTTCCCTGAAGGCCCAGAGGGTTACCGACGGCGAACACTTCCGTACCGATACCCGGATTGGTCTCTTCCAACGAGTGCGAAACAGTTCGGAGCGTTGGTCGTCAGAATTGCCAGATCTCTCTCCGTGTCCCGGGCCAAAACCTGGCCAAGATACAGACGCCGTTGGGAGGTTTTCAGAACGATGGTTGTTGCGCCTGAAATGACATGTTCATGCGTTATGACGTTACATTTCTGCCCAGGCTGAACTCGGTTTGTACAAATGCGCGGCCAGAGAAAGTCTACAGCCCCAGCTTGCCCGCGCTATTCTCCCTGAATAAACTCCCGTCCCTGATATACCGCCTGACCATGTGAACCGAGCGGTGTCCAGTCTGATTCATGATGGACCGTTCCGACGCACCCGCAATGGCCGCGCTGGTGGCATGCCCGGCCCGCAAGCTGTGGCCGGCATATTTCACTGCGTCCAGCCCCGCACGTCGTATCAATTTCTTCACCACGCGCGCCACGTCGATACCGGACAACCGGACCGCATGCAATTGCCCGTGCCGATTAATCGAGCGGAACAAGGTCCCCTCGCTGATGCCCGCCTGCTCGATCCACGCTTGCAGGACGCGAACCGGGCATGTCTCGGGATTTGACCCGTATGGTATCCCGATCTTGCGGCCGGCGCCTGCCTGATCGGTCTTGCTTCGGCGCAACGTGACGGTCAGGCCATCCTTCCCGAATGCGCAATCCTCAAGGTCCAAGCTGACCAGCTCCGAACGTCTGAACGCACCGGCAAACCCGAGGAGGATTAGTGCCCGATCCCGCGCGCCAATGATGCCCGCGTCCGTCGCGTCCACCATGGCACGAATGTCATCTGTCAGAGCTGGCGCCTTCTGCGTTGCCGCCGTGCCCAGCGTGCGCCGAATCCCCTTCATCGTGTTCACCACGATCGCGTGATGCGTCGGCGATTCCAGCCCCACGGCCTTGTGCGCTTCGGCGATCGCGTTCAATCGTCGCTGAATGCTGCCCACCTTTAGCCGTCCTGCACACTCGGCGATGTAGGCTGCCACACTTTCAGCTTTTGCCGGCATCGGGCACAAGCCATGCGCCTCAGACCACGCGCAGAAGTGGCGCCAATCGCTTTGGTAGCCCCTTAGGGTGCTCTCTGCCTTCGATGCCCGTATGTACTCCCGTACCTGTTCGAGCGAAGGCACGGCGGGCGAAAGCGAGGGGAGCGGAACTATGTCCGCTCCCGTGCTCTGTTCCGGGCCGATAATCGCGTCCGGTATCATGCTGCCACCTCGTCCGCTCGCACCTCGTCATCGGCGTATGCAGTTTCATCAGTCCGGCCCGGTTTGAAATGCTCCCGTTGCCCGCTGAGCAATTCCAGTTCGCGCCAGTACTCCAGTTCGGCCCGGAGATGTCCTTCGGCCATGCCCGCGAGTTCCTGATAACGTTCCTGCCGCGCGCGCCAATATGACGTGCCATTGTTTCGCCGGCCGGCATTCTCCGGCAGGAACCATTCCACCTCTACCGCGCGATCACGGCATCGTTGCACGGGCATAGGTGGTGGCAGGATCACATGGCGCGCAGCCGAATGCTTGCGCGCTTTCGCGGCCCCGCACGCCGTAATCAGCACGTGCGGTCTGGTGCCCGTGAGGCTTAATTGCAGGTCATAGGTGAGGCCGTCCCGATGCAGGGACCGGCATATCGTGGCGAATTTCCGCCAGCCCTTATCAAAGCGCTTTTCGTCCCGCGCGCTTTCGACGGGTGTGTAGATCAGATATCGCCCGGTCATGCTGCCACCTCAGCAACTCCGTTTGATTGCGCCGACTGCCGAACTAGATAATCCGCGGCCTGTTGTGCTTTGCTCGCGGCCGTGAAAATGGCCCGCTTATCGGCTTTCAAAACGCGCAACCATGATTGAATGTACTGGGCATGATCCGGCCGCGGTTCACTGCTCAAACCGAGGTGTGCGCATACGAACGCGGCCGTCAGCTCGGCTATGAGTTCTTCCACGCTGTATGCGTTATCGCCGAAGCGTTTCCCCAGCTCACGGTTGCAGCGGTCCGCGTGTGATGTCCAGTGCCCAGTTTCGTGCGCGCGCGTCGAATAATAATCCGCGGGAGTGAAGAACGCGGCAAACGGCGGAAGCGTGATTGTGTCATCGGCCGGCGAATAGAGTGCCCTGTTCCCCTGATGCACAACGCGAGCATTGATCCGTGAAAAGAACTGCTCGGCGGATTCAATGCGCTGCTCGATCGGCGCATCAGCGTCACCCTTTGGCGTGTAGCCGTCCACTTGGCCAGCATTGAACACGGAATAACCACGCGTGAACAGCAGACGCGAACTGCTTACCGTGTGCTCTTCGCCATTCTCTTGCGTTTCCGCTGAACTGTTGGCAAACTTCCAGAACACTACCGTTGTAGCCTTTTCGCCCTTGCGGACTTGCGCCTTACGTTCCTGCCATTGCTGGTACGTTGCCCATTCTCCGCGTTCATAGCCCTTTGCTTGCGCTGCAGCCCACAGGCAGAGGGTATTGATACCTCTGTACGGTTTCTTGCTCGCTACGTTGATGGGAGAGAATGCGAACTTGCCTGAAGTGTGCCACGGCATACGCCAGTTGCTCACACCCTGCTCGATTGCGTTGACGATTTGGGCCGTTACCGTTGCGTATACGTCCCGTTTTTCGGTTGCGGTATTCTCGGTGTAGGACATCGTGTTGACCTCATCAACTCGGTGTTTAGGGACCGTTGCAAAGTTAGTAGCTTTGTGCGGTCCCGTTTCGCTCTAGTGTTCGATTCGTTTGCATAATCGAACATCAGAACCGCTCCGATATTGCACCTAACCCCCGTAAGAGTCGAGAGAATTTTGCGGAACTTTTTCAATCCGGGATTCATTGTTTAGGGGGGTACCCCACCCCTTTGGAGGCCGCGCGCCGGACGCGTGGGCCTATAGAAAAAAAGAGGGGAGTTTCAAGGTGAAATTCAGCGAGGCGAACGACATCATGATGCTTGGCCCTGGGAGCAAAACTGCAGCCTGCCCTTTTCAGTAAGCGGACGAATGACGGACTCGCGCGCGGGTGCGACTGGCACCTCACGTGGTGGTTAACGATGCGTTGGCGGACCGAAGCCGAGTTGTAGGGAGCCTATTTCCGTAACCGGCGTTTCCCAGGAGGAATCCCAATTATTGGATGGTAGGGCTGTTCTCGCCAGTTAATGGTATTTTGTGCATGATGTGATCGTAGTGCTCACGTTGCAGCCGACGCCCTCAAGGCACTATGCTTCGAAATCAACCAGGCTCAAATGATTGGTACGATCGTTTCCCATTACCGAATTCTGGAGAAGCTCGGAGCGGGTGGCATGGGAGTCGTGTACAAGGCCGAAGACACGCGGCTCGGCCGTGCCGTCGCGCTCAAGTTTCTGCCCGACGATTACGCCAAAGATCACGCGGCGCTCGAGCGGTTTCAGCGCGAAGCGCGGGCTGCCTCGGCCTTGAATCACCCCAACATCTGCGTCATTTACGATGTCGACCAGCACGACGGGCGCCCGTTTTTAGCGATGGAGCTGCTCGAAGGCCAGACCCTGCGCGAGCGCATCGCCGGCAAGCCGCTCAAAACGGATGAGCTGCTCGACCTAGCGATTCAAGCGGCCGATGGGCTGGACGCCGCACACGTGAAGGGGATCGTGCATCGCGACGTCAAGCCGGCGAACATCTTCGTGACGCGGCGCGGACAGGCCAAGATTCTGGATTTCGGTTTGGCCAAGTGGGCGCCAGAGAGATCTGCGAACACTGCAATACCCACACTTGCCGCCACCGAACAGATGCTCACCGGTCTCGGTACGGCGATGGGAACAGTAGCCTTCATGTCTCCTGAACAAGCGCGTGGAGAAGAACTGGACGCGCGCACGGACCTGTTCAGCTTGGGGGCGGTGCTTTATGAGATGGCCACGGGCCGCATGGCGTTTGCGGGTAACAGCCCGGCGCTAATTTTTCACGCCATCCTGGCCGAAAATTCCAAGCCAGCGTGCGAAGTGAATCCCGAGCTGCCCGCCGAGCTGGAACGCATCATCACCAAGGCACTGGAGAAGGATACGGAGGTGCGGTACCAGTCGGCCAAAGACTTGCTGGCAGATCTTCGGCGTTTGAAACGAACTACGGATCCAGGAGGAGGGGCAGCCTCGGTCATCCCGAAGCTGAGGACAGTCCGCAACATAAGCTTCAAATGGTTCCTGGTGTTGGCCGTTGCTTGTGTTTTCATGCTGGCCGCCGCCGTCGGTCTTTATGTGTTCAACGCACGCAGTAAAGCAATTGATTCTCTGGCCGTACTGCCGTTCGTCAATGTGGGCGGAGATCCGAATGCCGAATATCTCAGTGATGGCATTACCGAAAATCTCATTAACAGCTTATCTCAGCTCCCTAAACTGAGAGTGGTGCCGCGCAGCATGGTGTTCGCTTACAAGGGTCAGATGGACCCTCGAAAGGTCGGCCGTGATCTTAACGTGCGTGCGGTGCTTATGGGCCGAGTCGTGCAGCGAGGCGATGGCCTGAATATCCAAACCGAGCTGGTGGATGTCACGCAAGTCTCGCAACTCTGGGGCGAGCAGTACAACCGCAGGATGTCCGACATTATCGCGATACAAGAAGAGATCTCAAAGGCAGTCTCTCGGAAATTGCACCTGCGGACTAGCGAGGAAGAACGGAGACGCCTGACCAAGCGCTACACAGAGAATCCCGAGGCACATCAGTTCTATCTCAAGGGGCGGTACTTGTGGAACCGGAGGACGGCACAGACGCTGCAGCGCGCCGCCGAGTATTTCCAACGGGCGATCGAGAAAGACCCGGACTACGCCCTGGCTTGGGCCGGGCTGGCCGACTGTTACAACGTGTATAGCTTCTATGGTGTACGTTCTCCCAAAGAATCCATGGCGAAAGCCAGGGAAGCGGCGAATAAGGCTCTGGAAATAGACGATACGCTGGCTGAAGCTCACGCCTCGGCGGCGTACGCAAAAAGACAGGACGACTGGGACTGGGCGGGCGCCGAGAGAGAATTCAAACGCAGCATTGAACTCAATCCTAACTACGCGACGGCGCACCATTGGTACGGCACCACTCTATGGTCGATGGGGCGGATGGAAGAGGCGATGGGCGAAATAAAACGCGCGCAGGAGTGCGACCCGCTCTCGCTGATCATCAACGCGGACGTCGGACGAGCGTTCTTTTGGGCTCGCCGTTACGACCAGGCGATCGAGCAACTCCGAAAGACGCTCGATGAGAGTGATACGAACTTCGCTGCGGCACACTGGTACCTTGGGATGGCTTACGAGCAAAAAACGATGTATGAAGAGGCTATCGCCGAGTATCGAAAGTGGTCCGGGCTTTCTGGAGGCGACTCGGCTCCGATCGGAGCGCTCGGACATGCCTATGCGGTGTCGGCTAAACGAGGCGAAGCGCAGAAAGCGCTCATGAGGCTGGAGGATCTCTCGAAGGGCCGGTACGTTTCGCCGTACGACGTAGCGCTGATCTACATCGGTCTCGGAGAGAAAGACCAGACGCTCGACTGGCTGGAAAAGGCTTACGAGGACCATTCCGCCTGGCTCATTTGGATCAAGGTCGACCCCCGTTTTGACAGCATCCGCAATCATCCGCGTTACGGTGACCTGCTACGGCGGATGGGGCTGCCATTGTGACCGATGACCAGTACGACGTTCACTGCTGTGGTCAACGGGACTGCCGTGCCAAAACGATAACGTCCCGTGCCGCAAAACACTTCGAGAGGAACAGACGAATATTTCCGTTTACTGGCAATAAATCCCCATGTAATGAAGAACGCTGCGTGGCTGCTCATAAGCGACTGACTTTCTGGCACCTTGCCACTCAGCGTCAACATTAGTCTCGTGAAGTCCCCATCACAGCAGGATAGGAGGCTCGATAAATCGGTGGCTGCCCACTGGAGGACCTGCAAGAAAACCCAATTAATCCAGCACTCACCTTACCCTCGTTAGCTGCTAAATTCAGAGTATGGCCAAACGAATGCCGCCGGAAGTGCTCGAATATCTCCAGAGCGTGGGCAAGGCATACGGCAAACTCGGTGGCAAAACGGCGGCGAAGAACATGACGGCTGATGAACGTTCGGCCCGCGCGAAGAAAGCATCGATGGCGGCAGGGAAGAAACGGACGGAGAGACGTCTGGCGGCAGAACGTGCCACCAAACATGCGTCGAAGGCAGCGAAGAAGCAGTGATTCAAGTGGTGAGAAGACGATACTTTCCTGCTCATGTTTGATATTGGATCTGACGAGAGCGGCCAAGGCGACACGCTTCTAGTCTCAATACAGATCGGATCATCTGGCAACCTCAAGCGCCTCAACCGGCATTGGCGCAGATGTCTTGAAGATGCGGGCGTAAAGTTCTTCCATTCGAGAGGCTACCGGAACATGACTGGCGGTGTTTTCGCAGGGCTTTCACGATCACAGCGAAAGATGCTGCTCAGAAAATTAGCCAGACTGACCCACAAGTACATGGACATTGGAATCACCGCGAAGATCAACGAGACGTTTTATAGAGCGAGCACCACGCAGCCGTTCCGCAGCAGATTGGGAAGCGCATACAGTTTCGCTGCGCAAATGGCGCTATTAGCCGCGCACGTATACGTGGAATATGTGGGGCGCAAGATCGAAGGGATCAACATTCTGGTGGCTGGAGGGCACAGAAATGCGAGACAGGTTTTTGAGCAGATAAACGATCTCATCCAGCACAACGAAATATTAACCGTCAAGTTCTGCCGTATCGGCCTCATCAAGGATTGGCCGATCCTCCAAAGCGCAGACATGCTGGCCTACGGTGAGAACCAGATGTTGACAAACTCTCAAGATCTCGAAATCTACCACGCCCTGCATGTGCACGACCGGAAATATCAACCAGAGATGTTTGACTGCAACGCGGAACTCATCAGGGCTGCCATAGGGGGCGTAGAGGAATTGCTGACAGCACGCAAGGCCTTCGGAATGCGCCGATCCAGAGTGCAAACTCTTGCTGAGTACGCAACGGCACGCCCGGAGGAACGCGGCGTGCGCAGCAATTGAAACGCCATGAACCGCGACAGGCTCCGCCATCCCCAATAGGACGGCTCTTTCCCTGATTCCAGCAACGCGATCAGGTCGGGAAACCCGTTCTCAACGCTTTTGTCGAGTAGCTCCGTTTCAATGGATAAGTCAGGTGTTCCGCCCTCTGTCCAAAGCGCGTAGATATCGCGACGCACAGAAACATCACGCACGCCGATCAGCTTCGGTTCGCTCGACCGTCGTTCAAAGCGCCAGACGTGTGGTTTATCGCGGGGAGCGGATCGATCTGCAAAGCCCGCAAGATACGCTGGATGTCCTTACCGAAAACTGTGTCCGGGGGCATCCCAGCAACTTTCAAATCATCGTGGTAGTCGTTCTATACTGGCGTCGTGTTAACAACGACTCTGGACTGCGCGCGAG
>QHXW01000390.1 GCA_003223115.1 Acidobacteriota bacterium
CGACCTCCCCCTCGCAGTCTTCGGATGCAGCCGAGAAGCCGGACAAACCCGAGACAGTCAGGTCTGTTCTGCGATCGCCTTCCGATGCCGATGCCTCTCCCGCTAACCGCAGATCGAGAAGCGGAACTCAAAAGAGCAATCGTCGAGCTGCTCTGCAACGTGGCGCTTGAAGACACCGAGGTTTCCAGAGGAGGCGAATGTGACGAATAAGCTGACGCCCGAGCATCTGCAACGACGGGCCATTATTTACGTGCGGCAGTCGACCTTCATTCAGGTCGTACAGAATCGGGAAAGCCAGTTACGGCAGTACAATCTGGCAGGCTACGCTCGCGAGTTGGGGTTTGTGGAGGTGGAAACGATCGATGAAGATCTGGGGCGCTCTGCCTCCGGTCTGGTCGACCGTCCCGGTTTTCAGCGGCTGGTCACGGAGATATGCGAAGGACAAATCGGTGCGGTCTTTTGCCTGGAGGCCTCCCGCCTGGCTCGCAACGGCCGAGACTGGCACCATCTGATCGAACTCTGCGGGTTGGTGGGTGCTGTGCTGATCGATCCCGAGGGGATCTACGATCCTCGGGTGATCAATGACCGCCTGGTGCTGGGGCTGCGCGGAACGATGAGTGAATTCGAGCTGGGCATTCTGCGGCAACGGTCGGTGGAGGCCATTCGCCAGAAAGCCAAACGAGGAGAACTGCGCTTCTGCTTGCCCGTGGGCCTGTGCTGGGGCACGGGCACGGCCGGTAGCATAGAGCTGGATCCCGATGTGCGTGTGCAAAATGCGATTCATTTGGTGCTCCGGAAATTCCAGCAACTCGCGAGTGCGCGGCAGGTGTTGCTCTGGTGCCGGGAGCAGCAGATCACGCTGCCGGCCCTGGGTTATAGCGAGGGCGCTACCCAAGTCTACTGGAAAGCTCCCCGCTACAGCAGCATTCTGGCAATCTTGGCGAATCCGCTGTATGCGGGCGCCTACGCCTTTGGGAAAACCGAGGCGCGGACCAAAGTGGTAGCGGGTCGGCCCCAGAAGACGTCGGGACACCAGAAGCCGCGTGAGCAATGGACGGTGTTGATTCGCGGCCACCATCCGGGCTACATTTCTTGGGAACAATTTGAACAGAACCAAAAGGTGCTGAGCGAAAATGCTCATATGAAATCGCCCATGGGACGACAGCGGGGAAGGGGCGGCCGGAGCCTGTTAGTGGGCCTGCTGCGGTGCCGCCGCTGCGGACGCATGTTGCAAGTTCACTATGGCCGCCGGAGTATACGGTACCGATGCATCAATGGGAACATCAAGCAAGGTCTACCCATTTGCATTTCCTTCGGACAAGTGCGAGTGGATCAGGCTGTGTCGATGGAAGTGCTGAAGGCCATCCAGCCGCTGGCTATCGACGCCGCGATGGAAGCGGCCGATCAGGTGCAAAGACGGCAGAATGAGGCTACGCGGGCTCTGCAATTGGAACTGAAGCAGGCCTGCTACGAAACGCGTCTGGCAGCACGCCGGTACGAGGCTATCGATCCCGAAAATCGTTTAGTTGCGGCCGAATTGGAATCCCGCTGGAATACGGCTTTGCTTCGGGTGCGTGAGTTGGAGAATCGAGTGAGTCCAGCGGAGCAAAAATCCGCGAGCGCACTGGTAGTAAACAGAGCTGACCTACTAGCCCTAGCAGAAGACTTACCCAGCGTTTGGGAGTCGCCTTCCAGTGACCCGAGTCTGAAGCAGAAGATCCTTCGGATTCTCATCGAAGAAATTGTGGCGGATGTTGACGAGGGGGCCCAAGAGGTTGTATTAGTCATTCACTGGATAGGAGGGCGCCACTCCGAGTTGCGCGTGGCGAAAATGAAGGCCGGAGAGCATAGTCGCTGCACGAAGGCAGAGGCCGTTGACATTGTGCGACAAATGTCAGGCCGTTACCCAGACGAACAAATTGCTCGCACCTTGAATCGCCTGCGGCTGAAGACGGGCGCTGGCAACAGCTGGAGCGAGGCACGAGTGCGTTCTCTTCGAGAGCATGTGAAATTGCCGGCATATAAAGCTGGGCAGCCAGAGGATCGGCTAAACATGCTGCAAGTTGCACAGCGATTGGGTGTCAGTACCACGTTGGTGCGCCGACTGATCGGCGATAAGATTCTCCCGGCCATCCAGATAGTGCCAGGCGCTCCCTGGGAAATAGACTCAAGAGCCGTTGTTTCACCAGTGGTAATTCAAGCTGCGGCGGCGGCAAAGAATCGCGATAGCCGGCAGCAAAGTCCAATAAGTGAACAAACCCCAATGCTACCGGGCTTGAACGCGGAATCAGTAGACGGGGAAGACTTACGTGATTTTGACTGCTAGTTTCGTGTACTGAAAAATGAAAGATGTCGATGTCGTATTTTCAATAATGTAGCGAGGGGGTGCATAATGTCGTTAGCTCGCCTATAATGCCGGACGGCCGGATTCCCCGTGGTCCGGTTTGAAGCCTTGGCCTGTCTTCCGTGGACCTTCCCAGTATGAGGAGAGGTTTAAGTGCTGGTGCACATACGCCCCGTTATCATCTGGTTTGACCACAGCCTCGACTCACCTCTTGGCAACGGCTTATGGCCGGTTCTGTGCCCGACCACCGTGCTGACGGTGAGCCCGCCAAGCGCCCAGAGTCCCTTTGCTCAATGCGGGTGTGACCTCCCATTGAGGAGACGCTCCTTCCGTCTCCTCGGAGGACATTACTCCTCCTTTTTCGCTCCTACGGACTCATTCGTCAGTCGCAGCGGGCTCTCCTCTACTTCGGTTTTGCCTCGTTCAAGGAGTCTTTGCAAGTTGTCTACCAGTCCCTGCTGCCCGCCGGACCTTCCCGACGTTATCTCCGTGAATCCTTCTTGGATGCTTGATCCTATACCCCGGCGGTCCCACAGCGTGCCTATACCTGTTTCTTCCGGCTGTGTCATCGGCCTTCCCCAACGACGGCCATGGGTCGGCTTCCCACTCATGATCCGCTTGAAACGACTTCTTGCGGAGCTGGTATTTCGGGGCGGCAGATATTTCTTTATGTTCAGGCCTCCAAGTTTGTGCGCTCCCCAGGTCGTCCCTACCGCTGCGCTTACTGCCGCAGGGCAGCCGGAGCTATTACGTCCGGGCAGAACGTGCTTCGTCACCTCCGCACGCACCGGATATGCTAACCGTCCGAATTCAGGTAATTGACGGTACAAGGACTTTCACCTTGCAAGATTCCCGGCCTTGTCGGCCGCTCCGCCGTCGGCACCAGCGGCACCCTGTAAGTGGCCGGCTGGACCCGCTCGAATAACTTCCCTACTGCGGGGACGCCCATTGCGGGTGTGCGCTTCCCCGCAACCTGGGCCGAAATCAATCCCCCCGTCCTCCAGCCAGACCTACCTTTGTGAGGACGGCTTCATCGCATGGATTGACTTCACGGCCGTCGCACAACCCTCGTTGCGGGTGGTTA
Source organism: Acidobacteriota bacterium (assembly GCA_003223115.1). Taxonomy (GTDB): domain Bacteria; phylum Acidobacteriota; class Terriglobia; order Bryobacterales; family Bryobacteraceae; genus QHXW01. Next base: position 3,429 of record QHXW01000390.1, read on the forward strand.
ACTTCGGCAGTCTGCTGGAGACTCCAGTGGCGCCCACGGAGGTCGTCACCCTATTCGGCGTCGCGCTCGGTCCCGATACGCCGGCCACTCTGCAACTTGATTCCTCGAATCGGATCACAACGGTGCTCTCCGTCACCAGGGTCGTGTTTGACGGCGTGGCGGCCCCATTGATTCGGGTTGATTCCGGTCAAATCACGGCGATTGTCCCAAACAGCGTGGCCGGAAAGACCCACTCCCTGGTTGCAGTGGAACACAACGCGCAGACCACAGCCTCCACCATGGTAGTCATTGGCGTGGCCTCGTTCGCACTACTTACATTCGATCCTGCCGGAACCGGGCCGTGTGCCGCGATCAATTTGGACGGAACCCTGAATTCGGCGTCGACGCCGGCTCCCGCCGGCTCCATAGTTTCCTTATTCTTGATTGGATCGGGTGCGTCCAGCCAGACCGACGGGGCGGTCGCCACCGAAGCGTCCAGCCTTTCACCGGCGCCCATAGTTGTAGTGGGCACTCAGCTCGCAAAGGTCCTCTACGCGGGGCCGTCACCGGGCTCAACCGCGGCGCTGACACAGATCAACATCCGACTACCTTCCTCGGCAAGCGGGCAGCTTCTGGTATTTGTTCTCGCCAACGGGTTCAGCAGTCAGTTCGGAGCGACGCTTTCCGTGAAATGAGGACATCGACGACGCCGAACTCCGCACAGAGTGACATCCTGTAGCTGGGACCGAACGCTGTCCGCTGGTTTAAAAAAAAGGAGTTTTGGTGAGCCGGGCGGGACTCGAACCCGCGACCCTTTGCTTAAAAGGCAAATGCTCTACCGCCTGAGCTACCGGCCCCTACAGGAAATTTGGGCGGATGTTTTTCA
>QHXW01000054.1 GCA_003223115.1 Acidobacteriota bacterium
GTGCAAGAGCAACGAAGGTCTCTTGATATCGTGCGTAACGCCGTACAGTATAGGAATCGAGCATTGGGTTGACGCCGCAACCGGACCGCTCGCGGTGATCTGAATTTTTTGGTCGCCAGTTGACCATAACCCCGTTTCTGGACAACGATCCGTTTAGTTGCTGGTCCCGGTCGTTGCTAAACTCTTTGTGTCCACTCTCGTAAAGCGGATGAGATGCCAGTTCGCGTGAACCGGGATCACACGTCCCGATGATTCTGGTAGCCCGTGTCCCTGCCGATCTTGGAACGGCCTAAAATGTAAATCTCAATGCCCGGCACGAAGCTCACCTTCGCTACGGTTCGTAAGATTGCCCACGTGCTGCCGGACGTGGCGGAGGGAACGATGTACGGATCGCCGGCGCTCAAAGTGCACGGGAGACTCTTGACATGCCTCGCTATTCACAAATCAGCCGAGCCCGAATCGCTCGTTGTCCGCACAGATTTCGATGAACGCGCGGCGCTGCTGGCCGAACAGCCCGACACGTATTACGTGACGGATCATTACGTAAATCATCCCGCCGTGCTCGTCAGATTATCCAAAATCCGGATCGACCAGCTGCGGGACCTGCTGGCCTTGGCGTGGCGGTTCGTCATAGCACACGAGAGCCGGGTGGCATCGCGCCATCGGGTGAAAGGAAATAAAAGGTTTTTGCGAGAAAGACGCTACCGCTGACTTCATTGCAACGCGCTGACACAGGTTGTTCGCATTTGGTATACGCTTATGTTTCGGCGGCGAGCAACCGCCTTCAATCAACTTTATTCTGGGAGCACCATGAGCGATCAGGATCTGAAAGCAGAACTCGAGCGATTGAGGGCTGAAAACGCAGCGCTGAAGCAACGCGGACGAGGTGGCGCCGCGTCCATGAAGGTCAGCGAAAAGGGCGCGCTTTCCGTATACGGCCTGGGACGTTTTCCGGTCACGCTCTATCGCGAGCAATGGGAGAAACTCCTTTCCATGGCAGATGAAATCAAGGCGTTCATATCTGAGCACGACAGCCAACTCAAAAAGAAGGAGTAGCCCTACCCCAGGGTGTGGTCGGCCTCCCCAACTCAACGAAAGCATGGCGCCAGACGCTTCGCCACGGTCTCGCTCAGCAAGAGTGGCGGACGTCGCTCTGCTCCGGTCCGCCAAGTGTGAAGTCTGCAGCCTTCACCGCTAACTCTTATGCCGGTGTCATTATGATCGCCCGCGAATAGGCATCCGCGATTCAGCGGGCATAAGGGCGACCGAGGAATGCACTTCGGCGAGCGAGAGTTACCGGGCGCCGAGCGCGCGTGTGGGTGGCCCCCTAATACGTGCATCCGCCTTCCCGCGAGGCCCGTGGCGCGCCCTTCGATGGCAGTCACTAAGGGTAAAGGTCCGGCAGTATGATCCCGGTGTTTGAGTGCCGAGACTGGCATTATCGGAGATAGGAACACGGTAGTCTGATGCGCTACTGCACGGAAATTTTCACCGGCAGGCTGTCTCGGGAGAATGTTGTTGGGTAGATCTGGGAGTTGTCTGCTACAGGGGGCAGGCTGACCAGGAGGTCGACTTCTCCTGACGGTGCGTTCCGCGGGATACGAACGTTCAACTGATACAAACCCACGGCTCCAGGCGTGAGACCGGAGAAGAGGACCTCGGCCGGCTGACCGCCGATGGTGATAGTTGGAAGGATTTTCGTGAACGACAAGGGAGTATTGGGCGTCGGCTGACCGTCTGGCACGGGCGGCGTAACAGCGCCGAGGCCGGTGGCGTACACGATCACGATCTCGCCCCTCGCCGCTGGGTGGGATGGAGCGACCAGGCTGTAATCGGCGCCGTGCTGGATAGCGCCGTGCGTGGCGTCAACCTTGAAGACGCCTGGCGGTGTATTGAAGATACTGACTCGAGTGACGACCGCGACATTTCCTTCTTGCCTGATCACGATGTCGGCAGCAGAGAAGTCGCCGATCGAAGGTACCTGGAAATTGATCTGCTGACGGCCGTTCACATCGGCAACGGCAAGAAGGGGAGCGGGGATTTCCTCGCCCGGCTGGTCGGGGGACAACGGAGGTAACCGGAGGCTCACCGAAACGCCTGCCAACTCGTGAGGCAGTGGCAGACTCTTCGCCTTCACAATTCCGTCGATGCCGGTGAGGCCTGTGATGAAAATGGTGGCGAGACCTCCAGGCTGGACCAGGCCTGAAACAAAGCTGGCTGCATCGGTAATGGATTTCGAGGTGACAAACGGAGTCTCGGCCGTGGGGTTCAGCTTGACGATGAAGGCCGCTCCGTTTGTTCTCAAGGGATATGAAAACGGAGTTGCAGCCGCGAGGCTGAGCTCGCCGGTTCCAGCGACGTATATGTTTCTTGCCGGATCGAGCGCGATGGCGAGTCCCTGATCGGTGGCATAGCCGTTCAAATACGTGGAGAAGAGCAGGGCGGATCCGGTGGGGTCCAAGGCTGCGACAAAGGCATCAGTGCACGTTCCGGCGCCGGTTGGACTGGTTCCGGAAGGCGTGAATAGATAGCATGTGCCGCCGTAAAAGCTGGGCTGCACGGCGTGCAGAACCGGCAGGCCATCCAGCGTTTGACCGGTGAAATAGGCATTGCCGGCGTGATCAACAGCAATCGCGTGGGCGACCGCGCCAGCGGCGCCGAAATAGGTGGAGTAAACCAATGCCGAACCAGCGGCACTTAATTTGGTGACGAACGCGTTCGGTTCTCCGGGGCCTCCGTTGTACTTCGGCTGAAATGCTCCTGGGGTAACGAGGAAGTCACTGGATGAAGTCGCTCCCGTCAAATACGCGTTTCCGGCCGCATCGATCGCAAGTCCATTGGCGGTATCGCCCCCCAGGAACGTGGAGTAAACAAGCGTCGAGCCGTCCGGGCTAAGTTTGGTCGCAAATGCACCGGTAATGCCCGGCAGAAACTTCGTCTGATATGCGCCGGGAGTTGTGGGGAAATCGACTGAAATGGTTTTGCCCGCAACATACGCGTGGCCCTCGGCATCGACCGCAATCGCGTTTATGAAATCCCACGCGGGAGGATTGCCCGCGTGCATTTTTCCACCGAGGTAGGTGGAGTACACCAACGCGGTTCCGGCGGCGTTCAGCTTGCTGACAAACCCGCTGATTGCGAATTGCGGAACATCGTTTACGGGCTGAAACGCGCCGCGTGTTATCGGATAATCGGACGATTGCGTGGCACCGGCAACATATGCATTGCCAGCCGTGTCGAGGGCGATCGAATTGGCCCAATCACCCCGTGACCCGCCCAAGTAAGCGTTATATTGCACAAAGGAACCGGAAGCGTCGAGCTTGGCGACGAATACGTCTCCACCTGCCGGACAGTCAGACGGGGAGCAGGCAGGACCCGCGTGCAAGGAGACCGGCGCCGTACTGATATTCCCTCCCGCGTTGCCAGTAATGTAGGCGTTCCCGGCCCCATCGATGGCAATCGCCGCCGCTGCGCCCGCGTCGAACAGGGTGACGTAAGCGAATTGCCCATCCGGCTTGATCTTGGCGACGAACATGCGATTCGGGTACGGAAAGGTCAGGCTCGGATAAGGGTACGGAGGCGGCAGCGCCCCTGGATAAGCAGGAGAGTAGGTGTCGCCGGTAATGTAGGCGTTTCCCGGCGCGTCGACGGCGACACCTCTGACGGCGTCGACCTGTGTTCCTCCTTCGATGGGAGGCAGGTAGGAGCCCTGCTCGCCTGTGCCAAAGGCGTAGACCACGACGGGATCGATGATGAGCGACTGTGACTTGTCGTAGGGCCCAATTTCAAAACCAACGGTGTTCCTGGCAATGAGGTGAAAACCGCCGGCGATGGCTTGCTTGCGGCCATCTCGCTCCTGGTAGATCAGCGGCTGGCGATGACGCAGCTCGCTCCCGCCGACGCGCAGGACCAGGTCGCCGTTTGAGTCTATGTGCAGGCTATCGGTCCCTTCAAAGCTGAAGTGGATGTCATCGGGACGAGCACTTGGCGCGACGATCCAGTCATATTCGAGCTGCTACGCGTTGCCATGCCGGAGGACGAGATCAATCCCCGGCGCGACGGATGGGTAACGGATCCGAGCATAATTCGGGACGTTGCGGAGGAGCGGGTCGCTGCCGAGATAGTTGGTCTTGCCATCGAGCGGATCGATACCTTCGGGGCGGATGCGGCACGGGAGTCTCATGCGCACAGGGTGTGCCGGGGATGAGGCCAGACTCAGGACGATATCGCGATCGGTTGCGAACAGGACGTAATGCGTGCCTCGGGAGAGGAATTTCATTGCCGAAGGAGACTGGCCGATATTGAGCTCGAAGGCCGGCGGTAAGGCGGCAGCGTGCAGGCTGGGCATTAGACACGTCGCAACAAGGCTGGCGATGAGACGGCTCATGGGAATTTACTACAGTGCAATTAGAGAACCAGATCGATGGTTCATGATTTCAGCGTTCAGTTTAGTTCAAATGCATGTCTGAGCGCATCGTGCGGCGTTGGCCCGACACAATTCCTGTGTCGATTTGCCACAATGCGTTCGAACTATTTGCTACTAAGCTGAAGCCGATCAATTTGAATTCTTTGTTGGCACCGTGGACGCGCACCTCGTAGCGCTCGATGCCAAGACCGGCTCGGTGCTATGGGATGTGAAGGTGGCTGACCATGCGGCTGGCCACAGCATTACCGTAGCGCCGTTGGTCGTCAAAGATATGGTCATTTGCGGCATCAGCGGCGGCGAATACGGCATCCGCGGCTTCCTGGACGCCTACGATGCAGCTACCGACGCAAGGCGCTGGCGCTTCTGGACAATCCCGGAACCCGGACAGCCTGTGCAACAAAATGCTTCGAAAGGATTGGCTTCCAGCCGCGGACCGATGGAACAGCCGAATCGTGCACGGACCTGCGCATTTTGTTCACCGCTTATTCGCCGATGCTTGCGAAGAGCAACAAATCATGGTGAACACCGCCTCACTTACATAAGCGCTGTTTCGAGCGGGAAAGGGACAATTTGTAATTTTTTTGCCATTGCTGTCAGAAAACACCCTTTCCCATGCCTTTGTAAGTGAAGGGGGCTTTCAAGGCGAGATACCGACGGTGCGGACGGGCATTTCACGATCCATACGATGTCGCGGAAGAGGAGTCGACCATTTGTAATCCGCAGGCCCGATTCGACCGCTGTTGCGACATTGACCTTGATTGAAACTGCAATGACTAAGCCAAAAACAGAACACTTGCTTGAGGACTCGGCGATGCCGGATCTGGCACAGTTTCGCACGCTGTGCGAGGAGAAACCAGACAGTAAAATGGCGTTGATTCGCCGCGCGTGGCCAGACATCGTGGCAGCCTTAAACTGCGGGCACACGTTGAAACGTGTTTGCGAGCGTCTAAATGAAGATGGAGTCACCGTTGATTATAAGACGCTCAGTGCCTACATGAGCGTCCTCCGACGGAAACAACGATCGGTCGCCGTTTCTTGACCTGCACCGTTAGAGGCCGGGTATGAAGAAGCCGCATAGTACGATGGCTTTGATTCGCCATGCGTGGCCGGACATCTTGGCTGCACTAAACTCCGGACACACGCTGAAACGTGTTCGTGGGCGCCTAAATGAGGTTGGTATCGCCGTTAAGTATAAGACACTCAGTGCTTACATCGGCATTCTCAGTAGAGAACAGGCCCAACGATCTGCGCCTGCTTTGGAGCCCAAGCCGCGTTCAGCCCCAGTTCTTGATCCTGTCCAAGTGCCCCCAACCTCGGTCCCCACAATCTCTCGGCCAAACCCGCTAGCCACCGCCATGGAATACCTTAACAAGGTTCGCGGATTCCAGAACTTCACCGGCGAGCCGCCTGACCCCGACAAAATTTTTTGACGTTGGCTGTCAGAAAACCCCTTCTCCCGTGCCTTTGTAAGTGAGGGGGGATTCTCGAATGGATAACACCCATGGCGGAAACGACGGTTGCGCCATCCATATGTCGTTGCAGGGAAAGGGTGGCGTTGGGAAATCGCTGGCTGCGAGCGTGCTCGCGCAGTACTTCATGGCCCGTGGTAGGGCCGTCCGCTGCATCGATGCGGACCCTGTGAACAAGACGCTGTTCCAATATCGTGCACTCGAAGCCAAGCCGCTTCCACTGCTTCAGGACGGCGCCATCGACTGCCGTGCGTTCGATCAGTTGATGGAGGAACTGCTCACCGAGGACGGACCCTTCATTGTGGACAACGGGGCATCCACTTTCGTTCCCCTGTGGCACTACATGCTCGAAGGTGACGTTCCGCAGATCCTGAGGAGCGGCGGGAAAAAACTCTATGTCCACACTGTGATCACCGGTGGGCAAGCGCTGGCAGATACCATTACAGGTTTCGCGAAACTCGCCGAAACGACACTAGATAAGAGCATCGTGGTGTGGATCAATGAGTTCTTCGGACGAGTCGAGCACGACGGCAAGCGCTTCGTCGAAATGAAGGCGTTCACGGACCATGAATCGAAAGTCTGCGGAGCCGTGGGAATTCCGAG
>QHXW01000391.1 GCA_003223115.1 Acidobacteriota bacterium
GGCGCTCCACAAACTCGAGCAGGAGGGCTGGATAAAAGCACAGTGGAAAACGAGCGAACTCGGGCGCCGCGCGAAATTTTACTCCCTCACTCGATTAGGACGAAGGCATCTGGCGAAAGAAGCCGCGAACTGGGAACGGCTGGCGGGTGCGATTAGCGCTGTAGTGAGGCTAACGGAGGCGTAGCCGTGCGGCCGATCCTGGCGCTCGCGTTGGCGCTGACTTTATCCTGTGCGGCCCGCCACTCTACAACAGCATTCCGGGTTCTGCCGGCGCGGCCCGATTACCTACTCCGCTCGCCCGATTCCAAAGAGGTTCCCTTTCCCGAAGTCTTCAGCCGATACACGAAGACGGGCTTGGACTGGGTGGACCTATGCCCGCAGATAGAACTGCGCGTCGAAAACGCCTATTTCCGCGAAGGCGCACCGAAGCATGGGCTGGCCAACTTCCTGGGGACGGAGATTGCCCGCTATCGTGTGCTTCCGACGGGTACACTGGAGCGAGTCTCCGTCGAGTCGCGCGTACATCAACCGCCTGCCGACCAGCCTGCGGTTCAACAACTGTTGAGCGAGCCTCAGCAACGCCGCCATCATCACCGGTTCTTCTATCAGGTTTTGTTAAACAAAAAGTCGAACGTTCGCAGTGCCGTTCTGCTGGGCGCGGATTCAACAGATGAACTTGACCGCATGACAAATCAGCTTGAGCGAGCCCGAATCTGTCTGCGGCGATGCTTTCTCTCAGTGCACAATCTTTCCGGAAGCTTGCACGGTATCGCTGGAAATTGCAGTCCTGGTGAATGGTGCCCGTCGAACAGTTTCGTGGGGCAGTACACTGGCCGACTTTTCCGGGAATCATCGGCGTGTCGACCTGTTTCGCCACTATCAGAACGAACTCGCTCCGGTTGAAGTTGATACCCGCGATCACGAGGCGCCTCGCGTGCCTCTCTTGCCTGGAGACGTTATCAAATGGCGGTAATGAAGGAGGGTTGAGCATGCGTTTCGAGCATTGGTGGTATTCCGTTCCACTTCGAGTCCGGTGGTTCTTGCGCCGGAATCGAGTCGAACAAGAACTCGATGAAGAATTTCGGTTTCACCTCGACCATCTCATCGCCCAGGAGCTCGCCGCAGGCAAACCAGCAGATGAGGCCAAGCGTGCCGCGCTGCGCGCCATGGATGGAATGGAGCGTCAAAAAGAAAGGTGCCGGGATATGCGTCGCGTGCCTTACATCGAAACTCTTGTTCACGACTTCCACCATGGACTTCGAGCCCTGCGGAGGAAGCCAACTTTCATGGCGGGTGTGATCGCGATCCTGGCGCTCGGCATCGGCGCGAGCACGGCGGTCTTCAGCGTGGTTGATGCCGTGCTGCTGCGTCCGTTGCCATACACTTCGGCGGACAGGCTGGTGAAGATCGAAGAAGGCTCCTCGAAACGCGAAATGAAGGCAATGTTCGGGGCAGACTTCTTGCGCCTGCGCGCCCGCATAGACCTGTTTGACAACGCCGTGGCATATGTAAGGGACGACGTCACCGTAACCGGCATTAACGAACCTGCTCAGGCCATTGTCAGCCGCACATCCGCCGGTTTGTTCACGATGTTGGGCACTCGCGCCCGCCTGGGCCGAGCATTGGTCGAAACGGATGACGATCCGAATGATCTACACAGTCGCAGGCGTGATGCCACCGGATTTTGAGTTTGCATACTCGAACATGGATCTCTGGGTTCCTATCAGGCTGGTGCCGGGATTTACCAGTGACTGGCCGGAGGTGGTGGCACGAATGCGGGCGGGAATCTCCATTTCGCACGTTCGCAACGCTATGGAGGTTGCCGCCCGTGAATTCGAGCGCGAGGATCCAAAGGAGAAAGCGGGCTTGAAGATCACAGTTTCGACGTGGCAAGAAATGCCCACGCGCGAATACGAATTGACGTTAGTTTTCATTCTCTGTGCAGTGGGTCTCGTCCTAATGATTGCTTGCGTGAACGTGGCCAGCCTGCTGCTAAGCCGTGCCGTGCAACGGCAAAAAGAGATGGCGATCCGCGCTTCGCTGGGAGCGGGACTGTGGCAGGTGGTGCGTCAACTGCTTGCAGAGAGCTTCGTGCTCGCATTTGCGGGAAGCGCCGTGGGCATCGTGATCGCGCATTACGCGCTCGAATTTCTCATTCAGCAGCTCACCCAATTGCCCATTCCGCTGCCCCACCTTCAGCGCATAGCCCTAGATGGGCGCGTTCTGTTGTTCGACATAATCTTGTGTCTGACGCTTGCTTGCATCATCAGCGTGGCGCCGATCCTGATGGCTTCGAAAACTGATCTTCAGACCGTGCTGCGCAGCGGCCATGCGTTCGGAGGATCGCGAACATCCGGACGGCTCTTCTCCATCCTAATCGCATCGGAATCGGCGTTTGCCTTTCTACTACTGGTCGGTTCAAGTCTCATGATAGGCAGCTTGGTCCGTTTGGAAGAAGCCGATCACGGATTTCATCCCGATCACGTACTCACGATGCGCGTACCAGTCGGCAGCCTGAAGAAACCGCGGCCCGGCGGCAAATACGACACCAAACCGGAGCAGATGGCATATTATCACGAGCTGGTCGAAAAACTGCACCAAGTTCCCGGAGTGAAGGCTCTCGCGGTCGTGAATAATCTGCCTCTTTCCAACGTCAACACCTCACTGGAGCAAAACATCCCGAATGGTAGAGACGTGCTGGTGGCAGGGCGGACGATCAGCCCGGAGTATTTCTCAGTGATGGGAACCCGGCTGATTGCTGGCCGTTTCTTCTCCGAAGCTGATCAGAAGGAGTCGCCAGGTGTGGCCATCATCAATGAGCGCCTGGCCCGGGAACTGTTTCCAGGCCGCAATGCGGTGGGCGAGAGGTTACCCGGCCAAGGTTCAGGCGACGGAGCCACGGTTGTTGGGGTGGTTCAGAACACCCCGCAAATGAGTTACGAGACGCCCCCGAGTGTTGAAATTTATCTTCCATACACGCAGTTCATTTTCGGCGCATTCATGTCGACGATCGTCGTCCGTACTTCCGGCGATCCTCTAGCGCTGGCCGGTGCACTTAAGAAGACAATTTGGACGGTCGATGCGACTCAGCCCATCGTAAAAGTGGAAACGTTGAATAACGTGATCGCCGATGCCATTTGGCGCCCGCGCTTTTCGGCGTGGATCTTTTCTGTACTCGGCGTGCTGGCATTGGCCCTGACATCAGCCGGCGTCTACGGCGTGGTCGCTTACACTACAGCTCTTCGCACGCGCGAGATTGGCATTCGCTTAGCAATGGGCGCAACTCCGCGAGATGTAATGGGCGTGGTCCTCCGCGGCGCGATGACCCCCTTGCTTGCCGGATTGGCTGTAAGCTTTGCGGCCGCACTCATGGTGAGTCGTTTACTCGCTAGTATCCTTTACGAAATCAGTGGCACTGATCCTGTTGCGTACGTTAGTGCCGCTGCCCTCCTCCTCGCAATCGGAGCCATGGCGAGTGCCCGCCCTGCGTGGAAGGCCGCAACCGTAGATCCCATGCAGACATTACGCGCCGAGTAGATCCCTAAAGCATCATCAAAATCCAAGGCAGGCACTCCGCTCGACTCCAGCCACCAAACACAAGGTCTCCAGCCGGTCCGCGATGCGGAGGGCTTCGGGAACTCCGAGCCACGGCCACAACCCAGGATATGGCGGGTCAAAAGTCCCGTTCTGTTCCTTTGAACCCTGAACGATTCGCCGGCGCCTGGGATCTCCGCGGAGTCCATTTCCGAGGAGTTTGCGGGCTAAGCAGTTCCCCGACTCGGCGGCCGAGTAGTCACGCGCCGGCTAGGCTTTCCGTGACCGGGGTTTCATACATGGAGGATTAGTCAGGTCGGCAGCGTATTTGAACGTATAGCCAGAAGATTCGCTTGCAGTGGAGTGCCTTCCAAAATTGAGCCAGGGCTGGGATACCATTTCTTTTGCAAACCGTGGTAACCGATGTCGTTGTGCGGAGTATTAATACTAATACTATGGACGCACTGATCAAGGATCTGAGGTTTGGGTTTCGACAGCTTCGCCTAAATCCGACGTTTACAGCGGTGGCAGTGATGTCGCTCGCCCTTGGGATCGGAGCGAACACGGCGATCTTCCAATTGATTGATGCCATCCGGTTGCGCACGCTGCCAGTCGCGAATCCGCAGGAACTGGCATATGTCGATTTCGGGAAAGATTCCAAACGGTCGGGCTGGTGGTCAACGCGCAGCGCGAACTTCACCTCGGCGCAATGGGACAGCATGCGAACCCATCAGCAGGCGTTTTCCGGAATCATGGCCTGGAGCGCAAAGGAGTTCAATCTCGCCCAGCAAGGCAAGGCGCGATACGCGGAAGGTCTGTTGGTCAGCGGAGATTTCTTCAACGTCCTGCACGTGCCGGCCGTGATTGGCCGAACATTCACGAAGGAAGACGATCAGCCGGGTTGCGGATCGCCGGCCGCAGTGATCAGCTACTCGTTCTGGCAGGGCGAGTTTGCCGGAGATCCTCAAGTAACGAGCCGCAATGTCAGGCTGGATGGCAGGCTGTTTCCCGTGATAGGGGTAAGCTCGCCGGGATTTTTCGGCGTGGAGGTCGGGCACCGGTTCGATATCGCGGTGCCGGTTTGCTCTGATCCCATGTTTTGGGAACCGGGCAAGGGACATCTTACGTCGCGGACTGCATGGTGGCTGTCGCTGATGGGGCGGCTGAAGCCGGGCTGGACCATCAAGCGCGCGAATGCGCAAATTCAAACAATCTCGCCGGCCATCATGCAGGATTCCTTGCCCTCTTCCTACCGCGCCGACGACGCCAAGAAATATCTGGCCAATAAGCTGACTGTGACTCCGGGCGGGACAGGCGTTTCACAGTTACGGCGGGAATATGAAGATCCCCTCTGGATTCTGCTGGCGACGACCGGGCTGGTGCTGCTGATCGCCTGCGCGAATCTCGCGAATCTGCTGCTGGCGCGGGCCAGCGTGCGCGAGCGCGAAATCGCGGTGCGGCAAGCGATTGGCGCCGCGCGCGGAAGGCTGATCAGGCAGTTGCTTTCAGAAAGCACGCTGCTCGCCCTGCTAGGCGCCACGCTCGGTGCAGTATTAGCGGGGCTGCTCAGTCGCGGGCTGATCGCGTTCTTGACGACAGACGGCAACCGGATGTTCGTCGGACTCGGGATCGATTGGCGGGTGTTGGGTTTTACTGCCGCAATGGCCATTTTGACCTGCTTGCTGTTCGGGCTGGCGCCAGCTGTGCGCGCGACACGGGTTGAGCCGTCTTCCGTCATGCGCGCGAGTGGGCGGGGGCTGACGACGGGGCGCGAGAAATTCAGCTTACGGCGCGCCTTGGTTGTAGCGCAGATGGCAATGTCACTCGTGCTGTTGGCGGGCGCGCTGCTGTTTGTGCGTAGTTTGCAGAAACTTTTGGCTGTAGATCCGGGTTTCCGGCCCGAGGGGATCGTGGCGGTGAGCATTGATTACCGCGCCGCGCATTACCCGAGCGACCGGATTGCGGAAGTGCGCCGCCAGACACTGGAGAGACTGCTGGTTCGGACCGGAGCGATCTCGGCTGGACAGGTCGATATGACTCCCGTCAGCGGATCAGGCTGGGATCAGAATGTGTGGGCGGAAGGATCCTCGGGGCCACGCATCGACGGGATGTTCAACCGCGCTGGTCCGGGATATTTCCGGACCATGGGGACATCGTTTGCAGCGGGGCGCGATTTCAATGAGCATGACAATCTGACCGCGCCGAAGGTGGCGATCGTCAACGAGGAGTTCGCTAAGAAGATTTTCCACGGGGTGAATCCGGTGGGCCGCTCGTTCCGGCGAGAAGAATCCGCGGACAAACCGGACTCGTTGTTCCTGGTCGTGGGCCTGGTACGAAACACCAAATATTACGAACTGCGCGAGGACTTCCGGCCGATTGCGTTCGTGCCTGAGGATCAGAATGAAGATCCCGGGCCAGGAGGGACCTTTGTGCTGCGCACGAACGCGCCGCTCGGTACGTTCTACCACGCCGCGGAAGAAGCCGTTGCCGACATTCATCCGGGGCTCGGAATCGATTTCGCGGTGCTGACGGCGCAGATTAAAGAATCGCTCATGCGCGACCGGTTGATGGCGGCGCTGGCCGGAGCCTTCGGACTTTTAGCAGGTTTGCTGGCGGTGCTCGGATTGTACGGGGTGATCGCTTATATGGTTGCCCGCAGGCGAAACGAGATCGGCGTGCGAATCGCGCTTGGAGCAAGCCGAGCGCAGGTGATCATATTGATTCTACGGGAGGCAGTTCTGTTGCTGGCGATCGGGCTCACGTTGGGCACGGCATTGGCGGCATGGGCCGGTCAAGCAGCGGAATCGCTAGTCTATGGACTGAAACTGCGAGATCCGTTGACGCTCGGAGGGGCGGTTGCGCTGTTGGCAATCGTGGCGCTGCTTGCGAGCTATGGACCCGCGTGGAGGGCGGCGCGCCTTCAACCCATGGACGCATTGCGTGACGAATAACGGGCTGAACGCGAGTAGCCGAGTCAATTTGCTTGAGCCGCCTTGAATCAGTGTAGACACATTCCCGTGATGTCCGCTTGTGTTCCATTGGAAGTATTGTCAGCACGCACGGCTCTCACTCTTCTCGAACCCCGTTTCGCGACAATGAAACGCTTAGGCTGGTGCCGCTCACATCAGGCACACCGACATTAACGCCGGCTCGAAACGCCTGGACTGAACACTTCTCCCTATCGACGTTAAGAGGGTAGGCGTCCGCCCAAACAGAAACTGAATGTATTTCCACCGACTCCTTTTGCCGGTTGCTGGTAATAGTATGTAGCAATGTTGGAACAACCGGACGATGCGACTCTGCTAATAATCGCGTCTCGTGGTGACAGCGAAGGGTTCCGGCAGTTGTTTCATCGACATTACGAAGCAGTATTCTGTTTTGCTTATCGCTTGTCCGGCTCCGTGTCGGCAGCCGAGGAAATCACTCAGGACTGTTTCCTAAGTCTGCTACAGCATCCTGTACGTTACAACGCCTCACGAGGGTCGTTGAAGACCTATGTTTACGGCATCGCCAGGAATCTGTTTTTGAAGCAGCTCCGGCGAAGCGGTTTGGACGTCAACCTCGAGGATAGTGGTGCCATTATTCGCCGCCACGAAGGCCTGGATCCCGCTGAACTGGTGCTAAGAGAAGAGCTTGGCGATGCTGTGCGTAAGGCTGTTGCAACGCTTCCTCCGCTTCAGCGGGAGGCGCTGGTTCTGTTTGAATACGAAGGGCTGCCCCTCGCGGATATTTCGCGAATCGTTGGCGTGGACGTGATGACCGTGAAATCTCGCCTCGCTCGTGCGCGGGACAACCTTCGGTTGTGGCTTACACCGTATGTTTGCAAGGAGCTGAGAATGTCAGATCGAGGGAGTCAGAAGAATGCTGCCGATCAGTGATGATGAACTGAATTCACTCTTGCAAGAATGGACACCACCGGTTCCTCCCGTAGGTCTCGAGGCCAGAGCTCGCCGAGTTTTCGAAAGGCGGAAGCTGTTATCGTGGCGCTGGTGGCTCTCGGGAACTGTGAGGATCCCTGTCCCTGTAGGTCTAGCCGCGGTCGTCCTGTTGGCTGGTTTCGCTGCTGCTTTGTTGCGCATCGCAGTGGCATTGGTTCCACAGCCTCGCGTTGTCATACAGACCCGTACAGTTGAGGTTCCGGTGATTCGTGGCCCATCGAATTCTGCCGCGGTTCACGCTCGTCGACGCACATCTAAGCCGCCACGGGTTATTTACCGGCGCGGCGCGGCGATGGCGGTCCTCAGTCTGAATGGCTTCGAGCCAGTCAAAGAGTTGAGAGCGCAGATTCTTAGGAGGTCAGGTGATGAGTAGAATGAACAGCTTTGCCTTTTTCCTTTTAGCGGTATCGTCGGTCGTCTTAGGAGGGCCCGTGCGGCGCGGCGTCCCACCGTATGGCGACATGGGAGGTTTTGGTCAATGGATTCGTATTTCCACCTTTTGCGAGCCGTCTTGCGCTCCAGGAGCTCAACCGTTTGATAGTACCTACAGTGGCAGCGCAGCCAGTGGATGCCGACGGTATTTCGTGGATACAAAGAACGGTACTTACTTCGGCTACGATTTGGATGTCGAACCACTGCCCGATAGCGGAAAGTTCATTGTTTCGGTGAAGCCTTTGAGCCTGACCTCATCGGAGGTGAGTGCTGAGGTGAGCAGCCGCAAACACCAGTCGCTGGCGCTGGTCCCGATCTCGCTGACGCGTTATCCGGAGCCGCAGACTCTGAGTGAGGGTGACCTGTACTTGTTGGATGTCCTGGTAAACCGGACAACTGGCCAAAAGATAGTCGACGAAATTGGTGTGGCTAGAACGCAGTCCGGTTTAGATGACCTCGGGGATGATGCTGTTCCCAATGAGCCTCCAAGGAATTTCAACTTATTAGATGTTAAATTGCGCGTAACGGGCGCCCGTCTCCTCGTGAACAGGAGGATCGTTTCTCAGCTACCAGAAAAGGGGAGCGTCTCCGGTCACGTGATTTGGTTCTATTATCCCGAGTTTGGCCGCGTCGCCATGTCTATTGACCAGCAGCCCGGATTTCAAAAAGTCGGCACGGTGTCGAGGAAGAATATCCAATTTACGCTCGGTAATGACAAATTTGAGTGGGGCAGCACGACATCGATTTTACCGGCCTCTGGCACTTTCAATCTCTATGTTCTTCAAGACTTCAGCTACAAACCAACCAATCCATCCCAGAGCGATGCCGGGCGTGACAGGATACCCCTTGTGTGCGGAGGTGTGCCAAACGCCGCGGCCCTGTTCGGAAATTAGCCTGCTGAATTTCCCGAGCTTGTATGGGTAAACACGAGAGGATAGTGGGCTACGTGGGACGCCTGCGATGGCTGCTGGTATAAGGATCGGCTGTGGGACGGAGCGGGCCTCGTGGTGCCTTGGCTTGGGAAGCCTCAGAGATGAGTGGGGAAAGAGCGGCGTAACATGTGAAAGTGCTAGCGCGCGACCAGGAGCTTATCAAATGACCAGCAAGGAATGGGATGATTTCCTAGATGCACGCATCCTCGCCGCCGAGGCCGGACAAGCGACGCCCATCGAGGAACTTAAGCCTCTGTTGAAAGCAGCCGAAGAGGCAGGGCTCATTCCTTCAGAACATGCGTTTGCGTTTAGTCGAGTCCATGCGAACCACAAAGAAGTCCACGTGAAATATCTCAAGGTCTTGAAATATTACAGTTCAAAGTAACCCACTACGCACTAGAGGATCCCTCCAGCTCCAGATGGCGGCAAGTGCGCGGTGCAGTAGCAACCACAATGGACCGATCACGACTGCGCGAGCAACAGCGTGATGCAGGATTTGAAGCCGGTTTTTGCGTCCCGGGGCACAAGTCGGGATGTAGTCCATTGAATCAGGCACCGGATGTCCGCTGTCAAACTTGCGAGAAGCCCGTATCTGGACAATCGTTAATCCCATATGCGCCATCTGCTCATTCCCAGAGCGCTGCGGCTCCACCGCGACCAGTCGAGCGCCACGATCATTGGTGACGCAGTGCCAGCATGGGGTCGAGTTTTGCTGCACGCCGCGCGGGAAGGTAGCTGGCGATCCCGGCGACGGTGGCGATCACGACCGCGACTGTTCCGTAGGTCGCGGGGTCCCAAGGCGTCACACCGAATAGGAGCAAGTCGGCCATGACTCGCGTGAGGCCAACTCCGGCGGTAATGCCAATGCCGACGCCAGCGAAGACCAGCGTGAACGACTTACGCAGTACCATGCGAACAACGTGGGCCCGATGCGCACCTAGCGCCAGTCGGATACCGATTTCATTGGTCCGTTCGGCGACCGTATACGACATTACGCCGTAGATGCCGATGCTCGCGAGCATGATGGAGATAATTCCGAATACCGCCAGAAGCCGCGTGATATAAATTGTGAAAAGTTCGGTTTCAGCAACCAGCTCATCAAGCGTCTTTACTCTATTAACCGCAATCGTCTTATCTTCTTCGGCAATGATCGTCTTAACGGCCGATGTCAAGGCCGCAAGCGTTGAGCGTACATCACCCCGGGTTCTCAAGAGCAGTCGCCTGCGCAGGTGCGCCGAGCTGCGGCCACCAGGAAAAGTCTGTGGCTGCTGCAGGGTGGATGCGTAGGCGATGGGGAGCGGATTCCGTGATCGCCGCCAGAATTTAATATTTCCCACCACTCCGATAATCATCCGTGGCTGCGCTTCTTCCACTTTGTACGGTTCATATCGGAACCGAATCATCTTGCCGATGGGGTTTTCTGAGGGAAAGAACCGCTTTGCAAACGTCTCGTCCACCACGGTGGTCCAGGCAACTCCAGCTCGATCTGTGTTGTCGAAAACGCGCCCCAGCAGGACAGGAGTGTGCATGGTGTGGAAGTAGCCCGGGCTCACCTCGTAGTAGCCGACAGAAGGGCGTTGATCTTCTCGCAACAGCGGTTGCCCCGCCACAGTGAAGGTCCTAACCTGAATTCCAGTATCAGGTAGATCGCTTGTGTATGCTGCCGACTCAACACCGGGAAGTTTGGACGCGCGTTCAAAAAGGTGTGCGTAGAATAGATCGACCGCTGGATTGAGCTTCTGGGTGTCTGGCGGAATCGGGCTGACATATTTCTTTTGATCCGCCAGGTTGGTCTCAATGGTTAGAACATTCCTGGGGTCAAAACCCGGATCCACACCCTGGACACGCCAGATTGTGCGGATCATGAGACCCGTGCCCGCGAGCAGCACGATGGCTAATGCAATTTCTGTGACAACCAAAACCGCGCGAAGGCGATAACTGGATCTCCTCGAACCGTTTGTGGACCGCGTCAGTTTCCGAGTGGCCGCTCGAAGCTCCCGTTGCCTGACGCAAGCGCGTTTACCGGGACCAATCGTGGTCTGCTTCGGTCGGTTTTGGGTCCGTGGTCTCCCGTTCCCAAATGCGAGGCACCTGGGGCGCCCATTTCAGTGGAAGAACACACTTCCATGGCACCTAGGCTCCGCCGCCAAAGTCAGAATCCTCCGCTTCAAAAATCTTCCGCCATTCCGGCATTACCGTGGCCTTCAAAACCACGTTTGAGGTATTCACCAGGGTTGGCCCCGACAACTCGCTGAACGCCTTACTGAACGCAGCGTCGGACTCGTAACCGACCGACCGAGCAACGTCTATGAGCTTCTTGTCACGCTGTTGTAGTAACTGCATCGCCTTCTGCATCCGCCACTCGGTTACGTATTCCAGCGGTGTTTGTCCGAGTAGCTCTTTAAA
>QHXW01000055.1 GCA_003223115.1 Acidobacteriota bacterium
GGAGAGTCTCCGCAACCCGCTGCTTTCCGTCATCTAATGGAAAGATTGTAGCTCCGCCGCCCCGCCGGACCAAATACGAAACTGCTAGGACAATGTGTTGATGGCTGGTTCGTGGCGCGATTCGAATTGGGCGATGGCTGATTCCCGCTTGAGGATGAAGCCCAGCTCATCCACGCCATCGATAAGACATTGTTTGGCGAATGCGTCCACGGCAAACTCGACGGCGCGCCCGCCCGGCAGCGTGAGCTTCTGCTCGCCGAGATTGACGGAGACACGCGCGGCTGGTTCGCGTGTAATCAACGCGAACAACCCCTGGTGTACGTCTGCCGGAACCACAATGGGCAGCAACGAATTCTTCAGCGAATTCTGGCGGAAGATGTCGGCGAAGGACGTGCTGATGACGGCGCGAAAACCGAATTGAGTGAGTGCCCAGGGAGCGTGCTCGCGCGAGCTGCCGCAACCGAAATTGTCGCCGGCCACTAGGACCTGGGCGTCATGCGCTTGCGGCTGGTTCAAAATGAAATCCGGTTTGGGGCGGCCCTGCTCATCGTAGCGCCAGTCGTAAAAAAGCTGATCTGCCAGACCTTCTTTGGACGTGGTTTTCAAAAATCGTGCGGGGATGATCTGGTCGGTGTCGACGTTATTCGCCGCGAGCGGCACCATCCGGCTTTCGAAGTTGGTGAAAGGTCGCATGCTTTTCCTTAGTGCAAAAGGGTTCGCACGTCGGTGACAACGCCGGTGAGGGCGGAAGCGGCCGCGGTAAGCGGGCTGGCCAAGAATGTTCGTCCACCTTTGCCTTGCCGGCCTTCGAAATTGCGGTTGCTGGTCGAGACCGAGTACTCACCCGGGCTCAACTGGTCGCCGTTCATGGCGATGCACATGGAGCAGCCCGGTTCGCGCCAATCGCATCCGGCAGCTCTAAAAAGTTCGGGAAGGCCCTCGGCTTCGGCCTGGCGCTTCACTTCCTGAGAGCCGGGAACCACCATCACGCGGACGGCCGGATTCACTTTGCGGCCTTTGAGCAACGATGCCGCGCCGCGTAAATCCGAAATGCGCGAGTTGGTGCAGCTTCCAATGAACACTACGTTCACCGGATGGCCGAGCAACGGCTTGCCGCCCTGAAGCCCCATATAGAGCAGAGCTTTTTCGACGGAATCGCGCTCGAGCGGATCGGAAATTTTCGAAGGATCGGGCACCAACGCCGTGATGGGAATGCCCATGCCGGGATTGGTACCGTAGGTGATCATGGGCTCGAGCTGTTCGACGTCGATGGTGATTTGTTTGTCGTAGACGGCGCCTTCGTCGGTGGGCAGCTTGCGCCAGCGCTCGAGCGCCTGATCCCAGGCGGCGCCTTTGGGCATATGCGCGCGCCCGGCCAGATACTGGAAGGTCACGTCATCGGGCGCAATCAAACCCGCGCGCGCGCCACCTTCGATGGACATGTTGCAGATGGTCATGCGCTGTTCCATCGAGAGCGGGCGGATGGCCGAGCCGCAGTATTCGAATACGAATCCAGTGCCGCCGGCCACGCCGATGCGGGCAATCAAGCTGAGAATGATGTCCTTGGCGGTGACGCCGGGCTTGAGGGCGCCGTCAACCTGGACGCGAAAAGTTTTTGATTTGCGCTGGAGCAGGCACTGGGTGGCCAGTACGTGCTCCACTTCGCTGGTGCCGATGCCAAATGCCAGTGCTCCGAACGCACCGTGAGTGGCCGTGTGGCTGTCGCCGCAAACTACGGTGAGGCCAGGCTGCGTCAGACCCAACTCCGGACCGATGACGTGCACGATGCCTTGCTTATCGCTGTGGATGCCGTAGCAGGGGATACCGAAATCGCGGCAGTTCATTTCAAGTTGCTCGAGCTGCTTTCTGGCGATGGTGTCCACGATGGGCAGCGCGCGGTTCGTGGTGGGGATGCTGTGGTCAGCGGTAGCCAGTGTAAGTTCCGGGCGGCGCACTTTGAGGCCGCGCTCGCGCAATCCCTGAAATGCCTGCGGTGAGGTCACTTCGTGCACCAGGTGCAGGTCGATATACAACAAGGTGGGCGCACCGGGCTGTTCATGCACGACATGCGCGTCCCAGATTTTTTCAATAATCGTTCGTGGCTTCATGGATTCAATTTCCGCTGCACTGGGCTGCTCCGCTTGATGTTCAGATGGCCGCGCAAACGGCTTCCCCGACTTCTTCGGTGGTCGCCGGCCGGCCCGGGGGTTTGAGATCGGCAGTGACTTTTCCGCTGCACAAAACCGCCTCGACCGCCGCGTTTACGGCCGCCGCCTCCTGCTTCAATCCAAAGCTATACTCGAGCAGCGCCGCGACTGAGCCGATGGCGCCCAGCGGGTTCGCCTTGTTCTGGCCAGCGATATCAGGCGCCGAGCCATGCACGGGCTCGTAGAGACCTACCCATGCGCCCGACGGTTTTCGATCGCCGATGGACGCCGAAGGCAGCATCCCGATGGAGCCGGCCAGCACCGCCCCTTCATCACTCAAGATATCGCCAAACATGTTTTCCGTCAGCACCACGTCGAAACGCAGGGGGGTCAGGATCAACTGCATGGCGCAGTTGTCCACCAGCATATGATCCAGGGCGACATCGGGAAACTCCCGAGCAATCTCAGTCACCACGCGCCGCCAGAGCTGCGAGTTCTCGAGCACGTTGGATTTGTCCACCGACGTGACTTTCTTCCGCCGACCGCGCGCCAAATGAAACGCCATTTGCGCTACGCGCTCGATTTCGGCGCGGGTGTAAACCATGGTGTTGATGGCACGCGTTTCAGAGCCGTTCTCCTCGATGCCGCGCGGTGTGCCGTAATAAATGCCGCCAGTCAGCTCGCGCACAATGATCATGTCGGTGCCGGCGACGCGGTCGTTCTTGAGCGGTGAAGAATCAAGCAACGCCGGATAGGCGCGCACCGGCCGCAAATTGGCGTAGACGCCGAGCACTTTGCGAATTCCCAGCAATCCCTTTTCGGGGCGCTTCTCAGGCGGTGCGTGGTCGAACTCAGGCAAACCCACCGCGCCCATCAACGTCGCATCGGCTTCGGAGGCCAGCCGAACGGTTTCATCGGGCAGCGGGCTTCCGGTCTTATGAATCGCGATGCCGCCCAGCAGACCCTCGGTCAACTTCAGGGAGTGATCCGACTTGCGCACCACGCGGCGGAGGACCTTGACGGCCTCACGCGTGACTTCAGTGCCGATCCCATCTCCGGGCAGAACTAGAATATTGAGGTTCATCGCTGTAAACCAGGCAATCCTGCCTGTATTTCTTCTTGGCCTGCAGTCTTACGCTTCAACTGCGCCCACGGCAGCGAGCGCTCTCGTATTAGAAACGCATCGCCGGCTTAATCGGCCATCGCGCGCGCCGATTTGCCTTCTTCGATCAACGTCTGGATTTCCTCGTCCATGACGCCCTTCTTGCGATCGGCCAGCGCCGTGAAGCGGTGATACAGGTTATCGAGCGCATCCTTGGTGAGGGTAAAGCCCATTTCCTGGCAGCGCTTGTTGAGCGCGTGCCGGCCGCTGTGCTTTCCGAGCACCAGCTTGCTTTCGGGGACGCCGACGCTCTTGGGATCGAGGATCTCGTAGGTGGTCTTCTCCTTGAGATATCCATCCTGATGGATGCCGGCTTCATGTGCGAAGGCGTTGCGGCCCACGATAGCCTTGTTGGGCTGCGGTCCAAAAGTAATGATAGAACTCAGGATCTGGCTGGCTGCGTACAAGTGCTCGGTTTGAATCCCTGTTCTAAATGGATACATGTCCGGGCGCGTCTTCATCACCATGACGATTTCTTCGAGCGAGCAGTTTCCCGCGCGTTCGCCGATGCCGTTGATGGTGCACTCGATCTGCCGCGCGCCGGCTTCAACCGCGGCGAGCGAGTTGGCAACCGCTAGGCCCAGGTCATCGTGGCAATGTACGCTGACCACGGCGCAGTCACCCAATGCCTTCACAATTCCGCCGACGAGCGCGCCGTATTCGCGCGGCGTCGAGTAGCCGACGGTGTCGGGAATATTCACAGTGCGGGCGCCGGCGGCGACTACTCCTTTAGAGATCTTTTCCAGATACTGGGGGTCGGTACGTGCGCCATCCTCGGCCGAGAACTCCACGTCATCCACGTAACGCCGGGCTAATTCCACAGCGGCGACGGCTTCATCCAGAATCTGGTCCTGAGACTTCTTGAGCTTGTATTTGAGATGAATTTCGCTGGTGGCGATGAAGGTGTGAATACGCGGCCGCCGGGCAAGGTCCAGAGAACGCGCGGCGCGTTCCACGTCGAGAGTGCAGGCGCGGGCCAGAGCCGCAACCGTGACCCAGTGAAAATCACGGCTGACGGCTTCGACGGCTTCGAAATCGCCATCGGAAGCTATGGGGAAACCGGCTTCCAGAATGTCCACGCCCAGATCCACCAGCTTGGCGGCCATGCGGACCTTTTCGGGAACGGTCATGCTGCAACCCGGCGACTGCTCGCCGTCGCGCAGCGTGGTGTCGAAGATGTAAACGCGTTCGCTCATAGATCTCCGGTCGTTCCTCCTCCGTTCTCGGTGACCGGGCCCCGTTTGCGGTCGCTCAGAGGCCCGGCCAACCTACAAATGATCCGGGCCGGCTGTCCATGCGGTCGGCGCACCTTCAACCGGCATCTCAATTATGGAGCGCTGCCTTGGATTTGGCAAATTTATAATGCTCATAGTATAAATAAGTTTCTGTTATTCTAGTCGTCCTATGGAACTGTATCCGTTGCAGGTCTTTCTGACCATCGCCGCCGAAAAAAGCTTTTCGCGCGCCGCGGAAAAGCTATTGCGCACGCAACCGGCGGTTTCGCTGGCGTTGCAGAGGCTGGAGCTCCAAATCGGCGAGAAACTGATCGATCGATCGGCGAAGGATCTGGTGCTGACCGACGCCGGCCTCACGGTGCTCGACTACGCGCGGCGTTTCGAGAATCTGCGGCAGGAGATGGAGAACGCGCTGGCGGAGTTGCGGGATAATTCCGCGGGCAGGCTGACGATCGGCGCCAACGAATCGACCACGCTTTATCTGCTGGATCACATCGAACGGTACCGGAAACTCTATCCCAAGGTGAAGGTGCAAGTGCGGCGCAGTCTGTCGAGCAAGATTCCTTCAGAGCTGATCGACGGGAACCTCGAGCTGGGCGTCATTAGTTACGACCCGGGCGATGAGCGGCTGGTATCGCAAGTGCTGTATTCCGATTCGCTGGTCTTCGTGGTCTCGCCCCGACATCGTTACGCGAAGCGAAAAACCGTTCCGATTACGGAGCTGGGCAAAGAGACATTTATCGCTCATAACGTGGTCTCGCCGTATCGCGACGTAGTGGTGCGCGAATTCCACCGGCACAAAGTACCGCTCAATATGGAAGTGGAAATGCCCACCGTCGAGACTATACGCCGGCTGGTGGAGGACAACCAGGGCGTGGCGTTTCTGCCGCGCATGTGCGTGGTGAAAGATCTGACCGAGAAGAAGCTGAGCGAGGTGAAGGTAAAGGAGCTGCAGGTGGAACGTAATATCCGGCTGGTGTATCCGTCGCGACGCGCGCTGAGCCACGCCGCCAGGGCATTTTTGCAAGTGGTGAAAGAGAAGTGAGGCGCGAATCCCACTTGGCGTTTACTCGATTGCCGACCTGTGATCCAGGCATCGTCTCGATGAGCCCGCCCCGCCAGGCTAGCTAGCCACGATCTGATCCCGCACGTCGTGCGGCAACGCAGACCCCGTTTTTCAGAGCCCAAGCTCTTTTTTTAGCCCGATGTGCTCCGCCATCAGGTTTGCCAGAACCTCGCGCTTGCGCGGGATTTTCTTCTCCAGGAACTCGTTGCGTTCCAGTTCGGCTTGATGGTCGGCGCGGGCGTTGGCCTGAAAGGCGGCGGCCCCGTTCTCGAAGAATTCCTCTTGCCAGCGGTAGAATACCGTCGGTTGCAGCCCCAACTCGTCACAGAGCGCCGAGACAGCCGTCCCCTCCAGCAAATGCCGCCTCAGGATGGCGACCTTCTCTTCTGCGGTGTAGTGTTTCCCTTGTTTTTCCGCGCGTTCTCTCTGTATCTTAACGGCAGAAGGCTCTGTCCATTTCCAGCTGAGGCGGGACAAAACCAGATCATGACCGTCCAGGTTTGCGAACAGGGGCGAGATGGCTTTGTTCATCAGGCCGGATCCAATGAATATCAGACCTCTGAATACCAGACCTGCGAATAGCAGACCGGTCATTGCTTGTAGCGGCACAGGACCAGTTTTTGGCAACGGCGCGGAGGTTACTTGTCGAGCCGTTGATTGGATCTGCTGGCTGGTAGCCGCTACCGCACGCTTACCATCTCCCAAGACTTTTTTGCTTTTTGGGATCGCGTGGGCTGTTGGCTCCGGCGGTTGGGTAGGATTCGCGGATGTGTCAGAGAGCAGCAACAGGACACGCTCTTTGGTGGTACTCTTGAGACGCAGAGCCTGTACCCTGGGATAGGTAAACTGCTGCTCATAAGGGTAAGGGTCCGCTGAGGGCCACCAGGATTTTATCGTTGCATGGCCGCCCTGTCTCTCGTAATAAGTAAACTGGGGTTCGCCAGGAGGCGGGGGATTGTACTCCGGCACCGACGTTATCGTTGCGAAGACCTGTGTCCCATCTGTGCTCAAGATCTCCAGAATGTCGATGCCGGGCAAGTTCTGCGATTCGGCATTCTTCGATCTAATAACGTAGGTGCCAGGCTGTAATAGCGCTCCCGGAACTTCGGTGAGTTCATTGAGTTCGAAGCGCGCTTGCTGCTGGCGCCAACGCGGTGAGGATTGTTCCGTCTTTACTTGATCTGGCTGGGCGCCTGTTTGACCGAGTGTCGCGTTGCTTGCTGTTGGGGCATCCTGCGCTTTCAGTTGAGTTTCGTCACGGGACGAGAGCTGGACAGTTTCGACTACCTGCGGAACGTTGCGTCGCGCCTCGGTCGCCATGGGTCGCAACGTATATTGACGATGTTGGAGTATCGTGCCAGACAACTCGCGTCGTTCAATTGCAATAAGCCCGGTTTGCCTAACGGGTTCGCTTGCGCGCGCGGACGCGGCTAATCCCGCGCAGGTAACAAGTTCGAGTGCCACGATCGCTATCGCTTCCCAGTTTGCAATGCAAGATCGCGAGTCCTCGCGGGCGCAAGCTGGGCGTCTGCGGTGCGTCATCCTAAGCGTTGCTCCCTAGGCCGCCTAGGTAGTTTCAGCCGCACTGATGTGGCGTTCGAGAGCCAGTCCGCTGTGCCGTGCTCAATCTCGTTCCTCGATTCGTTCGGGCTGTCATGGACGGGGACTCCGCTCGGACCAAACAGTTTCTGCTTCACGGGTTGCGCTGAGTTCAGCCGCTTTTGCGGATGTTCGTTTTTGAGGCGCTGCGATTCTGTGTATTCCGTACCTTTGCCCGTGATCTCGTAGTAGCTGTCTTCGCTGAAACGGACGTAACTCTTCTCCTGCAGGAACCAGAGCGTGAAACGCAAGTGCTCTTGTGGAAAAGCGGTCAGATCTTCCAGTTGTAACAGTGATAAACCGGGGGACTCTGGCTCCAGACGTCGCTTGTGATACAGCAGGTTCAAAACGCTGATGCGTCGTTTGCCTTCCGATTTTGGGCCTTCACTAAGAGCCTTGGACCCGATGTCTTGGGGCTGTTCTTCTTGTTGAACATAGAACTTGTCATATGCGGATCGCCGCTCAGGATCCTTCAGAATGTCGTAGGCACGGTTTATCAAAATAAACTTGCTCTGGTCGGCTGTTTGAGGATTGTCCGGATGGTAGCGCATGGCCAGGATCCGGTATGCGCAATGAATGGTCTCCGGCTCTGCTTCTGCGCTGATTTGCAACACTCGATAATAGTTGATGAAACTCCTGGCTGGAGCGGCGCCCATATCGTTATCTATCGATATAGCGATATTTTTCACGAGTGGTTAACGCCAGTCCATACTCTCTTTGGTTAGGTCAAGATGCCCACTGGGAGATATCCTCTGCCAGTTTCGAAAATACGAGTGTATACACGCTTGATTCGCCTCGTTTCTCACTACAAATGCCGGTGGATTGAGGGTGCTCGCGGCTCGAGCCATGCGGTCGAATCGTCCCAGCAGTTCCGATTTCGGGACGCCTGACCACTATAGTACTTTCACCGCGAGGGGTACCTTCCAGCGCTGCGGAGTGAAGAGTTGCGGCAACAAATGATTCAGTGAGGTCCAGCCCGATTTAATTTAACCGTAGTTCGCGTGCCCAAGTACCTATACCTACCTACGCTTTTTCATGGACTGCGCCCCGAAAAAGTGGCCCTGACGGGCAGCTTGCAGTGAGCTGTTGCGGTGGCAGACAGATTGCGGTTATGCTCCGCACATGCCGGACCAACTGAGCACCACCTACAGCGATCTTCTTGAGGGCAGTTACGATTGTGTCGATCGTGTGATCCTGAACGCATACTTCGGGAGGGGGCAGTTTGGCGCGGGCTTTCGCCTCTGGAGGCGCGCCTTGAATGGTTCGGATGAGAATCTCGACGACAATCATCTGATGCGCATGGCGGGGCGCTTCAGCGGCCGTCTGCGGGCTTGGGCGAAAGAGAATCAGATCGCTGTCGTGTACAGTTCGCCCGGCGAACACAAGCATAACCTCGCATCCGAATATCTCGCCACTCATGAGACCAAGCCGGGACTGTTCATGATACTGGTGTCGAAGGCTCCGGCGCTAAGCGCAAATGACGGGTACCGGCAAACTTGGCCAGCTGGTGATCCAAGAGCCCTGGCCTTACGTGAACCATTATTCGTTTCATATTCTGGACCCGGACTGGGGCCACCTGACGATCAAGATGAGTGGACATCCGCCGTTCGGGACGCAGGTGATGCTGAACGGTCACGAGTACGTGGTTTGTCAGGCGCAAAAATCCGGCTCCGAAGGCTTTCATAATGTTGATCGATGGGGGTTGGATGGGCAGGCGTAGTGGGCGACTCCGGCTGGGTGCGAGCGGCGAGTAAGGGTTGGAATAACTTTGTCGCGCAGGATCAGCAGAGCGGTCAGGTAAGTAACAACGACAATCCAACGATCGCGAGAACGAATTTCACAGGACTTCTATTCCGGCGCCCGCAGGAACACTGACGGCGTAACACTTCTTCTCCTTTGCATGAGGGAATCTGGCACTGCGTGATGCAGGCACTGATGAATAACGATCTCATACAGCAATCAGACCGCGCTGACACAAACCAGGGCACCGCAAATGTGGCAGTCCAGCAGGCGATCATTTGCGGCCCGGGCTTCTCCCGTCACAGGCGTCGAGATGCTGAGCATGAGCGCGCAGCACGTTGGGCGACATGCCATCCCCGAGGTTCAGTTCCACGGCTGCATCGATAATGGTCGGCTAAGAGATCAGCTTCGATTTGCGCACAAACATATCGTAAGCTGAAACATCATTTTGAGGGATTTTCGCAAGACCTCTGCCTTTGAGTACTCTTGCGGGGCAAAGCGAAAGAGTACTGGATACTCAGCAGCTGCTTCAGGAACCCTGACTACACCCAGCGCAGGATCTGGAAAATTTGTTCGGTGGCGAGTAAACTCCAGAGCGACATCCAGCGGCCCAAGGGCGTGGCCGTCAAGGCCACTAGCAGCAGGATCAAACCGAAACGCGCCAGCTCGATATAAATGAACATGGGGACCTTGGCTGCCAGCAGCAGTTTCGATCCATCGAGCGGCGGGATGGGCAGCAGATTGAAAATCGCCAGATAGAGGCTGAGTTCCGCGCCGGTAGCGGCGTACTGGGCGAAAGGCGGCGCCACGCGCGCGGTCAAGAGGGCAGCAGCCGCCAGAATCACCGCGAATACCACGTTGCTCGCGGGCCCAGCCAGCGCCACCACGGCCAAGCCCCTCAGCCCGCCACGCAATTGAGCCGGGTTGCTATTCACGGGTTTGCCCCAGCCAATAAAACCCCCGCCGAATAACGAAGTCAGCGCCGGCAGAATCGTCGTCCCGATCCAATCCACGTGCGCCAGCGGGTTGAGGGTGACGCGCCCTTCTTTTCGCGGCGTGTCGTCACCGAGTTTCGTCGCGACCCAGGCATGCGCAAACTCGTGCGGAGTTGTCAGGAGCCACAACAAGGACACGTTGAGAATGGCGGCTTCTACATTCATCTGTGTTCAGCGGCGCCGAATGATGAACGCCCCAAAGGATCAAGAGGGCGAGCACCTTCAAGAGGGCCACGGCCGGCATCATGGCGGATGGGGATGAGCGCTGCGTTACCCTAGTTCATTCTATGCGCATTACAGCCATCGAAACCATTCGCCTGTCGCGCGGCATCACCGTGCACGCCGGCGTCATACGCTGGCTCTGGGTCCGAGTGCACACCGACGCGGGCTTGGCGGGTCTGGGCGAAACTTATCCGCATCCGGACGCCGAGGCTGCTATCATTCACAACGCTCTCGCCACGGTTCTGTTAGGCCGCGATCCGCTCGAGATCGACCGTCTCTGGTCGGACATGTTTCAGGCGATCTCCTACAGCGGCTGGGCGGGAGCGGAGATGCGCGCCATCAGCGCCATCGATGTCGCGCTCTGGGACCTTGCCGGAAAATCCTCCGGCGTACCGGTATATCAATTGTTAGGTGGAGCGTCGCGCGAGGCCATCCGTACTTACAACACCTGTTACGACCATATCGATTTCCTGACCGAGCCGGTGAAACTGGCGCGCGATCTGGCACGCTCCGGCATTCACGCCATGAAAATATGGCCGTTCGATCCTGTCGCGCGCGAAACACGGGGCCAATTCATCACGGCGGCCCAGATGCGGCAAGGCCTGGAACCCCTGCGCCTGATTCGCGAGGAACTGGGCGATTCTATGGATGTGGCCATGGAATTCCATGGGTATTGGAACTTGCCCTGCGCCATCGAAATCGCCAAGGCGCTCGAGCCCTATTCACCTCTGTGGCTGGAAGAAATGCTGCCTCAGGATAATCTTGCGGCGTACCACGAGCTGGCGCAGTCGACGCGGCTGCCGTTGTGCGTGAGTGAGCGACTGATGACGCGCTGGGGCTTCCGGGAAATTCTCGAGAACCGCGCAGCGCGCATTGTTATGCCAGACATCTGCTGGTGCGGCGGTATTTCTGAGGCCAAGAAAATAGCGGCAATGGCGGAGACCTATTACCTGCCGGTGGCGCCACACAATTGCGGTGGTCCGGTGCTGCACGCCGCGTCGGCGCACCTGGCGGCCAATCTCACCAACCTGTACATTCTCGAAACCGTGCGCCGGCACTATCTGGATGAGTACCGCGGCATGGTGACGAATACGCTGGCAGTCAAAGATGGACTGGTGGCTTTGCCGCCTGGACCAGGATTGGGCGTGGAACTCGATCCCGGCGTCTTTGAGTGCAAGGATGCGGTGGTAAAGAAGACGGGCGAATAGGCGAGCGTCGGCTAGCCGAATGGAAATCGGACGCGCAATGCGGGGAAGCGCGAAAAATCGCGGTCTGCCGTCCACATCTCTTTAACTCCGTGTTCCAGCAGGAGCGCGGCAATGTGTGCGTCGTGAACCAGGTTACCGGTTGCGCGGCCCGACACGAGTACACGTCGCATGATCTCGCGATGGGCCGACCCTTCGCCCAGTAAGACCAACGACGGTGCTTCCAGCAACGACTCCAGGTCTTCGAGCGCTACGTCCAACCCAGTAGGAGGATCGAACACGCGCGGGTGTGTGACCACGCGCAGAAACTCGTAGATACAAGGCCACGGGAGCGCCCAAGGTTCGTCCCCTTCAGCCAGGCCTTCCAGCAATTGCCTTGCGCGCCGGTGAAACGGAGCTTCATGACGGCGGGCGTAGACCAGAATATTTGTGTCGACCGCGATCACTTGCGGCCCTCCATGATGTCGAACAGAGCGTCCCGATCGTCTAGCCGAACGCCCGGCATCAAGCGGCCACTTTCGGTTCTCCACAGCAGCTTGTAGCCGCTGCTGCGCGAACGCTTCGTCAGATAAAACCTAAGAGCGGTCTCGACCACCAGGCGTAGAGGTGTACCCTCGTCGGCAGCGCGTTTCTTAGCCTGTCGCAATACCTCATCGCTAATATCAACCGTGGTCCGCATACATAAAAGCATATCACAGGAGGCATAATTATGCCTTTGGCTGGACAGCCGAGGCATCTGGCGCATCCATTCTGAAGCCATCTGAATCATTGATCTCTATCCCAGAATTCTCGATGGGCATAGTGCTCCCGCCCGCCCCGCCGACCGGCAGGAACTTCGCACGCCGAATCGATCCCCAGGTAGCTCAATGAGATAGGTAGGAAATTCGCAGTTGCAAAATTCGCATTTGCTTTTCTGGTGTTTGGCTGTATAATTCTTGCAGCCAAATGGTTGAAAGAGAGAAACTCTCCAAACTCTCCGACCTCGCCTTGCGCAATCGTCGCGTGGGCCTAACCAAAGTCCTGCCTCCGCTCGGAGAAGTACTTCGTGGTTCCTTGATGGAGCGCTACCTGACCTGCGGCAATCCCGAGTGCAAATGTGCTCGTGGCGAGCGCCACGGGCCAGTATGGTATCTGAGCGTGACCTTGGACCAGTCGCATCGGTCTGGTTGCACGGTGCCAGGCGATCAGGCCGAGCAGGTCCGCTGGTGGATTGAGAACTATCACCAGGTGAAAGAAAACCTGGAGAAAATCTCCGACATCAACCGGGAACGGATGCGTCGCCAGAAGGACAAGGCCAAGAAAAGGAAGAACGTGCAAAAATGAGCCATCCGGTCGTGGAAATGAGAGACGGCGCGTCTCGCCTATCTTGCAATCTTACGGATGAAAGATAGAGCGCACTCCCTGCCTTCGTTTTCCGTTTGGCTGAACCAAGGCTTCGATCTGCGCGCTCATGCAGCTCAGATGTCGGACGCCCGAACCGATCCGGAAATCGCGCCGTCCAGCATCTTCCTGGCGGTCTCCATAGCTTTGTGTTTCGCCTGCCCAGCTTGCAGCAGTGGGACAGTGAACTGGCTCACTCGCATCTCCCACACTGGATCGGCGCCGAGCGCGCTTTTGGCGACGACACCTGACGGTACAGTTTGTGCAGCTTCGACCTGGACCCGCTGCCATCCATGTGGGTGGATGTCAACCGCCGTGTGAAGCGAGGCCAAGCCTTCGATGAGGGACGGGTACCAGGACGCTGGGTGGCGGCGCTGGACGGCATCCAGGTGTTGTCCAGTTTCAGCCGCCGCTGTGACCGTTGCCTGGAGCGCCGCGTGACTGAAGGATCCAGCCGGCCGCAAGATCGAGCAGACTCAGTATGACCATCGCGCCTTGGGGTGTCAGAGGGTCCACAGCCCAGCCCAATCATTCCTCGCCATCGAGTGGCTTCAGCCGGGTGAGGGCGAGGACACGGCTGCGCTT
>QHXW01000392.1 GCA_003223115.1 Acidobacteriota bacterium
ATTAAAGACCTCAACCGTTCTCAGCCACCGCGTATGATCCGAACCGTTCAGCTCGCCCAGATGACACAGCGTTCTTTGACGCGGTCCATCGGGTGTGCGCACCGATTCCACCAGGGACCAGTAGGTGTGTTCCTTGCCGTCCTTGCCGCGGTGGTTCGTCCGCAAAAACATTCTCGGCTGATCGTGTCATGAGACGCCCGTCGGCACAAGAGGGTAGGTCTACACTACATTGCCGTTCTGCAAACCGTCGATTGCAGCCCTGGCACTTACTCTGTACACAGCCCCAAAAATAGGCTAAAACTACAACTGTCGTGACGAACTTGGGTTAGGCATCAGGTCGTACTCGCCGCCGTAGAGCCGCAGGTACTGGGCGGCGGTGGATTCCAGACTTACCACAACGATGTTCCGGCCTTTTGCGATACCGCGCAGATTCGAGAGGTCCTCGGTGCGGTCTTGAGCGAAGCGCGAGCTGCGCCAGTTGCCTGGTGCCTGTTCGGATCGAACGCGCGGCAGCGGGCTCGGAATCAGGGCTCCGAAGACGTTTCTATCGAGGCCCAGCGTTTCGACGCGGGCGCTGGCCACCGGCCCAAGCGACACGAGCAGCAGACCGGCGGCTGCCGCCATGAGGAAAATGCGCCGTGGCACACCGCGCAGCAGGACGGGAAGGATGGCTGCTCCGGCGAGAGTTAGCAGCACGAGCAGAGCATTCGCGAAGGTGATATACAGCAGCAGCGAATCGGCCAGGGGTCCTCGCGCGGCGCGCAGCATCGGCCAAGTGAGCGGCGTGGAGACCGCACGGCCCACGGGAATATTCATGGCGGCGTAGATCGCGAGAGCCCAGTAGGTCAGCCAGGTGAGGCGGTCCGTCAGGCCGGTTTTCTGCGCCAGCAGATCCAGCGCGGCAAACAGCAGAGCAGCCAGTGTGTCCTGCCACAGATACGCCACGGGTGTCCAAAATGACCACGGGATGGTGTGGCCGGCTAGAACAGCCAGCTTTGCGAGAACGAACACCACGAGGAGGCTCGCGGCTCTCATCGCATCACCAGGTTCAAGCGCTTGAGCAAGGCCGCGGACACCACTTTGCCGGCTCCCCGCGGATGCCAGATCCAATCGTGCACCAGCACCGCGCGCGAGGGTGGGCGACGATAGATCGCCGTGCGGTCGCCGTCAAATGAAAGCGGGATCACCACGAGATCGCAGTCGCACGGTTCGCTGGGCGGGTAACGCTGGTTTACGAATTCGACGCTCCCGCCGAGGATCAAGCGAGCCGATTCGAGATTACGGGTATTGGCATCCACAATGACGATCTGGGCGCCAGGGAGCAGTTCAAGCAGGATTAGCGCGGTCCTTGGAAACAGGCCGCCTCCGACAATCGCCACGCGGCGGACCGGCAGTAACTGCGGCATGAGCGCGGAAAAAGCCCGCCGGTGGCTGCGGAGGACGAGCGGTTGCAGCCATCGAGTCCGCAATACCAGCTTTTCCAGCGCGTCCAGAATCCGGACTTCCGGGCCCGGCGCGTCGAGCCATCGAAGCAGGGCGGGCCAGCGGCTGGTATGCGCGTCGCAGGCGAGACGCTCCGGCAAACGCGTCCAGTGGATTCCGGGATTGGCGTGGTGCTCTGCGTGGTAACCATCGTTGAAGAGCAGGACGTTGTAGACCCAACCATAGTGGCTGGTGGCA
The DNA here is from genome assembly GCA_003223115.1 of Acidobacteriota bacterium. Taxonomy (GTDB): domain Bacteria; phylum Acidobacteriota; class Terriglobia; order Bryobacterales; family Bryobacteraceae; genus QHXW01. The sequence goes on from QHXW01000392.1 coordinate 1,681, forward strand.
CCGCGCGTATGCTCGAAGTGCCCTTGCAGCGCGCAGAGAGCCAGCCCTGCGACATACCGGGCAGATAGGCCGTCAAGAAAAAGCTGGGATGCCGCAACACCAGGACGGTCCAGAAGCCAAGCACCAGGAGCATTTCGATAGCCAGCCGGGGAGAGACGCGCAGCCGCCATGCGAAGCCGCCGTGGTGCGCGAGATGTCGTTCGCGCCAGAGCGCTTGCGGGATGCCGAGCAGCACGCTCAAATATGCCGAGAACAGCAGATTCAGGAACGGTGCGCGAAAAAAGGGACGGTGGATGAAATTGTGCGAGATGGTGTTCGAGTTCCACCACACACCGATTGCGATGACGGCTGCTACCGGCCACTCAACCAGTACAAGGCCGTGAAGCAAGGCGAGAGCGACAAAAAGGGCGTCCCACCATGAGAATCGGAGGGTGCCTTTCGATTCAATTCCCAGAACCGCTGAGGCCATACGACCTCAGCGGTATGAGAATTCCAGCAGCGACTTGACCGGGGGGTAGTCGGTATCGGATCGGTCCTTCACTACGCCTAGCTCGACATCATATACATCTGGAGCTTTCGGTTTTTCATCCGCCTTCCGCACGGTCAGTTTCATCGTATAGCGGTTACCAAACCCAACCACTTTTCGTTTGCCGGCGATTCCTTTGAAATCGGACCACTCGTTGCGTGCCAGGTCTTTCTTTTCTTGCGGCAACTTGAAGTAGAGATATCCGCGCCGCGGCACATCGTAAAGGTTACGATCGTCCGGCTTGGCCGTTGCGAAGACGCCCCAGATCTGAATTTGTTCCGGCTTGTCTGCATCGGGCTCCAGAATGATTTTGTCTACAAGCGCATAGACGGCGACCCAGTCGCTGGCGTGCGCAGTTCCCAAACTCAGCGCGAATGCAACAAGCATTGTTACAGTACTTACAATCGAATTCATCTCAGGCCTCCATCGGATAGTCCGCAGGCCATGGTGCTGCGTTACGGACATTCTAGCGTTTTAAGACGCCAGCCGACGCAAAACGTTAACCGGAGACGTTGATTGAATCACGCCTCCGCTACGGATTGAGGCGAGGCCGTGGGCCGACGCCACTGAAGCAAGTCCTTTGCTTTGTGGCTTCGTGCACCGCGATATCATGGGTTCTAAACACAAATCCTTGCGATTTAGCGACAAAGAAATGAGGCCGGACGGACGGAAAAACTCACCGCATCTACCACAGGGATGCCGATGAAACGATTGGCTAAAATACCGACTTGCAGCATTGGGTTCTTCGGAATCCGGCAGAACGGAAGAGCAAGCCCAATTGAGCAACTTCGGAACCTTTACGGCGAACATTCGTACCCGCATTAATTGTTCCCTGTTGTTCGTCCGATCGCACACTTCCTCCAACCCCGTCTGGGGCCAATGACTGCCTGTGTTCCTAACCCCGTATCGGTCCGAAAACTGGATCTGCAAGAAATAGCGTTACCGCAGCCCTCAAGTCTCGCGATAATGAGCTAACGATGCCGAGAGTCCTGGATCCATTCCGGTTCGCGCTGATTGCCGTCGCCGGGTGGATGAACCAACACCAACTGCAGATCATCGATTACCTTCGCGAGGAGAACCGAGTTCTTCGCGAGCAACTCGGTGGGCGGCGAGTGCGCTTCAACGACGACCAACGCCGTCGATTAGCCGTGAAGGCCAAAGGGTTAGGACGGAGGCTTCTGGCGGAG
>QHXW01000013.1:0-15975 GCA_003223115.1 Acidobacteriota bacterium
CGTAGAGGGAATGTCTATGGTGAAGAACAGAGGTACAATCTGACGGACCATGTGCCAAGTCTACTGCGGATACCCGCCGGGGCCGACGCGCGAGTATCGCCGGCACCGCTTTTCCTTCGCCAGAACGGCATTTTTGAATGTAAAGACGTCCTGAACGGACGTCGGCCACTCGGAACCGACGCGGTCCACAAACGGGGTTCGCGGAGATCACAAGTTCAAAGGAAATAGAAACGGACTTCGGGCGCGCGTGACACGAATCCTACAGCAAACGGTCGTTCGGATTCATCAAGCCTATTTCCTAGTTACGGACGTGTGAGCATACGCGAGCTGGAGCTTTCTTTGTCAAACCATTCTCAGCATTCTCACTGAATAGATCTATTTTCGAGGACTGGCTATCCAGGTGCGACCATCGACGTCATAGGAATACGGAGGTGTGTGACATATGGGATCACTTTGGCAGGATCTGCGGCTGGGTATACGGGGCCTGCTGAAAAGTCCCGGTTTCACCGTCATCGCGGTGCTGACACTGGCGCTGGGTATTGGCGCCAATACCGCGATATTCACCGTTCTAAATGCCGTTCTACTGCGCGCCCTTCCCGCAGAAGAGCCGCACCGCCTGGTGATGCTGTCGAACCCGGAGTATCACGGGATCGGAGTCGGCGACGGGTCCGGGAAGCGCGGCATGTACGCCTACTCCGAGTTCCGGGACTTGCTTGAGAAGAATCAGGTTTTCTCCGGCATGCTGGCCGTCGACAGCTACGTGCGGAGGACTGATGTAAGTATCGAAGGCGCTCGATCGCCTGAACCGGAGCATGCCAACGTTACCATGGTGAGCGGCGATTACTTCCATATTCTGGGGATCCGGCCGTATCTAGGCCGCGCGTTCACGGCTGAGGTTGATAAAGTACAGCATGCCAATCCTGTTGCCGTGATCAGCTATGGCTACTGGAAAAGCCGCTTCGCGCAGAACCCGGTGATCATTGGGCAGACGATTCGGCTTCGCCGCACCAAGTTCGACATTATCGGCGTCGCGCAGGAAGGATTCTCGGGTGAGACGGTAGGATTCTCAACCGACATCTGGGTTCCGTTGACGATGCAGGCCGAGGTCTTTCCGGCCTGGACCAATTTCCTCGACAGACCCAAGAATCCGCTGCAGAAGATTCTATGGCTGCAAGTGATTGGTCGATTGAAACCTGACATCACCCTGGCGCAGGCGCAGTCAAGCATCAACGTGACGCAGCGTCAAATCCGCGAGGCCGACGTGGCGGAAATGTCCGCAGACCGCAGGCGGGAATACCTTGACTCGAAGATCCAACTCGTAGAGGGCAGGCGCGGGGCGAGCAACCTGAGCGACTCCGTACAGCCGCTCCAGATTCTGATGGCGGTGGTGGGCATGGTTCTGCTCATCGCGTGCGCGAACGTGGCCAACCTTCTGCTTGCGCGCGGATCTGCAAGGCAAAGGGAGATTGCTGTACGTTTGGCGCTGGGCGCAAGCCGTTTGCGGATCGTGCAGCAGCTCCTGGCCGAAAGTGTACTTCTCGCCCTGGCGGGTGGAGCGTTCGGTCTCATATTGGCACGGTGGGCGTCCGTGCTGCTCGTGAAGCTTGTGTCAACGACTTCCAACGAGGTTTTCCTGAATCTGCACTTGGATGCTCGCGTCCTCACATTGACACTGGGGATATCCGTGCTGACGGGAGTTCTGTTTGGATTGGTTCCGGGGCTGCGCGCCGCACGCCAGGAGTTAAACGTCATTCTGAGCGGCGCCGCCAAGGGCTCGCTCCGGCGTGGTGCCCACGATGGCCGGTTACCCGCGGGTAGGATTCTCGTAGCCGGACAAATTGCTATTTCCCTCGCGGTGCTGATCGTCGCCGGGTTGTTTTTGCGAAGCTTCCGGAGCTTGACCAGCCAGGAGCCGGGGTTCGATCACGACCATCTGCTGCAATTCGATATCGGCTTTCTCGAAGCCAGCGGTTATAGCGGGCCGGCAGTTCATCGAGTACACAAGGAATTGCTGGCTCGTCTCGACACAATCCCACAAGTCAAAGGAGCGACGCTAGCTTTCATGGGGTTGTTCGCCGGAGACGATACCGGAAGCTCAGTCTCTCTGGATGGCTCCAAACCCAAAGCCGGAACGGAGAACTACGTTCGGAACGATCTTGTGCCGGCGCGTCACTTCGCGGCGATCGGGCAGCCGGTGTTGCTAGGCCGGGAGTTCAATGCCGACGACGAACGCAACCCGCAGACCGTTGGCGTTATTAACCAGACGTTCGCGCGTAAGTATTTCCGTAACGAAAATCCGCTTGGCAAGAGGGTCTGGTACGATCACGACCATCCTCAAGAGTTTGTAGTCGTTGGTGTTGTGGGAGACGCGAAGCACAATAGTCTGCGTGAGCCGACATTCCCGCAATTCTATCTGCCCTTCTTTAACCCGAAGGGCGACGAGCCCTCCTTCTGCTCTTTCGAGGTTCGCTACGCGGGAAATCCAGGGACGGTGGCGGCTGCTATTCGCGAAGCAGTGCTGGAGGTCGCCCCCGCTGTTCCACCGTTAGAAATCCGCACAATGAACGAGTTAATGGGCGAAACCCTCGTAACTGAACGGGCCATCAGCCGGCTCAGCGGTATCTTCGGACTGCTCGCCCTGATACTAGCGGCCGTCGGGCTCTATGGGGTGATGAGTTACAACGTCAGCGGTCGCACCAATGAAATCGGCATTCGCATGTCGTTCGGTGCGGTACCCAGCGACATCTTGAAGCTGGTGCTGCGCGAGATTGTGATTTTGATCGGGATCGGAGTAGCGTTAGGGCTGCCGTCGATCTGGGCCGTCAAACGCATCGTTGCGGCCCAACTCTTCGGGATTTCCGCGCTCGACCCTGTCGCTATCTCGGGCGCCACATTGCTGCTGGCCGCTGTCGCAGTGATGGCAGGCTATCTGCCAGCGAGATGGGCGTCTCGGGTAGAACCGATGCGCGCACTTCACTACGACGGCTAGTTGTGTCTGCCTGGGTCTCTTCCCTTTCTAAGGAGGAATGGCAGCGAACCCTGGCATGTGCGCTTGACACGGCTTACCTGGCCATAATTCTGGCTACTGCCGATGTCGGCGAATACGCGTTCAACAAACGACAGATGCGATCACGAAAGTCCTCGGCGTTCGATGAAGTAGGTGCAACGTTCTGGGTGCGAACTTCTCTCCCCAGCTAATCGTTTAGAACAGTCCAAAGCGTCGGAACGCTTGCTTAATCGCTGCGACCTTTTCCGGCGGGCACGGATTCTCGTTAGGTGCGGTGCCGGGCGCGGCGAGGCCGAACAGCTCTTTGTAATGCACAATCCAGGCACTCTCGGGCACAAATCCGTGCTGGCGCGAGATCCATTTTTGGATCTCCTGATCGGTGGCGCGCTGACGCGTCGATTGCTGCTCAGAAGTACGCGACGAGTGCCCACGTTGTCGATCATCGTTGTCGATGTTCATTTCGTGTTGCCCGACGACAGCTACCGTGTGAATTCCGACCGAGCTATAGGCACATCGAACCGGAGCTCTTTCAGGAATCGCAGACGCATGTTGCCTAGGTTATAGCCCCAGTCGTACCGACGATTCAGATCGATAGTGGCCACCGCTGCGGTGCCCTGCTCAGTCGTAGACGCCAGGATCTCGCCCTTCGGATCCTGCACGAACGAGGGGTCGCCGTAGCTCGAAGTGACGAGGAATATCCCGTTTTCCATTCCTCGCGCCTTCACAATCGTCTGGAATCCATCCCAGATCGGCATTAGGATTATCTCGGCTCCCTTGAGCGCCAGCGCGCGAGCCGGGTCCGCAAATGAGGAATCCCAACAGATCATCATCCCGACCTTCCCGAAATCGGTTTGAAAGACAGGATAATCGCTGCCCGGCGTCACCCCGTCGTCGGGTTCGTCGTAAGGGAGGTACACCTTCCGGTACTTGCCCACGACCTCACCGTTGCGTCCGATCAGCACCGCCGTGTTATAGATCGCACGCCCCTCACGCTCGTATATGCTGGCGGCGATATACGAGCGCCGCGAGCTAGCGACCTTCGCAAGGCGCTCCGTGGTCGGTCCAGGCACGGGCTCGGCTACGTCCGCAGCTTTCTCGCCAGTCTTCTCCGTCCCGACGAGAGTAATAACCTCCGGCAATAGGATCACATCAGTTTTCGAGGGCACCGCCTTATCTATGACGTCCAGAAACCGCTGTACGCTCGCTTGGGGCGATCCCGTGTCCGTGGGGCGCAAATGCAGAGTAGCGACGGTGACCCGACGAGGACCGGGATCAGGGATTTCATCGAAGGAGATATCGTCCCACCACAGGGTCGCTTGCGGCGCATTCGCCAGGTACAGGTGTATCGTCAGAGCCACCGTACGGTCGGGAGCCGGCGCATCAAGACTCAGCCGTGTCCAGTCTCCTTCCCGACTCACAGTGTAAGGATAGTCCGGCCCGCCCGACCTCTTGCCGTCCGCCCGGGTCCACCAAAGCCTGGCAATGACCGCGAGTGCTTCGTCATGAATGCCTTCTGTTCGGTAATGGGCGACGAACCGATACCACTTGCCCCACTCGACGCCTGGGATGGTGTACTGCCAGCCGCCATAAACGAGGGAATTGCTATCACCGGAAATAGCAAGCGAGCCGGGCCGGCTTCTCCCGTGCGTGGTGTCGATATACGTCTTCGGAGCGGTCTCGGCCCGAGCGGCCCACACCTTCCATCCCGCCGGCAGGCCGTTGTCGGCAGGTTGAAAACCACCTTGCCGCACATGAACCGCTGCGCACAACATCGTGCAGAAGAAGCAGTAGAGCGGTGCGAAACGGCTCGTTCCGCGCCAGAGTCTCAGAGCGACATTGCCAGCCGCAAGTGGCGGCATACCGCCCCGTGTTTCGAGATTACGCATGTGGTCCCGAACCTTTCTCGAGTTGAGCCGCCACTCATTATCTCGCACGTTTCAAAAGTCGTCCGCTTTTGAGGCTGAAGGCGGGCAGTAACGCGGAAGTCAGATCCGCTGCGGATGCGCCGAACTCAACTTCGAGGGTTATCCGTGGCTACGATGACCCGAGTCAGGTCGTCACTCATGATTGATTGACACCACTTGGACTCGATGTGCTCGATCACCAACTCAGTGCCGCGCGTATGACTGACGAACGGCCGTGTACGCGGATCGTACATGGTATCGGTCAGATCCCGCACCAGGACCACATGGAATCCCAGCCGTGTCATTTGCCGGATTCCGAAAGAGCGGTTGAGGATGCAGATGTTTGTGTGGACGCCCATCAGAGCGACATTAACGATGCCTTCTTGCTTGCAGAAGTTGTAGATTTCCTGACCGCTGTCACTAATGCCGTCAAAACCGACAACATCGAGCGCCGGATGTTCGCGGGTCCATGGGTACGGGCCTGTCCAATCCCTAAGGATTGGATCATCGCAGCCGCCCGCAGAATCATCAATCGGGAAGTTGCGCTCCTCTTCGGGGTCGCGCGGGCAACGAGTCAGAATCGGCGACGGGGATGAAGCCATGGGGGCACGGTGCATGCGCAGACGCTGAGGCGTACCCTCGTAGTATTTCATGGTGTCGCTGGGGGCATGAACGATCATCACACTCAGGCTGCGCGAGGCGCTGATCACCTGGTTCATGCGCGGCGCCATGGCGGCCACCCGTTGCGCTGACAGCTTACAGGTGTGCGTGTCCCACATGTCGCAGATGATGATTGCGGTCTGAGCCACTTCCCAGCGCAGTACGCGTTCAGAGATCCGAACGTTGCCGGACAGATTTTCGCTTCGGCTGCGGGCCCGCAGGGCCATTGTCCCGGGGACCTTGGGGCGATTTGGTAGGGGAGGTTCGTGGCCGGATTCTGGCGTCTGTGCAGCAGCCACCGCCAGGGCTCCAGGCAAGATCCCAAGAAAAGATCTTCTCCGCATGAGCCTCCTTGCCTTCCAACTGTATCATTTCCATCAATGCCTACGGCGCCGCGATGATCGGCTTGGCATAGGAGGCAAGAAGCTCGCGATTGAAAGGCACGAGATGTAGTTGCGAATCGCCAAAGCGGAAAGTTGACGATGCGGAAAATCCTTGAACCGAACCTGCAATCTGTCTACACCTTGCCTACTTGCCTTTGGTGGCCTTCGCTTTCGCGGAACGCTCCAGGCCCTTGCCATCGGGCCTGAACTGCGCTTTCACTACTTCCTTGCTATTTTCAAAATGGATTTCATAAATCAACTCGGAGCCGTCTCCGCGCTGGACCGATTGGGTCTCCACCACTTTGTAGCCCGCAAATTGGCTGGCGAACTTGTCTCGAATGGCCAGTGGAACTTCCCGGAGAGCAATCGTGGTTTCGGTCTCCAGCCATGCGCCGGTGGCATCGAATTTCGCGGCGATATCGATTTTGTTGAGATTGAACTCGGCTTCGTAGTCCTTTCCCTTGAGCTTCCATTCCGTGACTTTCGCGCCAGGAAACCTGGTCTGCACTCCAGCCTTCACGGGTGCCGGCACCTGGCTGGAGGCAATCTGCTGCGCGAACGAAACCGCCAGGCACAATGCAGCTACAACCGCAGCGGCCAGGGCCACCGACTGGCTTCTGGATAGAGGCCTCACGACTGCCAGTGTAAAGCTTGCCTCCGCAAGCTTTCAACTCGGCTCATATCTAATCAGGCTCCCAAGATACGGGTTCGAGGAGAATGGTTGACAATTACGTGGAACTGCGGAAGACTACCTGCGACCCCTGGGATCGATGGCAGCTGGCACATCCAAACTCGCACACCTGCTCAATCGCCTGGAGAAGTTTTACGGCAGACCTAAACCGCCGCACCCGACGGACCCGTATGAAATGATCCTATATATAAATTCCGCCTATCCTGCCACGGACGCCTCTTGCGCGAAGGTTTTCGATGCCCTCAAGAGATCAGTTGGGCTACGGATCGACGATATTCTCGCTGCGCCCAAAGGGAAACTGACGGAGATCATGAAACTGGGAGGCATCTTTCCGGAGCAGCGGGCCGTTCGGCTCAAGGAGATTGCGGCGCTAGTGAAGCATACTTTCGCAGGCGACCTGCAAACCGTACTCAAAAGGCCGCTGCCGGAAGCGAAGAAAGCGCTGAAGCAGTTCCCCACCATTGGCGACCCCAGTGCGGACAAGATTCTATTGTTTACGAAGACGGCACCAGTAGCGGCTATACCATCAAATTGCGTGCACGTACTGCCTCGGTTAGGGTTCGGCGAGGAAAAGAAGAATTATGCTGCCACCTATCGCTCGGCCCAGGAGGCGACCCGAGCCCAGCTGCCAGAAAGAGTAGGCGCGCTTCTCCGTGCCTACTTGCTGTTAAAACAGCACGGACAGGAGTTGTGCAAGCGCTCGCGGCCCCGATGTGAGCAATGTCCGGTGTCCTCGGATTGCCTGTACTACAAGAGGATATACTACGGCCGGTCCGCCCATATTTGAACGCGGTCACGACAACGTTTTGCCGGGCGGCGACAGCGCGGTTGCCCGGCTTCGTCCGTTTGCTTCACGAGGTCAAGCGCTCAGAGGTTTCTGATGGGTGAATGACTGACAGGATTCGGGTCGGACAACGGAACAGAAGCGGACTTCGCGGGCTCCAGGCAATCGGTACACGAGGCGCGTTTGAGGATCATTCGATCCGGAAGCTTCGGTTTAGCAGGAAGCGCTCTGAGCCATCTTCCCAACTAACTGGCCAACAACCTGATTAGGGTGCGATTTTGCGTCCCGCTGCGACGACGCCTCGCTCGGCCGTCTCGCGAGCCTGCTTGAGCCCCGGAATTCTATCGTCACTGGCGAAGGGTGCGATGCGGAATGTGGTCCCAGGCGGGTATTGGGACACCTTGCGCCGGAATTGGTCATCCGACGCCGTGGGATATTGCGCGACACTCATGCTGAACCCGTCGAAGCCAGGCATGATGGTGACCTGTATGGGTGCCTTCGCGCACTGCGCCCATTCAGCGACCTCCTGCCTGCACCATTCGCTGCTGCAGAGGCCAAGTAAGCGCTGGAGGTCCGCTTCCTGGAACACCCACGCATCAGCCTGGGCCAATGCAATTCGCAAAGCACGTTCGAATTGCATTCCTTCTTCGCCAACGGGCTCCTTCAGGAGCTCCTCACGCCCCTTCCACCAGGATCGGAAATACTCCATCGTCTTCCAGAGCGGCTCTTTCGCGGCGACAGATCCGCACTTACCGAGAACCTCGGCGGCACCTCGTTTAACTGGAACGGAGGGGCTCGCCAAATACTCGATCGCGAGCCGTTCCAGCACCGGACTCATTGCGTAGCGGCCGAGATCGAGAAACTGAAACCCGATATCGTAGCAGGCTGGAAACCCGCCCGAGGTGGAGAGATTCCGTCGGAGTTCGCGCTCACCGAACGTGGGATCGTGTTGGAGGAAATAGAAGACAAGAGGCGACATGCAGTGAGGAAGCTTCTGCCGGTCGAGTTCTTCGTTGCGCTCGACATACGCTTTTTCTACACGTTTAACGATGTCCCCTGTCGCGTAACGCAGAATCAGTCTATCGTCACCATCGTGCGCTTCGGCACGCGCTACAAAAACGTCGTTTAGCTCTGGAAGTGAGCGGTCCGGCAACATCGACAGCGTAGACCAGCGAAGATTCTTGGTCGGATGGCGGATTTCGGCAAGAAGGATCTGACGAGCCTCCGCAGGCTCAACTTCAAATAAGCGGCGCAGCGCGGTGTCCTCAATGGGTGGATCGATTTGAGGTTGTGGCGGTTTCGAATAGAGATCGCGAAGTACGGGGATTATCTGCGGTCTCTTGATCGTGGTCCACGGATACTCGAGAAGGTCTCTCTGCGTCATGACCGGAGGATTGCGGAAATTGGCAATGAGTGACGCCACGATATTCGGCAACCACGGCGGCTCCGAACCGTAGCGTTTGGCGAAGTCCAGAAGCGTGTTCACGCAAATTGCCTGAGCCCGTGGCTGCTTCGATGCCAGCGATGCAAACAGCCGAGATGCATATGCATTGCGTTTCTGTTCCCGGAGCTCTGCACGTCGCTTTGACTCCTCCACCCAGGTCTCCCGCTCGTGCTCGCTTTCCGGATACGGAGACATCAGCCCGCCCGACACCGCCAACTCCGCCAGAAAAGCGAGCGTGTCCAGATAGCGATCCCATACGGGTTGATCGGGGGCCACGAGGCGTCGCTCTAATAGAGGAAGGAGTTCCTTCCGATGCATCGACCCGAGCACGCCCATATGAAGTGCATAGGCGTCGATATCCTGGCCGCCGCTCAGATGTTTTGCAAGTTCGGTCGCAGCCTCCGGAGTATCTAGAAACCGAAGAATCCGGCCAGCGCGCACGCGCTCCTTCGCTGCCTCGTCGCCACCCGTGGCCGGTGCATCGAGGATACTAGTGGCTTCGCCGATCTGCTCTTTCACCCAGGAAGCCGGCGCGGGCCGAATCTCGATGTTCAGTATGTTCGAAGTAGTCCGAGCGGTCGGCTTGGCCTGTTTGGCTAACCCGATGGCTCAGAACGAACACGCGATATCTGCCCGGCTTGCGGAAGCGCACCCATTCGTTCAGGATTCGCTCGAACGAGAATGGCTCCTCCGACAGGATCAACGGCCCGCCGGAGATCCCGCCCATGCCACCATCCTCACCGGGCAACCCTCGCAGGGGATCTTCAGCGAAACTCGCGGGATCGACAATAAATTGCTCTTCATAGTTCATGCGCCCCACACGGTCGTACTGCCGCGTATCCGTTATGAAAGTCTTCCGCTGGGTAGCGGTGAACGTGAGCTGCAGTGGGATTGTCTCGCCAAGAAAGAACGTAGTCTTCGCGGCCGAGATGACCAGCTTTGCACCGCTAGCCTGATGTGCTTGGAACTGCCGCCATTGCGCCGAGAAGGCATCCTCCGCCGATGCCGCAGCGTGGGTCAACAACACGGCAGCAAGCAGCACCTGTGAAAAGTAGGCACGTTCCAGCACAGATAAAATCCTGCTTTCATTAGGACACCACGTTAGAGAGCAGGGTTCCGAAATCTTACAGCAATGCGGTGACCAATAGAACACGCGTTCTCGGTGCGAGGGTCACCACCCTGACCTAATCGCGCTGTCATACCCAGCACTTCGTGGCAATTGGGAACCCGTTCGCCTAACCCCATTCAGGTTACGTAACAAGCAGTCGCGGAGGACATTTGCGGTCATTTCTGACGAACGCTGGCAGGAAACGGGGATGTAGGAAACGTCGCCATCCAAGGGATGGCATTTCGAAAGGAAAGCGTTAATTGCCATGATGATCGGAATGTATTCACTGGGTCTCGTCCGAGAAGATTCGGCCCCACCGATCAGCCGGGCCACTCGCAGTCAGCGCAGGACAGACTCTTCCGAGCCAAACGCAAACCGTGAGATCTTGCCTGAGGCGGTGTTCAAGGGGCGGCATTTTCAGGACGAGATCATATCGGACCGTCGATTCCACGCGTGCCACGAATCGATTCCCTGCTCTTGAGACACGAGACTTGGGAGCGTTGAGTTTCTTGGAGGGGAATCCTCCTACTTGAAATTTTTGCCGCAGCGGAATCCAATGTTCGGACTACGCTCGACTGGACGCGCCCAGCTCCGATACGCGCAGGTGAGGTACTTGGCCTCATCTGCCCACGACCCGCCATGTAGAACGTGATAAACACCGCTCTCCGGGCCGCGGGGATTCTTCTCTGGCGCCCCAACGTAGTAGTCTTTGTCATACCAATCGGAACACCATTCCCAGACGTTGCCGGCGATATCGCAAAGGCCGAATGCGTTGCGCCGGAGCGAACAGACCTGGCCCGGGCCGTCGCGCATATTGAAGCGCGCATCCTGGATGGTTGGCTCCTCGTCGCCCCAGGAGTACTTGCGGCCTTCTGCCAGTCCTCGGCAGGCCCGCTCCCATTCGGCTTCCGTGGGCAGCCGCTTGCCGGCCCACCGCGCAAACGCAGCCGCATCATCCCAGCTCACGTCCACCACGGGAAAACTTTCCTTGCCATCGGGCACGCGGCCGCGCGGCCAGTTGTAAGGCGCGCGGTGCCCGGTCGCCCGAACGAATCGGGCGTACTGCGCATTCGTCACCTCGTGCTCGTCCATGTAAAAGGGGTCGATGTAGATGCGGCGCACCGGGCGGTCGTCTTTCAACAACGTTGGAACCCACTTGAGACCGTCATCGGGGAGGGCGTGCGAGCGGCCGCGCAGAAAATCCCCGGCGGGAATGAAGACCATTCCAGACTCGGCAGCCCGGGCTGCGAGCCAGGACAAACACAGGAGGATGCTAACCGTAAATGGTCGTGATGTCATCCGTGGGTATGTATCCGTTCGGTCCGAGTGGATCCACGTACACGTATGTCCGGCCGGAAGGCGTGTTGCGAATTTCCTTGGTCCAGTCGATGCCCAGAGCGGAGTATATGGTGGCGACGACGTTCTCTGTGCGCGGTTGCTCTTTATAGTTCCACCCGGTATCAAGGCACTTTGCGCCCGCCGAATCCGTGCGGCCAAGCACGCGCCCGCCCTTTACGCCTGCGCCCGCGAACAGTGCGGGGTAGCAGCGGTTGTAGTGATCGCGGCCGGCCATGTAGTTGAGCGCGCCCGGTGTGCGCCCGAATTCGCCCGCTACCACGACTAGCGTTTCGTCCAGAAGTGTCTTCGACTGATCCGTCTTCGAGCGAGTGGCCGCGAGGTCTTCGAGCAGGCTGGAGAATGCCGGGTCGAATTCCGCGCACAGAACATAATGGTTCGATTCCGCGCCACGGTCCCAGATCTTCACGTGATGGTCCCAGCCGGGATGGCAGATGTGGATGTGGTGCGTGCCCGCATCCTCAGCAAGCACATTGCGCGCCAAAATGCAGGAGACGCCCACAGACGTGTTGCCGTAGCGTTTACGGTCTTCTTCCGTGATGTGGAATGCCGCGGGCCAGCGTTCGTCGCTCAGCAGCCGGTGCGCGGTCTCGTAGAAATCATCGTAGCCTGCCATCTGCCTGCCGTAACCCGCGACACGCGTCTTTTCTACCTTCCGCAGCTCACTCAACAGCCGCCAGCGTTCTTCAAGCAACTCGATCGCCTTCTGGTCGAGCTTCATCCCCTTCACTGCGGATTCGGGATTTATGTCCACGACTGAGAATCGCGGCGGAAGAAAACCGGTTGAGAGAGCGCCGGGGAATGCCTTGTCCAGATTGAACGACATGTAGGTGGGAAACGTGTCGTCCGGTCGGCGGCGCGGTTCGAGCTCCATGGCAATCACCGAGCCGACCGAGGGTATCTCTCGCGCGAAAGCCACATTCAACTGGCGGCCGGTCTGCGTGTAATACTGCCCACGAAAATGCACCTCTTCGTGGCTCAACATCGACCGTAAGATGGCGATCTTGTCCAAGTGTTTCTCGACGCGCGGGAACAGCAGGTGGGATAGGCTGAGATCCCGCGTGACGGCTCGGACGTCGAGATCTTTCGGCGTGCCCGGATTCTCTTTGAAATCGAAGGACTCAACATGACTGAGGGCGCCCGAAAGCTCGTAGAACACCACGTTGCGGGCGCTGGCGCGCGGTTGAACCTTCGAGCCGGTTGCGCCGACGTTGAGCGGCCAGACGGTGTCGACCGAGGCGGCCAGCAGTCCCAGACCGCCAAGCTTCAGAATATCGCGTCTCGATCGCAGGATATCAGCAACAGTCTTGCTCTCCATAGCCGCCTCAGTAATTGAAAAAAAATTCCACCTGATTGATCAGCGCCCAGTGCAAATTCTGCGCGCCTTCGACCCGGTCTTTCGCCAGCGCAGCGAGAGCAACTTCCCTCTCAGTGGCAGAGGGCGGCCGGGAAAGAGTTGCCAGAAACAGCTCCTCGACCACCCGCGCGTCATCGTTGGGATAACTTGCGAGCAGCCGCGCGATCCGGCTGTCCTTCTCGGCGCGAACGCGCTCCGTCACCACTGGCGATTGCATAAGCAAGAGCGGCTGCAAAGGTGACCCGGCGAGCGGCCGCGTCGGATTGTTTCGATTCGACTGGCCGAAGGTTTGCATGAAGTAGCGTACGTCCCCGTTGCCTTCCGGACCACTCAAGTGCATGGCCATTCCCGCTCTCTGGCTACCGAACTTGAAATCGCCCGGTCGTTCCGTTGAGACCGCGATCGCGTCATGCAGCTCTTCCGCAGTCAGCATGCGAACGAACTTGCGGGCATAAAACTTCGTGTACTGATCTTTCCATTCGCCGTTAAACCGCGCCGAAAGTTGGTACGCGCTAGAGCGGCAGATCTGCCCCAGCAGATGCCGCAAACTGTATCCACTCGTTCGAAAATCGCGGGCCAGCGCATCGAGAAGCTCGGGATGCGAGGGCTGCAACGCCCAGCCCGCGGGCAGATGAGCCGCGTCCTGCCGGGCGAGATCGAACTCATCGAAGGGCTCCACAATGCCAAAGCCCATGAGCCGCGACCAGAACAGGTTCACGGTGGCGCGGGCGAACTGCGGGTGGGCAGTCAGCATGCGGCCGAATTCCTCGCGCGGCTCAGCGCCCGGCCGCGGACGCGCTCCCGTCAGGATAAACGCCGGATCCGCCGCGCCTCCGAAGCGCGGCACACGAATCATGCTTGCACCTTTGGTGTTGTACCCGGCGTTGGCGTCGTCGATCAGAAACTCACCCGACTGCGGCTTACCGTGTTCCCAATACATGAGGTAGCGGGAATGGCCGAGGAACCCGGTGTTCTGGAAGAAATCGGAACGTTTCTTGCCGCTCAGCCACACGTTTACTTTTTCCAGATGGCCACGGCCGTCGTGGCAGGAGATGCAGGAAGTATTGATTCCCAGAAAAGTCTTGGCATAAAGAATGGAGAGCTCGTCATCGGTGTCCAACTGCTGCACCATGCCGAAGTCATCGCCATCTTCGGGATGCGGCTTCCCTTGCACATGCTCGCGCGCTATCACATTTACAGCGGCCACGACATGGTTGCTCTTGGCTGAAGCGCCAATGATGGATCGGACCACGTCGTCGTACGGGCGGTCGACGCTGAGGTTCTCTTTCATCCAGTAGTGAAACAGGTCCTGTCCGCGCCCCATCTTGCCGTTGGCGCGGAACAGGTCCATAAAGAAGTAGGCCCACTTATCCACGTAAGCCTCACTCTGGAGCAACTGGCCGATGAGCTTGTCGCGCTTGGCCGGGTCGCGGTCGGCGATGAACGCGCGCACCTGGTCCGTCGAAGCCAGGCGGCCGGTAAGATCGAGCGTTACGCGGCGCAGGAATTCGTAATCCGAGGAGAGCGAAGCATGCGGAACGCGGTCGCGTCGCATCTTGCCGAAGATGTGTTCGTCAATGAAATTGCGCATGGGGATGCCGCCCGCGGCCAGGCTGGCCGCCGGCAGGGATCGGGCGACGCGATCCGTCACCGCGCCGGTGCTGGTGGAGCTCGGTGGCCGGAACAGAGGCGCATGCGCTTCGGCGAACCGGTCGGAAGCCATCGATTCCTCGCGCGGTTTCGTGGCTGACGCCTGGCCCGCCAGGGAGCCGGCGCAAAATGCGCCCGACAGAAGGAGAGCCGCAACTTTCAAAGCCGGTTCACCAATTGGTAAGAGTATGAGCCGTAAGCGAGTTGCTGTCAACGGGGCTGGGCCCAGGGGCTGGGCCCTGGGCTGGGCCCCCGAGGGCCAGGGTTTCGGGCGAGTTCCTCATCTGGTTTTCAGTTTCAAATCGAGTGAACGGCAGAACTAGTTGACCGTGAAACCGGCGTGCGAGAGCTCCAACCCAAGTCCCTGGCGATGTCATCGACACGATTCGACGCCGCCACGCCATTAGTATTTGGAAAGGAAAGCGTTGTCGCACATTAACGCTAGCTGTTCCGTCGGGCGATTGCGCCTGATGTTATGACCAGCGTGTAAAGGGCCAGCGATTCGATCAGCACGAGAGACCCAGCAGCAGGGCGAAGCGGATGGCAGCGGATGCGCCCGGGTTCCGTCCCATACCTTCAGCGGCCGCTGCGGTAGCCTTGGCTTGCGCAAGCCCGCACCCGGCAGAAGCCATGGCCATAGAGAAACCAGCAGTGATGGCGACCCAGTGATAGTTGGCTGCAGGCGTCGACGGCGAAAGTGCCTGGGCGAAGATCGGGCTGACGAAGACGGACAGCAACCCAACAAACGAAGGAAGTTTTGCGTTCATCGTGATGTTACCCCTCGTAAAGGTTCCCAGCCTGCCTGAGAAGTTGCGGCGTCCCGTTTTAAGATCGATTCCTTCCAGGTGTACCCTGTTCCTGTGAGGAAAGAAGAAGCCATCGGTGCTCTCGATCGAGGGGCGCGAGCGAACGGATTACCGCCGAAAGTACGAACGGTTTACCGACACGTTGTAGTTCAGTGAACGGTTGGCCCCAAAACGCTGGTCGCGGACCTCAAGAAGCGCCACCAAAGCCGACTCGGACGCTTCCTGCCAACCGGACTTCGCGGGCTTTTGAAAAAACAAGCCTCTGAAGTGCATGGATTTACAGAATCTGCGATCAGCATTGTAGAAATAAGTGTGGATAGTTAGCCAGCGCCGGCGTTTCGTGTGTCTTGCAGCAGCTCCTGCCCAGAGCCCTAAAATCTTTAAAATGTTTATTGACAACCCGTAAGAGCCCTTGATCTTCCCGTCCGGTTTGCGCTTACTTCCCTAAGAGGGTTATGGGAACGCCGAAACCATCTCCGCCATCGCCGCCATTCTCACGTGGAAAATGCGGACACCGAACGTCACATCGGTGCCCGCAGCACGAGGTTATTTCTGCGCCGTTCCAGCTTGGGACGTCTTCGGTGTCGTCGAAGACCCGCTTGCGATTGGGATTTCCCGACGATCGCTCACCTGCTCCCGCACGGGAAGCTTAATCTCGAGCACGCCGTTATTGAACTGCGCTTTGGCCTGCTCGACATCCGCGCCTTCCGGCAACGGGATCTCGCGGTAGAACTGGCCAGAGCGCCGCTCGGAGCGGTACACGCCCTTTTTATTCTCCTCGTGCTCGTACTTGCGCTCGCCCTGGATGGTGAGCGCGCCATCGGT
>QHXW01000013.1:16157-16812 GCA_003223115.1 Acidobacteriota bacterium
GAAGCTTAATCTCGAGCACGCCGTTATTGAACTGCGCTTTGGCCTGCTCGACATCCGCGCCTTCCGGCAACGGGATCTCGCGGTAGAACTGGCCAGAGCGCCGCTCGGAGCGGTACACGCCCTTTTTATTCTCCTCGTGCTCGTACTTGCGCTCGCCCTGGATGGTGAGCGCGCCATCGGTGACTTCGACTCTGACATCCTCGGGCTTCAGACCGGGCAGTTCTGCACGGACCTGGAGTTGGCCGTCGAGCTCATTAATCTTGATTGCGGGCATCCAAGCAGCAGAATTGCTAGAACCGTGACTGAAAAAGTGCCCAAAGGACCGATCCATTTCCTCACTGAAGCGGCGCATCAGAACGAAGGGGCTGCTGGGATCCCAGTTTCCCCAACCCCCAAGCGCCTCTCGAGCTTGGTTTGCGAGGGATTTCTCTTCTACTTCCTGTTTGTTCTGCTTTTTGGTATTGAGTGCAAACATAAGATAGTTCCTCCTTTCAATTCAGATCGAACTCCGACTTTACTTCTCTACTCTCAGGTGATTCGTTACGGAGAACGAGCCGGGTACCTGCGAGGCCCTCATATAAGCCAGATTACGGTCCCCCTCGTTGGCCACAACACCCTCGAGCGTGATGTTCCCGTTTTCAACAATAATGTGAAT
>QHXW01000063.1 GCA_003223115.1 Acidobacteriota bacterium
GACCGCATGGTTGCCGATGTCGCGGTATTGTGGAGCCAGCGTCCAGACCTGAAGCTGCAACTGCTCTGCGACGGAGCGCCCGAGATGTGGAATCTGCTGGATGAAGGGTTCAGGCCGAAGTTTGGCGATGACCTCCACCGACTAGTAGATCTCTACCATCTGACGGAAAAGGATAGCGCGGTGCGCCTCCCGCTCAGTCCGCCCCGCCGCCTCCCACATCGCCTGCTCCACCAACGCGTAATCCACGGCTTTACCGCCGCCTTGCCGCGCTAGCGTACGCTGCACCTCGGCTAACTGCTCCGCCATCGCCTTCCCCAACTCCCTCAGCTCCTCTGGAACTTCAATCACCATCCTTCCCATGTCCTCCCCCTAACATAACAGGCAATATGTCCACAGCTTGTTGTAACAGATCCCTGGGAATTTGTCCAGTATGGAAACCACACCCGCCGTAGCCACTCGTCCCATTTCTACTGGCGATCGCTACCCCCCACCAATCCTCCACTGAACTTCTGCCCATGGCCCTTGCAGACGACTCCTGATGGCGCAAATCCCCCTCTGCGAATCTCCTTTCTCCTCATTACTCTCAACCTCCAAGCATTTCCGGTGGCTGACACGGCTCCGGCCTCTATGCGAAGTTCCTGGGTTCCCCTCGGCATATAGTGCACGTAGGATTGTCTCCGTATTAGGATGTATGCACACCAGCTTTGTGTCGTTGTCTTACGAGGTGATTGTTGGAGCAGACGCGGACCATCGCCATTATCGAGCCCGAGCGTGTCCTGGAAATTTGGGACTGGCGCCTGATGCATCCAACGGATCGCAAAGAACGGGAACAGGATTTAGGAAAGACTGTTGAGACACGAGACGGTGAACGGGGCCGGGAGCGGCGCGATGTGTTCCAGTTTGAGCGAGCCACACAGCTATGGGGACACTACACCATTCAGCGGTACGCAGTTAGAAGAATTCCAACACGACCGCCGTACCGGGGGTTGGCACTGGTGCTTGGTGGGACCGCGCTTTTTGTGCTGGCCGCGATGGGGTTCCCTGGCAAGGTGCCGCAGATTCTGCTGTTTGCAGGTGTGGCGCTGCTCATCGCAGGCTGCGCGCTCATCATCATTGCGGCCAGATCCATTCCAGTGATCGCTCCGGACTATCGCGTGGCGGAGCTCGAGTCGCTGGGCATTTCCGGAAGGCTCTTGGGATTGTCCGCGGAGGCGCGTGCAGCCACAGCAATTCCCACCGGCTACACGCGTGGACCACTACATTCCGAATTCGAGCTTGATGCACCCATGGAAGAATGGCAAACGGAGGTCCGTACGGTCAATGGTGAATGGTGTGCCAGCAATGACTCCCAGGCCTGAGTTCAACCCCTGCGATTCTGGTGGGCATCGAACATGCGCGTGTCATTCCCGGATTCTTGCCTGCCAGTTCGCTAGATCTTTAACGACATGCCGTGGACGCACAGCCTGGCGATGGCGCTTGCATGGTCGTGGCTCTACTACCGCGTCTCCAAAGTGCCCGTGTTGGGGATTTGCGTGTTCTCTCATTGGATTTTGGACCTGGTGGCGCACCTCCCTGACCTTCCCATTATCCGCGGCGGCCCTTATGTGGGCCTGGGGTTGTGGAGATTCCGGGATGTCAGTTTTATCGTTGAGTCAGTCCTTTTGATAGTTGGCTTAGTGATCTATTTGCGTGCCACCCGCGCTAAGAGTCCCGCGGGCCGCTATGCCATGAGCGCATTCGTGGCCCTGCTGGTTGTGGTGGAGGCAGTTAACATATACGGACCGCCGCCCCCCGAATATCGCGACTGTCGCCATCACCGCCCTAGCTATTTATCTGGCCTTCGCGGCGGTTGCCGCGTGGCTCGATCGGATGCGCGAACCTCTCCCAAGGCAAGCCGCTCCCATACCGAGCATCACCGCAGCCTGTTTCCGGTTGGCGTTGCAACGCGATAGAATCGGGACGTCGCCGCGGCGTTCGAAGTGGGAGCGTAGGCGAATGCCCCGGAAGCGCAGGCTGGGATGCCTGCCCTGTACAGAAGGGAAACGAACTGATGAATCGCAGAAATTTCATTGCCGGTGCAGCGGCTGCAGCCGCAACTGCTGCAACCCCGCCCAGACTTGCAGTCGAGGGTGGTAAGCCCGTGCGGGAAACTCCGCTGAACTCCGGTTTTTACGGCTCGTCATACTATGGCTCGGAAGAAGCGAGCGAATTGAACGATGTGATCAAAACACAGCGCCCGTTCCGCTGGTATGGCCCCGGCAAAGAGCCGCCCATGAAGGTCGCAACGTTCGAGAAGGAATTCGCGCGGCGCATGCAAACCCGTTATGCACTCGGAGTAACCTCGGGCTCGGCGGCGTTGCAGACTGCCGGGGCGGCCTTGGGGATTGGGCCCGGCGACGAAGTGATCCTACCGGCCTGGACCTGGCACTCCTGTTTCAATGCCATTGTGCTGGCCGGCGCGCTGCCTGTGTTTGCGGAGATCGACGAATCCTTCAACATCGATCCCAAAGACATCGAGAGTAAAATTACTCCGCAGACCAAGTTGATCATGGTGGTGCATCTGCAAGGGAATCCGGCCGACATGGACGCAATCATGGAGATTGCCGGTAAACACCATTTGCGCGTGCTCGAAGATTGCGCGCAATCGGTAGGAGCCAGTTACAAGGGCAAGCCGGTGGGCTCCATCGGCGATATCAACATCTATAGTTTGCAGATCAACAAGACGATCACGGCGGGAGAGGGCGGCGCGGTGGTGACGAATGATCCGCTCCTGTTCGAGCGCGCCAGTCGCTACCACGATCTGGGTACGTTACGCCACCTGCATGAACATTTGCTGGGAAGCGTCAGAGATCAAAACTTCGTTGGCAGTCAGTTTCGGATGAGCGAATTCACCGGAGGCGTCTTACTGGCGCAACTGAGAAAACTTGACGAGATTGTCACGGCTGTGCGGCGCCACGCTCGCCGCGTCTACGATGCAACCCGAGACCTGCCAGGCATACGGTTCCGCCGCTTGCCCGATCCTGAGGGTGAGATCGGATCCACTGTTTTTCTGGGATTCGGCACCAAGGCGAAGTGCGAGCGTTTCCAGGCGGCCATGAAGGCCGAGAATGTTCCGGCACACGGTCCCGGCGGATCGGCCATACTGCCAATTCAACCTTACGTGGAGGAGAAGCACACCGTACATCCGGCGTGGCCGTCATTCACCTCAGAGCGCGGCCGGTCAATCCAATACGGCGCGGCAAGCTGCCCGCGGACACTCGACATTCTGAGCCGCTTTGCCGGCGTGGCACTGCATCCGAAATTTAGTTCAAGCGATGTGGATGACGTCGTGGCGGCAATCCGGAAGGTGTATCCGCAAATCGTGCGCGGATAGGTTGAGTGCCGGGACCCCAAGAGCCGAGACGAGTCTCGGCTCGGCACGCGAGAGCGCGTGCGCCACGATAACTTTCGTGCTGGCGCCAGTTGGACCCATCACCAGCCCATTCTGCTCATGCGGTCCAGAATTTCCGCGCTGTATTCGTTCATGCGTGCGGGCTTGCGCACCAGCGGAGCGGGAACAATCGCCGCCAGCCGTGCAGCCTGATCGCGGCCCACACGCGAAGCGGGCTCGTTGTAATAAAGACCGGCCGCGGCTTCAGCCCCATACACTCCCGGTCCCCATTCGATCAGGTTGAGATAAAGCTCGAGGATGCGCTGTTTGCCCAGAATGAATTCAGCGGGAGGAACAAGTAACGCCTCCACGCCTTTGCGCAGGATGGACCGGTTGGTGGTGAGAAACAAATTTTTCACGAGTTGCTGAGTGATGGTGGACGCACCACGCCCCAGGCGTTTCTTTTCCAGGTCACTGTCCATCACCTTCTTCATCTCCTCCCAATCGAAGCCATGATGCTGGTAAAACCGCGCGTCTTCACCGGCGATAACAGCGTGCTGGAGGTCGCGCGAAATTCTGCCAAGCGATACCCAACTGTAGCGCTTCTGATATTTTCGGCGGTGCAGCAAGGCGGCGATGCGGCGCTCAGCTTGCACGGCGGTGGTCGGCGGATGAATCCATTTCAAGGCCACGAGGTCCGCCAAACAGCAACAGTAGAATATGCCGAAAGCCAAAGCGGCCCACGACAGTACGCGCCAGATCCAACTCCCTCTCAACACCTTTGCGCGGTTCTGTTTGGGAGCGGTCCGCACCATAGAGGGCTTTATTCCGCTCGCAGTGCCGGCAGTAGCGGCAGGCGAATCACCGCGAGCGTGGCCACAAAAGCCGCAGCCAGGCCGGTAATTAATATGATGGCCAGCCAACCCACCATCGACAGAGCCGCCAGGTGACCACCACGCGAAATGATCGCTGGAATGACGGCAATAAGCGCACAGACGGAGCCGATCGCGAGACCTCCAGCCAACAGCAAAGCGTTTTCCGCCAAGATAACCAGCCCAAGATTGCGGCGCCGGTATCCTACCGCCTGAAGCAGCGCCATTTCCCGGCGGCGTTCAAGCACGTTACGCACCAGCACAGCCGCAAGTCCAAAGGTTCCCAGCAGCAGCCCTAGCGCTCCCAGCATTTGAAACGTCGAGATGTAGGTGTTCTCTACTCGATGAAAGGCGGCCAGCCGTTCGGCGGTCGAGGTCACATCAAAGCCGTAGTCCGTGAGCGCGGCCTCGAGCGCGCCGGGAATAGCGGCCGCATTTTCCCTGGGCACATCCAGCAGAAAGAATCGGTAACCGGGCTGATTGGGAAACAGTCGAAGAAAGTTTTTTCCGGAGATGAGCAGCTCGCCCTGAAAAATGCTGTCCGCGAGCGCCGCTACTAATTTTAGGCGGACTGGATGGCCGCCCGTGGAATCGATGACGACGTCTTCCCCCAGCTTGCGATGTAATACGTATGTGATGGAGTTGGCGTCGCCGATGGCCGGAATGGTTCCGTCGCTGAACACGGAATCGAGCAGCAGCCACGGATTGCCTTTCTGTGCTGCCGTCTTGGCGAGTGAGTCCTGAAACGAAAAGCGGCCTTGTTGGATGAAAGTGCTCGCCGGCGCCAGAATACGCGGATCACGAGGTTGATACAGATTGAGGCAGCTTGTCTCGTCGCCCGCACGCACGCGAAACAGCGTGAAACGTACGTTGCCAAACGCCGGCTTACCGAGGTTCAGCGCTTCCCTGCCCGACGACGAATTCGGATTGTGAATTACGGGCAGCACCGACTCGGCCATGAGCGGATAGCCTCCTGTACCGGATTTCGGATCGAGTGGAGCGTGCGCGTCCCGCCGGAAAGCATCTACCGCAATGATGAGAAATGTTGCCGAAGCGATGAGCGCGATGCAGAGTACGCTGCGGCCCGGACGCCAGGCAACGTTGCGAAAGCCGAGCTGCGAAATGCGCGCGAGATCCGGGTGCCGGCGCCGGTCGAAGGCGCGTCGGGTCTCAAATAGCGCCGTCGTCAAAAGCAACGTGCCGGCCCCGCAGAATCCGGCCACCTGACTGATCATGCCGAGCACCGAGGCACCTAGAAGCAGTGCGCCACCGGCGCCAAATGCGAGGCCCAGCCATTCTGGAATTTTTCGTTTGGCATGCACGGACGTGAGCAGTGCACGGGGCGCCATCGACGGCAATCCGCGGAGTGTCCACGCAATGGAACCGAGCGCGCTCACAAATCCCGCGGCGCCTCCTGTCGCGAGAGCCACCGGCGCGATATGCAGCGAGAGCGATGTGGTGCCTACGGCGTCCCACCAGCGCGTGCGCAAGCCGAACATCACGAGCGCTCCATACGCCAAGGCCCCTGCGACACCCGCAACGCTGCCGACGAGCGCAAGCAGTGAGCCTTCGATAAAAAACACGCTGCGAATAGCGCCATGGGGCAGTCCCACGGCCTGTAACATTCCGATTTCACGCCAGCGTTGCTCGATGCCCAGCCTGAAAAATAATGCCGCCAACAGCAGTGCCGCGGTTACCAGAAAGAAACTGAAATAGACGAAATACTCGCCGAAATCCGTTGCACCTTGGGATGCCGTGAGAGCCTGGGCTCGAGCAATCGAAACGGAGAAACCCATCGACAGAGGGTCAAGCGTAGAGCGCAATTGCGAAGCGAACGAATCGCGTGTAGCCGCGAGGTTTTCCGCGGGCTTGGTTGAAATTCGTATCGACGTGAGTTTTCCAAACCGCGTGCCCCACAGTCTCTGGCCCCTCGCCAGCGGGATGAAGGCTTTTGGCGTGGCGCGATATTTTTTCCAATACTCATCATCACGCGGCCGCACTCGTTTGAGATCGATGGGGAACGGCGGGTCCCAATCACGCAGACTTTTGGATTCGCTGATGCCCGGATAGTCCGGCGTCAGGTTACGATCAGCGGCGGCGCCAGAGATCGGCAAAATCCCCGCCAATTGGAACCGGGCATTCCCGGTGTGTAGTTGCCCATCGTCGTTCCAGACGAAGTAGTCGAGCGAAACCGGCGCGCCGGGCTGAATGCCCAAATCTTTCGCCGCCCAATCGTTCAGAAGGATCGGCGGTAAATTTCCTGTCGCGGACGGGTGATTGACGAAAAACTCGTCGTCCGCCGTCACTACAGAGTACGGAATTTCGCGCGTTCCAGACCGGATGGTGTTGGCGAGATAGGTGTAGATCAGATCAACGCGCAGGCCACGTTTTCCCGCGGAATGGAGCGCCACGCTGGCTAGCCGATCGCTGATGATGGCGCTAGACGATTCGAGTGAAATGCGCTGCTGAGGTTCCAAAGACCGTAGCGTGGCGCCGGCATCATCGAGAGAGTATCGCTCCCGGAGAAGCTGTTCGATTGGCGACGCCGCGGGTTCGCCGGAAATCAAGATTGTGTTCACCCGGCCGGTCTGCCCCAACTCGCGCGCCAGCCTTCCGAGCGGCACGAAGATGGCTCGCACGGCTGACTGCCGCGGCCGAAGCGAGAATTCTCCTAGTGCCGACGCTACGAGCGGCTCATGAGCCGTGAAGCGCAGAGTGCGGCCGACGTCTTCCTTGCGCCCATGTAACGATTCGAGTGGAATGACTGCTTGTTTCTGCACACGGATTAAAATTGAGTCGTTCGGTTTGCTGGCGAGTTCTGTCGCGAGCGCCGTGCTCATCGCCGGTAATTCAGGCCCCGGCACGCCGTGAAAGCTCCAGAAGCGCTCATCCACGCCGTACACATCCACGCCGGAAGACCTGCGCCCGCTGGGCTCATGCATCACCAAACCCTGAAACGCGATGAGTGGGCAGGTGGAAATGGGCTTGCCACGAGCCAGATCGGCGGCCAGATCTTCACGAAAGAAATGGTCGGCGGAAATAACCGAATCGGTCTTACCCAGGCGGCTGAGCGCAAGATCGCGAAGGCTGCCGCGAACGGACGATCCTACGAGCAGAGCTCCGGCAAGAACCGCTACAGCGATGCCGACGCCGAGAACGACAGCCAGATTTGTCCGCCAGTAATACTCCAGGCTACGTCGCACCAGGGTAAATGGTCGCATTAGTACGTGGCCCAGCAACCGGGGGTGATCAACTCGAGCAGATGGCCGTCAGGATCGCGGAAATAAATGCTGCGGCCGCCACGAGGCCAACTGACACGGCTTTCGATCGTCACGCCGTGCTCGGCGAGCCGCGTTTCCCACCGAACGAAATCCTCAACGGGAATTGAAAACGCCAGATGCGTAGTGCCTGAGCCATCGTGCGGAGGAAGAACCCCGCCGGGCAGCAGCACAGGCTCCCGTGTACCGCCCTTTTTGAATAGCAGCAGAACCTGTTTCCCCACCACGTTCAAAGCGCAAAAACGATCGTCGCCCTCGAGTTTGTCGAAGCCGAAGAGCCGGTGATAGAACTCGCCTGCGCGTGGGACATCGTCGACATAAAGCGAGGTTTCGAGAACCGCGGTCACATTCATAATTGCTTCAAGCCCGCGTTCAACAGTTCGAAACGCAGCGGGAACTTTGCCGCCAGGTCAAGATTGTGCGTGACCACAATCAAGATGGTGCGCTGCGCACGATGCAACTCGAGCAGCATGGAAGCCACGGTGTCGGCCGAAGTGCGATCCAGGTTGCCCGTGGGTTCGTCGCAAAGCAGAAGCAGCGGCTCGCGGATCAGCGCCCGCGCCAAAGCCACGCGCTGTTGCTCACCTCCGGAAAGCTCTGCGGGCCGATGGTCCAGACGGTCTTTCAGGCCAACTTGTGTCACCAGCGACCGCGCGCGCTCGCGGTACCCATCGCGCGATTCCGCAACCAGCGTAGGGATCAAAACGTTCTCGAGCACCGAACATTGCGGCAACAGGCAATGATCTTGAAAGACAAAACCAATCTCTTTATTGCGAAACGCGGCCAATTCTTTTTCGGCCAGTTCGAAAGGACTTCGGCCATCGAGCGTCACGCTGCCTGAAGCGGGCGCATCGAGCGCGCCGAGAATATATAGCAGAGTGCTCTTGCCGCTGCCGGACGGGCCCATGATAGCGGCGGCATCTCCTCGCGAAAGGGAAAGCGAAATATCGGAAAGAACCGGAATGGGGCCGCGTGGCGTCAGATATTGTTTACTGAGATGACTGACTTCGAGCATCAGAGCGGACGGGCAGGTCTGCCGTCATCCATGAACGGACATGAATCCTTTTCCTACTCTACCGTACACTTCTGCCGTTCGCTGCGCCATGCGAACGACGCTATAGTGCTCACGCACGCCCAGCGCGCCCTTGCGGCCCAGATCGCCCAAACACGTCTGATCTTTCCAAAGCGCGAGAATTCCTTGCGCCAGGCTCTCCACATTGTTGGGTTCGACTAGGATTCCGCCTCCGGTTTTCTCGATGATCTCCGGGAATGCGCCCAGGCGCGGCTGGATGACGGGCACTTCGAGCGACATGGCCTCGAGTGCGTAGATACCCTTCGGCTCCGCGTAAATGCTGGGCACCGAAAGTGCGGTCAGACTGCGCAGGAAGTCAATTTTTTGAATCCGGTCAAGCACGCCTCTGTAACGGAATTCGTTCTCCAGGCCCCATTCCTTCATGCGGCGCTCGATGCCGCGCAGGTAGCTGCGATGCTCGGGCGCGAGATATCCGGCGGCTTCGAGCGTAGCCCCGGAAAATTCGGTCTCGCGGCGCAGCAATTTGTACGCTTCAGCCAGCAGGTGCAAGCCTTTTTCAGGCAGGACACGCGCGAAGTAGCCCAATGTAAAACAGTTGGTGCGAAAACGAAAACCTGTCTCGAAACCTTTGAGATTGATGCCCACCGGCACGACGTGAATTTTGTTCTGCGGGATGCCCAGGTAGTCGCGCATGAACCCCGCGTAGTATTCGCTGACCGCGACGAAGGCGTCTACATGATCGACCTGCGCACGAATCAGCTCGTGTGCCTGCGTGCGCCACGGCTCGCCCAGACCTTCCAGAAACAGGTCCTCGCCTTGCAGAGTGCAGCAGACCGGCCGTCCCAGCGCTTCTTTGAGCGGGCGCGCCAAGCCGATGAGCAGGGAATTCGGCAGGCTGACCACGTCGGGCGCGGGCTCACTGTTCAGCCAATGGACGAGCTTGTGAAATTCCTTACGCTGCCGGCCCTCTTCGCCGCGCAGCATCGAAATAGTCAGCTCGCCCAGCCTGCGCGGACTCACCGCAATCGACCTGCGTGACGCGGCTTTGAGTACCGGCCAGGAATCCCACAGCCCGTCAAGCCAAGCCGGAGTGTAACGGAGCGGCGCCACATGTTGTTCCAGATACACGCTGATGCCGCCAAAGAAAACCCGTTTGCGGCTGACGTTCGGCTCATCGGTGAGCGTCGGCGTGTACAACGGAACCAGCACCACGTCGTGCCCTTGAGCCATCAACTCCGCGGCCAGCGCATTATCGCGCAGGCAACTGCCGCAGTACATATTGGCGGCGCCCGCGGTGATGGCCAGGATTTTCATGTCACCCTTGGTTCATCTTTGTACGCTCTGGTTTGGCCCGAACTCCGGGAGGGCGAGGTCCGACACACGATGACGCTGGAAGGCGCGACGCGCGTAGAGATGATCGAACAGATTGCCTTCGTGCGGCTGGTCCCATTGAATCTGGTTCGTCGGTATGGAGCCGAGGTTGAGCCGGCCCACCAGCGGCGATGCCAGCTGCCGGTTCGCCATCCGTTCATCTTTGGTAATGGCCGTAACCACAAGACTCGAACCCATCGCGCGCGGAATTTCGGTTTCGTCCACCGCCACTACGCTGGCAAACGGGAACAGAAATTCGCGGTTTGCGAGCGCATGCTCGGGCGTCTTGCAATGGATGACCGTCGGCAGCAAGTATGAGCAGCCCTGGTAACTGGCCAGCCGCCCGGCGCCACGTTTTTCAGCGGTCACATCGTGCGCGTCATCGAGCTGGCTGTCGATGAGATCCGAGATACGCCCGGCAACTGCGGCGTCCGCGAACGGCGCTAGCCGCGCTTCGGGATCTTCCGCGTCACGGGGGCGGATGGTGGCCAGTCGATCCGCCAGCGCTTCCTCGATTTCTGCTCCGTGCGCGGGCACCCACACACCTGAAGTATTCATGCAGAACCGTCCGCCGTTCTCGACAATCGAGGTCATCATCACATCCAGTCATCATCACATCCAGGTAGTCTTCCCAGTGGTCCACCGAACCCCGGCCGATCACGATCTTGCTGTAGCCCGGGCCATGCACTTCGATACGAGAATCGTTCGCCCAAAGTTTCGTGGAATTGGCGTCCCCGAAAACCATGCCGCGCTGGCACTGCCGCAGGATTTGACCGGCGCCTGTGTGGTCGGTGGGGTAGTAGCCCAATGAATCTGGTGGCGCACCGGCGCGGATCAGCGCCTGGATCATGCGGTAGGGCGTCCACGGCTCGGCGCCGCCGGGTTTTACCACCAGTGGAATCTTCAAAGCAAAAGCAGGAATCCACAGCGAATGTACACCTGGCGAATTGCTGGGCAACGCCACACCCAATGAATTACGTCGCGGGAAAAAGCTCAGCTCCTGCCCATCCATGCGAGTGAAGCCGCCATCGAGCACCGCCAGATCCAGGTTGCGCGTCAGGCCACGGAGCA
This sequence comes from Acidobacteriota bacterium, assembly GCA_003223115.1. Lineage (GTDB taxonomy): Bacteria > Acidobacteriota > Terriglobia > Bryobacterales > Bryobacteraceae > QHXW01. Next base: position 10,996 of record QHXW01000063.1, read on the forward strand.
CGGTGGTCATCTCGGCCATGACCGTGCGGATTTTGGACATATTCTTTCGCGCCATGACTTGGGGTAACCCATGAGTAGCGGACACCTGCTGGACATAATCTTCCGGCGACTGCGCGCCATCACCGTGCGGCAGCCGGGTAGTCATAAAGTGGTCCGCCGCTTCCCGGCAAATGCGCAGCAACTCCGCCGATGGAATTTCAGCCAGTCTCTCCCTCACTGCGTCCGCGTCCAGCAAATCGCGGCGAATCAGCCCGACGTTTGCTTGGCTGATCTCGACAACCGGCTCCCGTGTGCGGTGGTGGGGGACACGCAGCACATCTAGGCTGCGATAAGATCGGCCGTTGCGGAGCAGGGGGATATGCAGCATCGTCACTCCCTACACGCCAGACTTTCTGCTCTGAACCGCGGCCGTCAAAGAGCGGATGCCACGACCACGCCTCAATCAGTACACTCCTTCCACCACTTTGGCCTGAAAGCGCGAGAACGGCCGCACATTACGCACGCCGTCCCACGGGTAGAGATCACAGGGCGCCTCTCGCTCGGCCTCATCGCGCTCGAGGAAACGCGGCATGAAAAACTCTTTCGTCAGCGTCGTCAGGCGCACGCGTCCGGTCTCACCATGACCCACCACGCGCTCCGGATGGTCCGGGTCAACCACTTCAATCATGGCGCGCGGCGACGGCGGATAGTAAATGATGGCGAAGTTGTCTTCAGGCACCCGCGGCTTATGCACCGCCAGACCCATTAGGGTGTTGCCATACGTGGGCGCGAAATACACGCCGTCGAGCAGCTCTTCCACGGCGAAGCGATGGAACTGAGGCGTCATTTCGGTGCCTCCGCAGAAGACGCCTTTGATGCCCATGCGTTTCAGCGAAACCTTTTCGCAGATGGCTACCAATAGCTTGGGCGTGGTGAACAGGCACTGTATGTTTTCGTGAGCCCGCAGCAGCGTGAGCCCCTGCTCCACCACGTGCTGCTTGTAACGCTCCGCCATGTCGAGCTCGCCCATCTTGATCAGCTTGATGACCCAGCGCGGATCGAGATCTACCATGAAGCAGATGCCGCCGCGATACTGCGCCAGGTGTTCGACCGCCAGCCGCAGCCGGCGCGGACCGGTAGGGCCAACCATGAGCCAGTCTGCGCCGGGCGGAAAGAACTCGTGCGGCAACGTGCCGCTGAACGCCTCGTAGTCCGTGCGGAAATCGTCGATGCTGATGCGCGATTTCGGAACGCCCGTGCTTCCGCCTGTCTCGAAGATGTATACCGGCTTGCCGGACAAACCGCGGGGAATCCAGCGGCGGACCGGGCCGCCACGAAGCCACTCATCTTGAAACGGGCCGAGACGCCCCAGGTCATCGTAGCCTTGAATCTCCCGGCGCGGATCCCACGTCAGGCCCTTGGCATAGTCCAGCCAGAACGGGCAACCAGTGGCAGGGTCGAAGTGCCACGAGACTATTTCCCGCACCCATGCGTCTAAAGCTTGACGCGCGGTCTTCGCTTTTGCTTCGAGGTGTGCCTTTGTCGTCGCGGTCACGGTTTTTTGAGTTTAGCGCAGCCGCACCGGTCTCATGCCCTACCCTGAGACGCTCAGCGGAAAGGAAAGTCTCGAAAATCTGCCGGATTCTATTGGGATGGATGTATGGTTTCCTGGCGCTGTTTCGCAGCCGCTGACTGGCCTCGGTTTCGCGGTTCGAACGGCACAGGAGTTGCAGAAACCGCGGGGTTGCAGGTCGAATTTTGGTCCTCAGAAAAACATGCTGTGGAAGACCGCGCTCCCACCGGGATACTCCTCGCTGGCATTGGCCGGCAACCGAATCTTCGTGACGGCATTCGAAGGCGAAAAAAGCTCTTCACCATGTGCCTGAACCTGAAGACCGGCAAAATGGAGTGGCAGCGCGCGGCGCAGCGCGCCCGAAGGACGAAATCGCAGGGTACGAATACGCCAGTTTCACCGAGCCCCGTAACTGATGGGCGAAATGTTTACGTTTTTTTTGAAGATTTCGGCCTGGTTTCCTACGCGCCGGATGGCAGCGAGCGCTGGAGACAGCCGCTCGGCCCGTTCAATAATCCGTACGGCATGGCGGCGTCACCCATTCTGTCCGACGGCAAGGTGATTCAACGATGCGACCAGGACACCAATTCGTTTTTGATCGCGCTCGACGCAAAAGACGGCCATGTTTTGTGGAAAACCGAGCGCCCGGAAGCCACGCACGGTTTCTCGACGCCTGCGATCTACGGTTCGTCGAAGGCGCCCGCACAGGTGATTGTTTCCGGGTCCTACCAGGTGGCCGCGTACGCTGTTGATACCGGCGAAAAACTGTGGTGGGTGCACGGCATGGCCTGGCAGGCGAAATCTGTTCCAGTGGTGGACGGCGACATCGTGTACGTGCATTCCTGGATGGCTTCGACGGCGGAACTGGGTCTACAAAATGTTCCGTCGTTCGCCGAGGTGCTGAAACAGTACGACGCCAATCACGACGGGAAAATCGCACGCGACGAGGTTCCGGACGCGGAGATGAAGAAGCTCTGGTTTCTGTTCGACCTCGATCAGGACGGTTACATGAACGAGCGCGAGTGGAATATACATCGCTCGCGCGGCACCGCGGGCAACGGGCTATTCGCCATACGCGCGGGCGGCAAGTGTGACGTGACAGATACCCACGTGGTGTGGCGCTTCGAGAAATCGCTGCCGAATATTCCCTCGCCCATACTCTACAAGGGCGTTATGTACGTCCTGCGCGAGGGCGGCATCCTGACAGCACTCGATCCAAAATCGGACCCCATTCTGAAACAAGGACGCCTGGAAGGCGCACTCGATCCCTCATTACGCATCGCCCGTCGCCGGTGACGGCAAGATTTATACCGTGAGCCAAACCTGCAAGCTGGCTGTGATCCAGGCCACAGGAGAATGGGAGTTGCTGGCGGTGAACGATCTCAAGGATGACTGCTGGGCCACACCGGCGATCGCCGACGGGCGGCTCTTCGTGCGCACGCAAACCGCGCTCTATTGTTTCGGTGAGCAGGGGTAAAGACGATTGGTTCGGCGAAACCTTCGGCTTGCGCCAAATCACGACCCGCGGTAGAGGTGTACAGTTGATCCATGCGAGCTCTCGTGCCCATCCTGCTCAGTTTTCTTGTAGCGCTCGAGGCCGGTGACCACTGGCCGCAGTTTCGCGGTCCGCAATCGACGGGCGTCGCTGAAGATCCGGCGCTGCCCGACACCTGGAGCACCACGCGCAACGTTGTGTGGAAAGCCGGAATCCCCGGAAGCGGCTGGTCGTCGCCGGTGGTCTGGGGCGATCGCATCTTTGTCACATCGGTCATCAGCTCGGTCGAGCCCGAAGCGCCCAAGAAAGGCCTCTATTTCGGTGGCAATCGTGAAGGCACTCCGAGCGACGAGCACCGCTGGATGGTTTACGCGGTCGACTGGAAGAGCGGCAAAATTCTTTGGGAACGCGAAGTGCATCGCGGCGTGCCGCGCAGCTCGCATCATCTGAAAAACACCTACGCGTCAGAGACACCGGTCACAGACGGCGAACGCGTCTACGCCTACTTCGGCAACATCGGCCTGTTTGTTTTCGACATGGATGGCAAACCGGTGTGGTCGCAACACTGGGGACCGTTTCGGACGCGCTATGGCTGGGGCACGGCGGCCTCACCGGTGCTGCAAAAGGAACGCATCTACATCGTCAACGATAATGACGATCAATCCTTCCTGGTGGCGCTCGACAAGCGCACGGGAAAACAGATCTGGCGCGTGGAACGCGACGAGGCCAGTAACTGGGCCACGCCCTATGTTTGGGAGAACGATCAGCGCGCCGAGATCGTCACTTCCGGCACGCGCAAAGTGCGCTCTTACGATCTCGATGGCCACCTGCTCTGGGAATTGGGAGGCATGTCGTCCATCGTGATCCCGACGCCATTCGCCGGCCACGGGCTGCTATTCCTCGCTTCCGGCTACGTCGGAGATTCCGTGCGTCCGGTCTTCGCGGTACGCCCTGGCGCGCGCGGCGATATCAGCCTGAAGGACGGCGTCACCGGCAGCGGTCCCATCGCGTGGTACTTGCCGCAGGCCGGCCCTTACAATCCGTCTCCGCTGGTTTACGGCGATAATTACTACACGCTACTGGACCGCGGGATGATGACCTGTCATGACGCACGCACCGGCCGCGAGATTTACGGCAAGCAACGCATTGATCCCGAAGTTTCCGCCTTCACCGCATCGCCCTGGGCCTCGAATGGCAAGATCTTCGCGCTCAGCGAGGACGGCGATACGTTCGTGATTCAGACCGGTCCGCAGTTCAAGGTACTAGGAAAAAACTCGCTCGACGAGATGTCCCTGGCGACACCTGCCATGTCGCGCGGCAGCTTGATCATCCGGACGGCTTCGAAGCTGTATCGCATCGGCAAGGCGGATTGACGCATTGGCGCGTCGATGCCAACAATACGGCCGCCCGTCACTTCGCGCGCTGGTACACGACTTTCCCGTCCAGAATGGTCATCACCGGCTCAATCTCTTTGATCTGATCTTCCGGGCAGGCAAGGTAATCGCGGTCAATCACGACCAGGTCAGCCAGCTTGCCGGGTTCGATTGAACCTTTCGCCTTCTCCGAGAACTGCAGATAGGCCGCCCAGATGGTGTGCATCTTGAGCGCCTCCTGGCGGGTTCCGCGCTCCTCGGGGTGAAACGCCTGGCCTCGGTCGGTCTTGCGCGTGACCGCGATATACAAGCTCAGGAATGGATTGTAGGGATTCGTGGCGCGATTCTTGTCATGCCCGATCATGTGATCGCTGCCCAGCGCGGTGATGATGCCTGCGTCGACATAAGAGCGTAGCGGGAAAAAGTAGCGCATGTCGTTATATGTGAAGACCTGCTCGAGCGCCGGTGCGTCCTTATAAAGCCAGGGCGATTGCACGTCGGCCAGAATACCGAGCTTCTTCATGCGCGCGATGGCCTGCGGGCTCTGAAAGCTGGCGTGGATCACATGGGAGCGCGTTGGACCGATGGGCCTCTCCGTACCCAGTGCTTCCAGGCAATCCAGAAAATGATCTATGGCTCCCCCGCCCTGGTCGTGGGTGGTCACTTGCCAGCCGTTATCCCGCGCCGTACGCATGATGTCGAGCAGACGTCCGGGCGAAATGAAAAGCTGGCCGCGGTCAGTGGGATCGGTGATTCCGTAGAGCTGGCGCCCGAACGCGCCGTAAGGCTGGCGTTGGTAGGCGGTGCCGATAGTCATGCCGCCATCGAGCGTCTGTTTAAAGGCCCCGAACTTCAGCCATTCATCACCGACGCCAGTGTGAAAATCGACCGACCGAATCTTGTCCAGCAGGTTCTGAGGCGGTCCCGGCACGTGCGGCAGCCAGGTGAGCACTGCGCGAATCGGCAGGCGGTGCTCTTGTTTGAGCTTGCGATACAGTGCGATCTGCTCTTCCTGTACGCCGCGATCGCCGATCGAGGTGAGTCCAGCTTCGACGTAGCGCCGCAATTGTTGTTCCAGTGCCAGAAGTTTTTCGTGTTCGCTGAAATGTTCGCCGGTATCCAAACCCTTGATCAATGACTCTGCATTGCGAAGAATTCCGTTCGGCTCGCCGTTCGCATCTTTGACAATGACGCCGCCCGGCGGATTGGGCGTGTTACGGTCGATATGACTCAGCTTGAGCGCTAGCGTATTCGCAACCACTACGTAGCTGGCGTCAAACAGCACCGGATGATCTGTGACCACATCCAGCACTTTGCGCGTGGGCATGCGCATTTCCTTGAGACGCGTGGGAAATGTGCGGGGAACGATGATCCAGCGATCTTTCGGCGTTCTTTCCGCCTGCGAACGGATATAGTTCTCAACGGCAGCGAAGGAATCGAGCGGCGGAAGCGGCCGGCGAAACTCACTCAGCCCGGCCTCATCAGGATGCACATGGCTGTCGATCAGCCCGGGGAGCATGGTGCGCCCCTCGAGATCGAGTACTTTGGTCTGGGAACCGCGCTCGGCCGCGAGCACATCCTGATCGGTTCCGACGCGAGTGATTTTGCCATCTTTGACAGCCACGGCCTGCGTCACGGCAAAATTCTGATCGACGGTGACGATCTTGCCGTTATGCAGAATCAGGTCGGCATCAGCGGCGGCCATGACGGCCGGAATCAGACATGCGCAGAGAAGCCCACGACCGAATTTTTGGCTGGCCTCCAACGCTTTGGACTTCACCTACAGGTTCTCCGGCGCAGCGCCCAGTTTCACGTTGATTTTCTGCGTTTTTCCGTTGCGATATATCGTCAGTTGCAAGTTCTCCCCGGCGCGTTTGTGATTGAGGGCCTTTTGCAGATCGTCGTCACGCTGCACAGGTTTACCTTCAATCGCCGTGATCAAGTCACCGCCGACGCCCACAGGATACGTACCCACAATCACCGCGCGCTGGGCGCCATGAATGCCGGCCTCTTCGGCGGCCGATCCGCCCTCGACGTTCTGTATCAGCAGCCCGCCTTCAGCCGGCAACTCCAGCGCCTGGGCCAGATCGCCCTGCACCAGAACGGTGCTTACTCCGAGCACCGGCCGTGCCACTTTTCCGCGAGTCTGATACTCGTCGAGCATGGCCCGGGCGCGATTGATCGGCATCGCAAAGCCAATCCCGATGTTGCCCTGCGGCCCATAAATCGCCGTGTTAATGCCGATGGCGTTGCCGTGAGAGTCAAGCAGCGGACCGCCGCTGTTGCCGGGATTGATGGCGGCATCGGTCTGGATCATGCCTTCCAGCTTACGGCCGTTCTCATCCTCGATCGAGCGGCCAAGTGAGCTGACAATGCCGGTGGTCAACGTTCCTTCCAGGCCGAAAGGATTGCCGATAGCGAGTACTTTCTGGCCGACCTGGAGGGGATCGGAATCGCCCATCTTCAACACCTGCAGGTTCTCCCGCGGCTCGATCTTGATCAGCGCCAAGTCGTTATTGCGGTCGATCCCCAGCACCCGGGCCTTATATTGTTTTTTGTTGGCCAGCGTCACCGTGGGCTGCCGGTCGCCAGAAATGACGTGAAAGTTGGTTACGATTCTTCCGTCCTGGCTGATGATAAAGCCGGACCCGGTGCCCTTCTCGGGATAGAGCTGGAAAAACCAGCCTTCGCGCCACACCACGCTGGTGATGTTGACCGTCGACAGGTGAGCCGTCTTGTAAATGTCGATATTGCTCACCTCGTCGGTCGAAAAACCGGCGGTATTGGCGACGCCCGGCGTTGACCAGCTCTGGCTGGTCCGGCGCAAAAATTGCCCGATATTCCAGTGCGCCACTGATGTCGCGTAATAAAAGCCCCCCACCATAAGGAGGGCCAAAAGGAGCGGGCGAAATTTCATTGGCTTATTCTCCGCAATGAGTCATAGACTTCACGCACACGAGACAACGTTTCCTCTTTGCTACCGGAAGTGTCTATGACGTAGTCCGCAAATTTTCGCTTTTCCTCAACGGGCATTTGGCGCTCGAGGCGCGCCAGAACTTCGCTGCGATCTCCATTGTCGCGCTTGAGCGCGCGCGAAATCTGAAGTTCTTGGTCACATTCCACCAGGATCAGCCGGTCGAAACGTGTGTAACTGCCGGTCTCGATCAAAATGGCAGCCTCTACCACAGTAATGCCGTTCGGGTCCAGGCGCGCGAATTGGTCCATCAACTCTTGTTCTTGACGAATAACACGGGGGTGCACCAGCTCATTGAGCCTCGCCAGCCGCTCTGGCTTTCCGAAGACCTGCGCGGCCAGCCGTTTGCGATCGATGGTGCCGCCCGGGTTCAGAATCTCCCGCCCGAATTCACGGACAACATCGGCATAGGCCTCACCAGCCGGCCGCAGCACTTCATGGCCGAGTTGGTCAGCCTCGATCAGATGGCACCCCCAACCAACCAGCGCCTGGCCTACGAAGCTTTTCCCGCACGCCAGACCTCCCGTGAGACCTACCTTTACCATACGCCGATTCGCCTTGCGGCGGAATCGATAGTATTGACCATTAACATGGCGATGGTCAGCGGGCCGACGCCCCCCGGAACGGGAGTGTAAGCTCCGGCCTTTTCAGCAACATCCAGCGGATGGACATCTCCAACCAGCAGTGTGCCCTTTCGGTCGAAGGCCTCGAGCTGCTGCGCGGCCCCGGCCCGTCCTGGCGTAAAAATGCGCGCCACGTCGGCGCGCTTGTCGAGCCGGTTCATTCCCACATCGATTACGGTGGCGCCGGGCTTGATGTAATCGGCTGTAATCAGAGCGGCGCGTCCAATAGCGGCCACCAGAATGTCAGACTCGCGGCAGACTCCGGGCAGATCCGGCGTCTTCGAATGACAGATGGTCACCGTCGCATTTTCGTGCATCAGCATCAGCGCCATGGGCTTACCCACAATGTCGCTGCGGCCCACCACTACCGCGCGTTTACCTGCAATCTGAATTTTGTAGCGTTTCAGTAACTCAATAATTCCGGCTGGGGTGCAGGAACGCGGGCCGGGACGGCCGGTCGCCAGGTTGCCGACGTTACAGGGATGAAACCCATCGACATCCTTTTCGGGCGAAACTGCCAGCAGAATGCGTTGGGAATCCACTTGCGGCGGGAGCGGCATTTGCACCAAAATGCCGTCTATCTCAGGACGGCGGTTTAGATCTTCCACAATGGCGAGCAGCTCTGCCGTTGTCATCGTCTCCGGCGGAGTCAGCGTTTCACCGCGAATGCCGAGTTCCTCCGAAGTTTTAACTTTGCTCCGAACGTAGATCTCCGATGCTGGATTATGCCCCACCAGCACCACAGCCAAACCCGGCGGCCGGCCGCGCGCGATGATCCGTTCGATTCTTGGGCGGCATTCGGCCTTGATTTCGTCGCGGACACGGTTCCCGTCGAGGATTTGCGCCATGCCCTTTCAATGTAACGGAATCGCGCGCCGGAGCGCTTACCCGCGGATCAGGCGGACCGCCTCACTCAGCGTCGTAGCAGCGGGCGCACCCGGCTTTGAATCCGAATCTCCCGCGGCTTCCGGCGGCTGATCGCCTTCCCCGGGCGCGAGGAACAGATTCTCTTCGATGCCGTGCTGTTTCGTGTAGAGTTCCCAATAACGCCCGCGGGCGGCATAAAGCGATTGATGCGTGCCGCGTTCCACGATGCGCCCAGCCTCCACCACCAGGATCTGATGAGCCTTGCGTATCGTCGAGAGGCGGTGTGCGATCACGAATGTCGTGCGGCCGCGCATCAGGTGGGACAAGCCTTCCTGAATCAGCGCTTCCGATTCTGAATCGAGGCTGGAGGTCGCTTCGTCCAGGATCAGAATGCGCGGATTGGCCAGCAGAGCACGTGCAATCGAGACGCGCTGTTTCTGACCCCCTGAAAGCTTTACGCCGCGCTCGCCCACGATGGTCTCGTACTTCTTCTCGAAAGTCTCGGCGAACTCGTCCACCCGCGCAATGCGGCAGGCATCTAAAATTTCCCGCTCGCCGGCACCCGGGTTCGAGAAGGACACGTTCTCGCGAATGGTTCCGTCGAACAGAAACGTGTCCTGCAGGACCACGCCAAGCTGCGTGCGGTAAGAATCCAGGCGCACCGTGGCAAGATCTACTCCGTCCACGCGAATGATGCCCTCCGTCGGCACATAAAATGCCGCGATCAAGCCCGTAATCGTGGACTTTCCGGCGCCGGAAGGTCCAATCAGCGCGGTGACGGTGCCGGGGCGCCCATCAAACGAGATATCCGTCAGGACTGATTTATCAGGCTCGTAAGAGAAGTTGACGTTTTCAAATACCACTTCGCCTCGAATCTCGCCCAATGTCACCGTGCGCCGCGGATCTTTGTCCTCCGGCCGCTCGTGCAGGACTTCGCGCGTGCGCTCGAGCCCGGCCAGGGCCTCGGAGATCTGGGTGCCTATCCCGACCACCTGAAACACCGGCGCGACCATAAACACCAATAAGGCCGTAAATGTGATGAAACTTCCGAGTGTCATGGTGTGTGCGAAGATTTGCCGCGCCCCCACATACATCACAACCACGCCGACTACGCCCATAAGCAGCGTCGCCGAAAGGCTCATCACCGAAGTGGCAGTCAGCGTCTTCATGACATTATCAAGCAGCCTCTGCACACCGCCCGAGAAAATCGCGGCCTCTCGCTCCTCGGCGTGATAGCCCTTGACAACGCGCACGCCACCGAGCGATTCCGTCAATCGTCCGGTGACCTCCGCGTTGATCTTGGCGCGCTGGCGGAAAATTGGCCGGATGGTTCCGAACGCCTTCTTGAGAGCGAAGCCGAAAAGCAGCAGAAAGGACAGCGCCATGCCCGTAAGCAGCGCGCTGATGTGCAAGAGAATCCCGAGCACAATGAATGCGGTGAGCACGCCACCCGCAAACTCTACCAGGCCTGTACCAATGAGGTTCCGCACGCCCTCGACGTCGCTCATGATGCGCGACACCAGCGTTCCCGTTTTGTTGGCGTCGTAATAAGGCAGAGGCAGCCGGCCGATATGCTCTTGCACATTGCGGCGCATCTCCGCGATCAGGCGTTGCGCGGCCTTTGACAGAAGCTGCGTCAGAGCGAAAGAGGTGACCGCCTGAACCACTGTGGCTGAGAGAACAATCAACACCAGCTGCCCCAGCAGCTTGATGTGCTGCTTACCCAAAACGTCATCGATCAGGTATTTGGAGGAGTAGGGCAGCACCAGGCCGGAAGCCCGGTTGATGACCATCAGGACAAAGCCCCCGGCCAGCAGCCAGCGCCTAGGCTTGACCAGGCGCCAGATATCGGGTAGCAGTGTCCTTAGCCGCTCGGATTTCGGGGCTTTTTCTTTCGCGTCTTCCTGAGACAAATGGGGGCCGTATCCGTATTTTACACGCGGCCGCGTGTGGCCTGCCCGACCGAAGCCCGCCCGAAGCCCGACTGCCACGATCGATGAGCGCCAGCACGTCAGAGCAGCCGGCCGCGCGTGCCGCCATCCGTGCCGCCCGTCCGTAGAAATTATCCTTGAGTTTGAGGTCCGGGGCTTTGGCCAGCAGCGCCCGCACAGTTTCAGTCTGGCAGGCGCCAACAGTGAACTTGTCGATATCAGGAACGCCGCCCACCGCGGCCGCCAGCGCGTTGTCGCCATCGGGGGTTTCGGCGCGCGGATCGGCACCGTGATTCAGCAACATTTGAACGATGTCGGTATAGCCATACCCGGCCGCCATTATGAGTGCCGTAATCCCTTTCCCAGACTGGCCGTTCACATCGGCGCCGCCTGCGAGCAACGCCTCCACTGACGCTTTCTGGTCCTTGTGAATCGCGTGCATCAGAGGCGTCCAATCGTTGACGCCCCAGCGCTGGTTGGGATCAGCTCCCGCTGCCACCAGCGTCTTGATGGCTTCGGTGTCTCCGGAACGCGCAGCGCCGATCAAGGCATTCGGCGGCTCCACGCGGCAACCGCCGAAAAACGAAACCGCCAGAACAATCGCGACCATTCGGGCCATAGGATCGACCTCCACTGCGATCAGGATATCACAAATTACTTTTTATTGTAAAGTACATGAACGCCCACTGGAGCTCAGCTCCGAGTAGAGGAGAACGCCATAAGCTGTAGGCTTTCCTTGGCTCTATCCGCCGTTTCCAGCTTCGTGCGCGTTTAGGTCTACCATGGCCCATTTTGTTCTCCCCCTCACGGACCCCAGCCCGCCTTGTCCGAGCCGCGCGTTCCTCTCGAGAGCCGATCAACATACTCCAAACTACTTTTCGATGTAGAGTTTATGCAGTAGCGCTGGAGATCGGTCAGCGTTTCCCGACGTCGCCCGACAAATTCCGGATTTCATCAGCGGTTAAGGGTCGATGACTCCCGATGCGCTGTTCCCCGATACGAATCGGCCCGATGGCGGTTCGCACCAGCTTTAACACCTTGCTGCCAATGGCTTCTATCATGCGTCGTACTTGACGGTTACGGCCTTCGGTAATGGTCATTTCGACGAAAGTGTATTTCGCCGAGTCCCGCAGACGTTTGACCGACGCAGGGCGCGTGGGGCCGTCCCCCAGAGTGACACCACGCCTGAGCCGGTCAAGCTGTTCCTCGGTCAGCAAGCCGGCCGTCTTGACCTGATACGTTTTAGGTATCTTGTAATCAGGGTTGGAGAGCCTTTCGGCGAACTGGGTATCATTGGTGAGGATCAGGAGACCGCTGGTCTCGAGGTCCAGCCGTCCTACGGGAAAAACCCACGCGCCGATGTCGGATACCAGGTCGTAGACCGTGGCCCGGCCTTGCGGGTCCTTGTAGGTGGTCAGATAGCCTTTCGGCTTGTACAGCAGCAAGTAAAGGCGCGGACCGCCACGTACGGGTTTGCCGTCGAGGGTAACGTTGTCGCGCGCCAGATCCACCCAGAAGTCGGGCGTCTGAATCAGCTTTCCGTCGACTCGCACGCGGCCAGTCGCAATCCAGCGGCGGGCCTCCGTGCGTGAGCCCAGACCGGCTTTCGATATGACGCGCTCCAGAGTTTTTGTAGGCCGCCTGGTTTGGCCGCCCGTCCGGATGGGCTTAGCTTCGCGTTGTCGAGGTCCCGGCCGCATATATCGAATCTACAGGAATTACTGCAATTGAATCAGCTATCGAAGACAATTTCTGAAGACAAGGTCCTGGTGCGAGGGGCGCGCCAGTTGCTGACATTGCAAGGCTCCGAACACCCGCGCCGCGGCGGGAGTCTCGGCGAATTGTCCATCGTTGCCGATGGCGCGATACTGATCCGCGGCTGCGCCATCATCGAAGTGGGAACCAGCCGGCGCGTCGAGAACTTGAAAGACGCCCGCGGCGCTCGCGAAATCGACGCAACCGGTCGAGTCGTGATGCCCGGTTTTGTAGATGCCTGCGCGCAACTCGTCCAAGTGCAGCCGCGCCTGGACGCGTACGAATCCATGTTGCGTGGCGCCGCGGAATCGCAAGGTGCAGCCGACGGCCGGCCTTTGCGCGCGGCATCGGCACATCGCCTCGAAGGCCATGTCCGCAAGCTGGCGTCCTTCGTTGGTATACAGTGTGGCCAGCAGCCCTTTGGCAACAGGCCTCTCATCGAATACCTGAAGCAAGCTCGCAAACTAGGCCTGGCAGTCGAGATCCTGGCTGGATGTGAGAGGGCCGCCCGTCTGGCGGTGGAGGCCGAGGCGGTGAGTCTGCACATCGGACGCGTACAGCCCGCCGAAATCAAGCTGCTGGCGGAATCGTCCACCATCGCAGTACTTGCGCCGGCTTCGCTGCTCTATCTTGAGCCCCGGCGTTTCGCCTCCGCGCGAGCGTTGATCGATTCTAGAGTTGCGGTCGCGCTGGCTTCCGGATTCGCTCCTGACTGGGGTCCGACTTCCAACATGCAGACGGTGATTTCGCTGGCTTGCCTGGAAATGCATATGACGCCCGCGGAGGCCATTTGCGCTGCCACCATCAATGCAGCGAACGCACAGGGTTGCGCAAACCGGCTAGGCTTGCTCGGTCCCCGCAAACAAGCGGATCTGGTCCTTCTCCACATCGAGGACTATCGCGAGTTGCCGTATTACTTCGGAACGAACCACGTGCATCTGGTCGTAAAGAATGGCTGCACCACTTATCACGAAGGCAGAGTCAGACCTTGACCCCAATTGTCGAATGTGTTCCAAATTTCTCTGAGGGGCGGGACCAATCGGTGATCGCGCGCATCGCCGATGCCATTGGAAACGTTCCCGGCGTCGCCGTGCTCGATCGCTCACTAGATACCGATCACCATCGTTCCGTTGTGACTTTTGCGGGGGATCCCGGCGCAATCGCCGAGGCTGGCCTGGCGGGAGTTGAGCAGGCAGTGGCGCTCATCGATCTCAACCGGCACCAGGGAGTCCATCCGCGCATGGGAGCCGCCGACGTGGTGCCGTTTGTTCCGGTGTCCGGAGTCACCCTGGAAGCTTGTGTGCACATTGCCGAAAAAGTGGGCGAGCAGATCTGGTGCCGCTTCCATGTGCCCGTTTACCTTTACGAAGCGGCTGCCAGGCGGCCGGATCGGGTGAACCTGGCGAACATACGGCGCGGCCAGTTCGAAAAACTGCGCGAAGAGGTGCAGGCCCGTACGGACCGGCTCCCCGATTTCGGCGGCGCGGAGTTGCATCCCACGGCCGGCGCATGCGTGGTAGGCGCCCGAAAATTCCTCATCGCCTTCAATATCAACCTGGCTACGGAAGACGTCTCCATCGCGCGACGCATTGCCCGAAAGATCCGTTTCTCCACGGGAGGGCTACCGTACGTCAAGGCGTTGGGTTTGCCGTTGGCGTCGCGCAACCAAGCGCAGGTCTCAACCAATCTCATCGATTTTGAACAGACATCCCTGTCTACGGTCTTTGAAGCCGTCCGCGCCGAAGCCGAAGGCTGCGGAGTGGAAATCGCGTCGAGCCAGATTGTCGGTCTGGTTCCGCGCCGGGCGATCGAGATGGCCGCGGGCTGCGATCTGCGCCTGGAGAATTTTCATCAGGACCTGATTCTGGAGAATCGTTTGGCCAAGCTCCTCGGCCATACTGGTTAAAATGAGAATGGTGCTGGTAGCCATCCATGACACGAAAAAATCTGCGCGCCCCGCGTGGCTGCGCGCACCCGCCCCGGTTGGCGAAAATTATCGCGAACTAAAATCGATCATGGATGGCATGAAACTCCACACGGTGTGCGAAAGCGCCGCCTGTCCGAACGTGGGCGACTGCTGGAATCGCCGAACAGCCACTTTCATGATCCTAGGGAATGTCTGTACCCGCCGCTGTGGTTTTTGTGCCGTGCAGAAGGGCGCCCCACTGGCTGTGGATTATGACGAACCGCGCCGGCTGGCGGAAGCGGCGGCCGCAATGGGTTTGCGTTACGCAGTAGTAACCAGCGTGAATCGTGACGACCGCAAAGACGGTGGCGCCGAATTGTTCGCCATGACCATCCACGCAATCCGCGAACGCATCCCAGCCTGCCGCGTGGAAGTTCTGGTGCCCGATTTTCAAGGCAGTCGCGAAGCCCTCGAGATCGTGATGCATGCGCGCCCAGACGTATTGAATCACAATACCGAAACGGTCCCAAGGCTCTACAGGCAGGTACGGCTCGGCGCGCGCTACGAACGCTCGCTCGATCTGCTGGCTTATGCCAAGGAGCTCTCACCCAACACACCGGTGAAATCGGGCCTGATGCTGGGGCTTGGTGAGACTCGCGATGAAGTGCTCGACGTCATGCGCGATCTCCGGGCGCACAGCGTGGACATTCTCACTCTGGGCCAGTATCTGCGGCCTTCGCCGCAGCATCTACCCATCGTCCGCTACGTTCCTCCCGCTGAATTCGACGAATTCCGCAACAACGGTTGTGAGATGGGCTTCGCTCATGTGGAAGCCGGCCCTCTGGTGCGCAGTTCGTATCACGCCTCCGAAGCGGTCGCATAGTTTCGGATTTTTGGAAGTGTGATCCTTTGAGAGACGCTTTTGCGTGCAAGATCAGTTCCACAACATGATACCGCGAATTTCGGTTGCCGATAGTACAATTGCCTTCATTAACATTCTTGCTTCCCGTAAAAATCAATACAAGAATGGGAGTGAAAGCAACCTTTTTTACCTTCGCTGCTTTTCAAACTCACTGAATCCGGAAGGAAAGGAGTATCTGCACATGGCGGAAGTGGATACGAAACGCGGTTCCGAACAGACTCGGAACGCGCCCCAACAATCGAACAACCCTCAACAATCCCTCGAGCGGTCCCGTCAAGGCGGGGTTTTATCCCGTCGCGGCGGTTTCCCCTCATTGTTCTCCCTGCATCCGTCCGAGCTTCTCAACGCCAATCCATTTGCGTTGATGCGTCGCTTTACCGACGAAATGGATCGAATGTTTGAGGGCTTCGGAGGTCCGCGCTCCGGCGAGATCACGCAGTGGTCGCCGCCCGTCGAGATTTCCGAAAAGGATGGCAAGCTCGAGGTCAGCGTGGAGTTGCCTGGCGTTCAGGAGAACGAAGTCAAAGTGGAAGTGACTGATGACGGCCTGGTAATTCAGGGCGAGCGCAAGCGCGAGCACCAAGAAAAACGCGAGGGCTATTATCGCTCTGAACGCATTTACGGTCAGTTTTATCGACTGATCCCGCTGCCCGAAAACGCAAATATAGACCAGGCGCGCGCGGAATTTCGTAATGGCGAACTCCACATTTCGATTCCGGTCCCCGAACAACAGCACACCAGGCGCGAAATCCCCGTCTCGAGCAGCGAAAAAAAGCAGCCCGGGACTGAGACCGCAAGCCGCGAGCAAGCCAAAGCGAAGGCCGGCTAACTTGTTCAGCAGTTTCTGCTAACCGCCGCGAGGCACAGGCTGGAGCGCCCCTTCCTTTCGCCAATTGACGCGCCGCTCTGGGAGATATTCTCTGCCTGCGTTTCGCGGCAGTTCCGCGAAGCTACAGCGGCGAATTTGTGCTCCGTTGCTCGATAATGAACGAGTCGCCCCCGCGCCTACGTATACACGGCAGAGATTTCCAGCGAACATCCCGCTGAGGTGCGTTCATCGCTCAAGTGACGGCTATCGCAACCGTAAATCCGGCAACCGGTGAATCAGTGCGCACTTTCAAAGCGCTGACGGACTCCGAGATCGAAGGCAAACTCGAACGCGCGGCCGAGACTTTTCACAGTTACCGCCGGACCTCATTCGCCGACCGCGCATGGATGTTGGTTCGCGCTGCCGAGATCCTCGAAAAAGAGAAAGATCACTTTGGGCGGCTCATGACTCTCGAGATGGGCAAGCCCATTCAAGCCGCCTGGGAAGAAGTGGCGAAGTCCGCCTGGGGATGCCGCTATTATGCGGAGAATGCCGCACGATTTCTGCAGGTGGAAACTGTTCCGGCCGAAACTGGTCACACCACGATTCACTATCAACCCATTGGTCCGGTGCTGGCCGTCATGCCGTGGAATTTTCCCTTCTGGCAGGTATTCCGGTTTGCAGCGCCTGCGGTGATGGCCGGTAACGTTGGGCTGCTGAAACACGCTTCGAACGTGCCCCAGTGCGCCTTAGCGATTGAAGACATCTTCCGCCGCGCAGGATTTCCGGCTGGCGCATTTCAAACACTGCTGATCGTTTCAAAGCAGGTGGCGCAAATCCTCGATGATCCGCGTGTCAAAGCCGCCACGCTCACCGGCAGCGAGCCTGCGGGTAGCGACGTGGCCAGCCTTGCCGGCAAGCGCATCAAGAAGACGGTGCTCGAGTTGGGCGGCAGTGATCCCTTCATCGTGATGCCCGGCGCCAACCTTGACGACGCCGCCAGAACCGCGGTGAAAGCGCGCACCATCAACAATGGACAGTCGTGCATCGCGGCCAAGCGTTTTATTGTTCTCGAAGCGATCGCGGAGGAGTTCACGCGCCGCATGGTGGCCGGCATGCAAGCCCTCAAAATCGGCGATCCCATGGACGAATCAACTGAACTCGGTCCGCTGGCAACCGAAAAAATTGTGGAAGATCTGGATGCTCAGGTACGGAAATCTGTTGCGGCAGGTGCACGCGTTCTCACCGGAGGCCGCCGGCTGGAGCGGCCTGGGAACTATTACGAGCCCACCATCCTGACCGACATTCCAGAAAAGGCCCCCGCTTACCGCGAGGAACTATTCGGTCCCGTGGCCGCTCTATTCCGTGTGCGGAACATTGACCAGGCCATCGAGTTGGCGAACGACACACCGTTCGGTCTGGGGGCTAGTGTATGGACCAACGATGAAGCCGAGCAGGCGCGGTTTATTGATGAGATCGAAAGCGGCATGGTGTTCATCAACGGGATGGTGGCTTCAGATCCGCGGCTGCCTTTCGGCGGCGTGAAGCACTCCGGATTTGGGCGGGAGCTGGGTGTTTACGGCATCCGCGAGTTCGTGAATATCAAGACCGTGTCCGTGCGCGGAGAAGCTGTGCGCAAGAACGCATCCACCGAATAGATCGGCGCCATCATCTGATAAGATCGGCCTCTAAGATCGCCCTCAGGGCCAGTATTTCGGCCGCTTGTAGTAATCGTAGAGGAGCGATTCGTATTCGCGATCAATCGGCGCTGACGGATTGTAGGGTGGGCTGTGGCGGATGCCCTCCTGGGATAAATTCACGCGCACTTTTCCCTCTGCCCAGTCCACTTTTTCAACCCACGCGGGTGAAATGAGTACTTTCTTTCCCGGCAAGAAGTTGCGTGTATCCACCACGATGTAGCGGACCACCCAGGCGCGGTCGTCGACGATGAAATCTTCCACGTGGCCCACTTCGGAGTCAGTGGCCTGAATATGACAGCCGACTACGTCTTTGGTGCTTTCGAGATGCGGGTCGCCGTGTGCCTCTGGACTGGATGCGGGCGCCATCGCGGCCCTGGTTGCCGGTGACATTCCCATGGGTCCTATCGCGAACGTCGGATCTGCCAACAGAGGATCACCCACCCAATAGTTCGCCCAGCCGAAATACCGCCGCAGTTCCTCCTCCTGCTGTCGGGAAATGGGCTGGTCCGTATCGATGTCAGGACTTAATTCGACTTGTTTTTTCGTGAGCGATACCGGAAGGCTGCGACGATCCCAATCGGGCTGCCCAAGCACAGCCGGCGACAAGAGAACGCGCCTTCCCGTCAGCCAAGTGCCCGTGTCCACGACCAGGTAACGGACCGTCCATTTCAGTTCGTCAAAGAAGAACTCGTCAACTTTACCCAGTTCGCCGTCTGTGGCGTGAATCGCGCAACCGTGCAATTTATTTGTACTGCGGAGCATACGTCCCGTTCAATCCTGGCTAAATCATACGCCTGGCGTGCAAGCCGCTTCAATCATGTGTACGCGCGAAACCAATTCTTACCGCTGAATCTGGTGAGTTATCGTCCTTTGCCTAATGCAAAGACTGGCGCCAATACCGCTGATCCTCACATCCGAAACCCGGCCGGGACCGCGAGGATTCCTGTTACAATCCTCGTATATGTTTAAGGGACTGGAACATACGGCGATTGCCTCGCCTCAGCCGGAACAACTGGCCCGCTGGTACGTCGATCATCTCGGCTTCGTGATCAATTTTGCCTACGACGGCAATTATTTTGTGAAGGCCGCCAATGGGTCGATGCTCGAGATCATTCCGTCCGACGGTAAGGCCGCGCCGCAGAAGATGAAAGATCCGGGCATTCGCCACCTGGCCATCTCTGTCGACGATTTCGACCGCGCGCACGATCGTCTGAAACAGCTTGGCGTCAAGTTCCTCACCGAGCCTTACAACAATCAAGGCAACCGGCTGGTGTTCTTCGCGGATGCGGATGGAAATATTCTGCATTTGATCCACCGCGATAAGCCCCTTCCCTGAGCATCGCCGCTCCCTTTTTGTGCTGCGCCGCGTTTTCAAGGCCTTCCATTATCGCGAGTTTCGCCTGCTTTGGGTAGGAGCCTGCACCTCGAGCATCGGCACCTGGATGCAGGAAGTGGCGCAATCTTGGCTGGTGCTGCAAATTTCCGGCTCGGCTTTCTGGCTGGGCCTGGACGCTTTCCTCGGCGATATCCCAATTTTCTTGTTCTCCCTGGTTGGCGGCGTGATTGCCGACCGCATGAGCCGCCGTCGCCTGCTGCTGGCCTCGCAACTGGTGCAGATGAGTTGCGCCTTCTCCCTGGCACTGCTCATTCTGCTGGGTATCGTCCAGGTGTGGCACATCCTAGTGCTGTCGTTCATCGTGGGAACGGCGCAATCGTTTGGCGGACCGGCTTATTCCGCGCTAGTTCCGACACTAGTGGACAAAGAAGATCTACCCAACGCCATCGCCTTGAATTCCATCCAGTTCAACCTGGCGCGCGTCATCGGTCCGGTACTGGGCGGCATCGCTTTGACCAGCCTGGGCCCCAGTTGGTGCTTTTCGCTCAACGGAGTGTCCTTCATCGCGGTCATCATTTCGCTTCTGTTGCTGCGCCCGAGCTTTCAGCCGGAAAAAACCAGCGAGTCCATCCTGACTAGCATGAAGCAGGGTTTTGGCTTCATCCGCAAGCACGGCGCCATGGAGGGTTTGATCGCCCTGGCCTTCTGCATGACCGCGCTGGCGATTCCGATGATCACATTTCTCCCGGTGTTCGCAAAAGATGTATTCCACGCGGGT
The DNA here is from genome assembly GCA_003223115.1 of Acidobacteriota bacterium. Classification (GTDB taxonomy): domain Bacteria; phylum Acidobacteriota; class Terriglobia; order Bryobacterales; family Bryobacteraceae; genus QHXW01. The sequence continues at coordinate 31,016 of QHXW01000063.1, forward strand.
CCCACCACGTATACAATTCTGCTGGCCTCCTCGGGCATCGGGTCGGTGGCCGGCGCGCTGACTGTGGCGGCGATGGGCAACATTGCAAACAAAGGCCGTATCGCATTACTGATGTTGATCTGCCTGGGCGCGGGCATGACTGCTTTCGCTCAATCCAAAACTCTGTGGTGGAGCTGCTTCCTGCTGTTCCTGTCCGGCGCCGCACTGATTGCGGCCTTCGCCATGATCAGTTCGCTCGTGCAACTCATCACCGTCAACGAGATGCGCGGGCGCGTGATGAGTATCTACAATGTCGCGTTTCGCGGTGGAATGCCGTTCGGCAGCGTGCTGTCGGGCTGGCTGGTACCGAAGTTCTCCGCTCCAACCGTGATCGCGGTCAACGGCCTGCTGCTGGTGGTATTGGGAATTTATTTTTGGCTGGCGCAGCGGCGCGTGGCTTCTTTGTGAACGTATGAGACTACCCCGCATAAGAATCACCGCACCGAAACTGATCCTCTGCCTCATGGCCGGCGGCCTATCCGCGGGTACACTTGCCCGGGCCTCAACCGATCTCGAGAAAGCGCGCGACGTTCAAGACCGTACGGCGCTCGAAACTGCCACGCGGCAACTTTCGGCCGACGCGCAGAAAGCTCCGAACGATGCTGAGGCGCAATATCAGGCGGCTCTGGCTTCCTCTTACCTGGCGGAAGTGGGGCTCGAGGTGCGAGACAAATCGCAAGCCCAGAGGGCTGCCGAGGAAGGCATTCGCTCAGCCGAACGCGCCATCGCGCTCAAGCCCAGCAACGCCGAATACCACCGGATTCTGGGGACGCTGTGCGGACAGGTGATACCCGCGAACGTGTTGCTGGCCCTGAGCTACGGCAAGCGGGCCCGCGATGCCATCGACAAAGCCCTGTCGCTTGACCCGCACTCATCCAAAGCCTATCTCGCCCGGGGCGTTGGCAACTACTATCTGCCTCCCGCTTTCGGCGGTGGCCTCGATCTTGCGATCCGCGATTTTGAGCGCGCCATTGAACTCGACAAAAAATCCGCCGAAGCTTATCTCTGGCTGGGGCTGGCCCTGCGCAAACAGAACCAGAATGCCCAGGCGCGCCAGGCGTTTGCCAAGTCGCTCGAACTGAATCCGAACCGAATATGGGCCAAACAGCAACTCGATAAGACTCCGGCCCAATGAGACGGCGACTGGCCATCGGCGCGGCGATCCTGGCCATTACGCTGTTGAATTACTTCCAATTTCCTGGGCACAGCTGGTTGCAATCGGATACGCAAATCTACTTGCCCATCCTCGAGCACATTTGGGACCCGGACGTGCTCGCCAAAGACCTGATCGTCGAGCATCCACACGTGGCCTTTACGCTGTACGACGAGACGGCCATCGTGTTACGAAAAATTACCAGGCTGGAGTTTCGCCAGGTCCTCCAAGCGGAGCAGTTCGTGTTTCGAGCCCTGGGAATTTGGGGCGTGTACCTGATCGCCACGGCTTTGGGAGTTTCGGACATACTGGCGCTATTCGTCGTGGCGGCTTTTTCGCTGGGCGCCACGATCATGGGACCGGCTGTGCTCACGTTTGAATACGAGCCGGTGCCGCGTGGTTTTGCATTGCCCCTATTCTTTCTCGCCATCGGCCTCGGGGCACGCGAACGATATTTATGGGCAGGTATCGCTGCCTCAGTGGCATTTCTCATTCACGCGCCAACCATCGCGCCCTTTTGGTTCTTGTATTTTCTATTGATGCTCTGGCCCGGGGAGCCTTCATTCCGGCGCCGGCGGTTGAATGCGCTCTGGCCGCTGGCGATCGCGCTTCTGGTCCTTTTTGTCGTGTCGCTTGTTGAGCCCGCCAACGGCGAGCATCAGGCCTTACTGGCGCGCTTGGACCCGCAACAGATGCAACTGCAGCGCATGCGCGCAGGCTACAACTGGATCTCGCTCTGGTGGCGTCAGTGGATCTGGCACTACCTGATCCTGTTTGCTGTGATCGTGCTGGCTTACCGGCGTCTGAGAAAAGATTTTTCACACTCTCTGCGGCTATTTCTGATCGCCCTGCCTCTCCTGGGCGTTCTCAGCCTGCCTATTTCGTATCTGCTGCTCGAGAATTTGCACTGGGCCCTCCTTCCGCAGATACAACCGGCGCGTTTATTGCTCTTCGACCCCGCCTTCGCTGTGATTTTGGGTGCGGTTGCCGCCTGCAAAGCCGTTGGACAGAAACGATGCATCGAAGCGTTTCTCTGGTTATTGCCGGTCTATCTGATACCAGCAAACCGGGAGATTACCTGGCCTTCCTGGAACCGGGTGATGGTTGTGGCGGCGCTGGCCTTGCTGGCCCTCTTTGCGGTCTGGGCCGCTCAGTCGCTTCGGCGCTGGGCTTGGGCTGCAATGACCGCCGCGATACTGGTCCCTTTTTTTCTGATCCCTGGTTACGGAAAGATGCGCAATTATCCGCCGTTGCACAATCCCGATCTCGATCAACTCGCGGATTGGGCTCGCGCATCCACTCCAACGAGCGCCGTGTTTCTGTTTCCGGATGCGGAACAGGATCTGTACCCTGGAGTTTTCCGCGTCGAAGCGCAACGTGCAGTTTATGTGGACTGGAAAACCGGCGGGCAGGTGAATTTCTTCAAGAGCTTGGGTGAAGAGTGGTGGTCGAGATGGAAAAACACCATGGAAGCGCCCTTCGATCCCAATCACCTGGAACGCTACCGTGACTCGGGTATCGACTACATAGTGCTGCAGCGAAAGAATCGTCTGGCGGGCGCGCGGGCCGTTTATGAAAACTCCGCGTTCGACGTTTATCCACTTACTTCCGCACCACCACGCTGACGCCGTCCTGGCTGAAATGGCCGCCCACGTTCAAACGCACGGAGAGCGGAGTTCCGGCGGGCGACGCCGCGGGTAATCTCGCATTGATCTGCATGGCTCCGGCAATCAGATAGGGTGCCGCGCCCGCGTAGAGCACCTTGGCCGCATTCCCGCCGATCGCGAGCGTCACCGGGAGCCTGGGTTTGGGCCAAACCGCAGTGGCGATTTTGCCGTCCACGCCGGCCGGGTCGGTCTGGCCTTCACCGGTGGCATAGAGAATGACCACTGAGTTCGGCGCCGCCGGATTGGCCGTGGAGTTGATGCTGTAATCCTGATTGAGGACTACGAAAATACCCGGCGCGGCGGGCTCTACCGGCAGCGTCTGAGAATCCGTTCTGGCACCACTTATTCGATATGCAAAGCGGTGCTCGTCTTACCTGACACTTCATAGGGCACCACAGCATTGATCTGGGTTGCACTGAGGTAAATCAACGGAGCGGCAGCGCCGTCAAAATACACTTTGGTTTGTGTCGGGTCCTGGCCGAACCCCGATCCGAAAATCGAGATGATCTCGCCCGGCGCAAGTGCCCCCGACAGAAAACTGGCCGCATTGACCGCCGCCGCAATCATTGGCACGGCATTTGCTCCCCGGACAGAGCCGGAATTCGCGTCAGCCATCAGACTCGATTCATCCACCGCTTCGAAGTCCGACCCCCGCAGGCGCGTGATCTCGTGCAACACATCGTTATCCCAACGATCGTCCGGCGCGCCCGAGAGAGACCACGATGAGCCGTTGTCCGCCAGAAGCATCCCGTACTTCTTCAGCGCCCGCAAGATGACTTGAACCGCTGGCGAAAACGTCGAAATATCCAGGCCGGCTTTGAGGCGAAATCGCTGGCCCATGGGCGGATCGTTCAGCGCTGTCAGAGAGGAAGCGTAATGACGCGCGGGCCAGATGTAAGCCTGCCGCGTGCGTGGCGCCGTGAAACGGATGGCGTGCCTTATTTCGCCCGCCGCCACTTCTTCATAGCGCACCAGACCAGGAAATATGGGCAGTCCCGCGGCATCCGCCGAAGTCCATCCCGCCGGCCGCAAAGCATTGGATTTCAAATCGAAGATGGCGCCTGAACCTGCGCGCCAGCTTCCGTCAGGTTGAGGGTACGCGCTATACAACTCGTACAGGACGCAGTTGTCATGATCCACCACCAGCACGTGGCGATCGCCCGCGCTGGCCGATCCGCCTTCCACGGGCACATTGGGCGGCACCGGATATCCGGCATGATCACTTTCGCCGTCGTACTCAAACGTCACCTTCACTTTGGCTTGCGTACCCGGCACGTCAACAAACGGAATGCCAATGGGTCCGCCATCCCAAACCCCCGAGCCAAAATCGGGGTGCGCGGTCTGGCCGGCGCCTATCGTCGCCACGTACGTGTTTGAGTTGGGATCCACCGGCGCGGTATCCACCGGTGCATTCCATACGTTGTTGGCCGGGAACACCGCGCATCCCGCGACATGCGGCTGCGCTTCAAGTCTGGCCGCGAGCGGCAGGCAGGCAATCGCGATGAGCAGTCTCCGCATCCTACGCTCCAGGAAACTTCCAGATATTCAGGGCATTCTTGCCGAGAATCAGTTCACGATCTTCGGCGGAATAAAAATCGAGCACAGAGTTGACGAACTCCAGTTCCTTATCCATCGGCAGTTCCCAACGCGGCCGGGGATACCCGGTGCCCCAGATCAACTTGCGCCCGCCGAATTCCTCGTAGACCGCCTTAAAAAACGGCCTGATATCGTGATGAGGGAATTTGGTAAGTGAAATCTCGTAGGGTTCGGAAGCACTGATCCAAACCTGCGAAAATTTCTTCAAACGAAACATCTTGCGGAAGTTCTGCCACGGATCCGCGGCTTTCAGATCCGGCTCGCCCAAATGGTCTACCACAATCTTCACGCCCGGAAAACGGCTGGCCATCTCTTCCAGCATGGGCATCTGGTGCGGCAGAATGTAGAAGTTGAACACGGCACCCCGGCGCTCCGCCTCACGCCAAAGGGGATAGAGCGCTTTCGAGTTCATCCAAGTCGATTGAGGATGGTAAAGCGGGCTGAAACGCATGCCCTGAAATCCATGCTCTCGGATCCAGTAGCGCAGACGCTCGGGAGCCTTCGGATCTTCCGGATTGAGCAAACCGTGGGCCACGAACAGGTCTGGATACCGGTGGAGCGAGTAACTGATGTAGGAGTTGTCCCAACCGTAGTAGCGTGGATTGATCAAGACCGCGTAACGCAAACCGTAATCCCGTATTTCCTGCACTTCATTCTCGATGGGAGCCGCTATCTCGGGGCGCGCCTCCGGATGCTCGGGATGATGAAATGGGAACTTCGGGTCCAGAGTCCACACCTCCAAGTGGGTGTCGATGATCAAGGGTTTGGCTTTCGTCCGCAGGGCGGCCGCTTGTACCAAGAACCGCCTTCGATTAAGACTGTTCGTTAAGAACATTACAAAGCTCTCTGAATTGATGTTGGCACGCTGGTATACGTATTAGCGAGTGCAACTTCATTTGCTGCGCCATGGCCGGGCCGAAGACGAAGGGCCCGGCGCATCCGATTTGGCGCGCAAACTCACGCCCCGAGGGCGCGCAGAAGTGCAGCAAGTTCTCGAGCGGGTGCGAAGAGCGGGTGCGGTGCCCTCGCTCATTCTGAGCAGCCCCTATGTGCGCGCGTTCGAGAGCGCAGAAATTGCCGCGAAGATATTGGGCTACGCAGGGACCATCATTCGAACCGATGCCCTGTTGCCCATTTCCGCTCCGCGACGCATCTGGGACGAGATCCGGAGCCAGCAGACCGAATCGCAGATCCTGCTTGCCGGACACCAGCCTCTGCTGGGCCAACTGCTGGCTAATCTCCTTGGCGCTCTGGCCTTGCAGGTGGCGATGCGTCCGGCAACGCTGGTTCGTATCGATGTGGACCACTTCGGTGCCGAACCGCATGGCGTGCTCCATTGGGTTTTGCCGCCCGAACTCGCCGCGGAGTGATCCGGGACGCGACCCACACGGTGATCCTGGGTCTTCGATTTGAAGCAGCAATTCTTGCGCGCCTTCCGTCAGCGCTTGGCCGAGACCCTGCCCGCGGCCAACTGCCCCGTGAGATCGGCTGTGATCTTGACCGACTCATTGGGCTTCAACCACGAATTCGCCGGTCCATTGTGCCAGTCCAGGCTTGGCGATGGTCACCGTGTAGGAGCCTGGTGCCAAGGGCGTGGTGACGGGGGTAATTCCCACCGCTTGCCCGTAGAATGAGACCCGCGCGCCCGGGGGGTTGGACGCAAACGTCACCGGCACCATTGTGGACGGAGCCGCGGGCGGTTGTTGCGGCGTCGCCGGTTGCGGTGCCTTGCCGCTTTCTGTGTCGGTATCCTTCAGCATTTCCAGTCGTTGGCTCGTTCGGGCCTCCAGCACAGGAATTAAGGTCTGAGAAGTTTGCTTTGAAATTTCGAATGCAATCGCTTCCGGCGTGCCATCCGCGGGAAAAGTTCCATGTCAGCCATGCCTCCGGCGGTGCCGGATTGAACAGCCTGTGACTTCGACCGCAGCCGACTACCGGCTTCCCGCGCAGTTTTGCGGAGACAACCGATGTTGGAAATAAACGGCTTGACTGGAAGTCACAGACCAGCGAATGCTTTTTCGAGAAAAGCGCCGGGAGTGCGGTGATGCCCAGTGTCATCATGGCCTTATGCGAATCGACGTTTACGCCAGCACGGTCCCCGCACTCCATCCGCTTGATGCGCTGGTAGGGCAGATCGAACATTCCACCCTCGTACACGAAGTGGAGGATTTGGGTATCGGCCGTGTCGATAGAGCCTTGGGTACGCTTGGGGAGCGCCACTGATCCGCCGGCATACTCGGCCCGGTCTCCGCGCGTCGTGGCGGCGTTCAGGGGTACAGAAATACAAACTAAAGAGACAAACAGCGCGGCTTCTCGCTCATTCAAGGTTGAGCCCGGATTACAGCCGGTGCAATTGCACAAAAGCAAGCAAATTTTCAGGCCGATGGTTAGCAGCCCGATCTCTCTCACAAAAATCGCCGGCTGATGCGTATAACAGTCGCGCATAATTAAAGGGACATAAACCCAACAAGTGTGGCATACTCATTAGGAAGGAGTTGCCATGCTTGCACGACTACTGCGATTGCACCCGAGCACATGGAAGCGGTTAGTACGACTCAGCAAAGAGGCCGAACGCGACGGAGCCTATCGCGTGGCGAAACGACTGCAGGCGGTC
>QHXW01000393.1 GCA_003223115.1 Acidobacteriota bacterium
CAAGCCCTCGGATCGGAAACGGAAAATGATCGCAAGGCGGGCGGCATAGGCACGCTGGAAGAAAATCCTCGCAATAAATTTTCCCACAGACTGTGAAAACGCCATGGGTATTTTCCATTTACGCCGATGGTGGTGCTACTTGTCGTTATCGAGACATCTCAATACTGGCCGATCGCTTCAAAATCCAGTTCGAGAATCCGGTCCTTGCCTGCTTCGTCTCGCTTGACACTGATGAATCCTAAAGCGCCAAGTCGATCAAGCTCTCTAGTGAAAGTGCGATCCGTAACGTCCTTATAGGCACTTTTCACGTATTGAGCTTCGTGCAAGTCCGAGAATTTTAGCTGGCGGGAGGGGTTCTCTGAAAACGGATCTATTGGTTCGGTCTCAGTAAGCAAAAAGTCTAGGAGGTTGTATTCTCTCTGATTGAGCAGCCTTCGATAGCTTGCGACTCGCGTATTAAAGGCTCGTATCAACATGGCTCGATACACAACTCTGTTCAACTTCGTCTTGATGAAGTTATTTATTCCCTTCAGTTCAGCGGCAAACCCTTCTATTCCGAAATGAACGAAAGAAGTGACGTCAAACGGCTGGCGTTCACGGCACTCCTGAAGTCGTACGTTGTAGCCCTTTTCATGCCGATAGAAGTAATTTGACAGACCATAGAAGCCATGGACGTTGTATCCTTGCTGGAATAGAATTCCGGCTTCCACGAGCCGTGACACTCTCCCATTGCCATCCCCGAACGGATGGACCGTCACTAGGAAGAAGTGAGACAGAAGCGCCCTTATCACCGGATGGGTCTCGGCGAGCCTTGGATGATTGACAAATTGAATATATTCGTCCATCAGGTCACGAAGCCGCTCGTGCGGAGCACCACGGTGAACGCCGCCCATCTCGGGGGTTCCTACAACTACTGAAAAAGTTCGCCATTTTCCAGGCACATTGTTGTGCGTGTCGGAGTGCTCGGTAACCATTCGATGCATCTCCAAAAGGTCTTCGCAACTAACCGGAGGGCTACCCGGAGAAAACCTCTTTCTGACCCATGTTTGAGCGATCCCAGCATTCCGAATCTGCGATTGTTCTTTGGTTAGATTTTTTGACGGCCGAATACCGCCCACTTGGTCGAGAACATCCATCTGGTGGGACACCTCAGCCTCAGAAAGCGGGTTTCCTTCAAGCGCAGTGGTACCGTAAACGGCGCGCACGCGATTAAGTCTATCGAGCTGGATTCGCCACTCGGGCGGCAGAACGAGATTCAAGGCTGCTTCCTTATATGCTTCGATGGTGATCACTTGGCGCAGAAGGGCACTCGCCGTGAGATCCAAGCGGTAATCGAAGGTGAATTTATCCCAGTCCATTTTTGGCATCAATTTTGACAGACTTTTTGGCGCTCATTTAGTGCTATTATCTATATGTTAATACTAGATAAAATACTCATGGCAAGGACAAACTATCGTTGCCTATGGCGAATATTTTGACAGAGCTTTTGACCTGACCTTTCCTTCCCGAGTAAGCAACACGGTCCATATGAATAGGCCACTGCTCGAATGTGCTCCCACGCCTCGTGGGAAAACAATTCCAGATCTCCCGCGCCCCATGGACAGCCTCGCCGGGTGTGTCCTAAATTGAAATTGTGGGAATGTTTTACAGCCGCGAAGAGTTGGTCCGCCGGCGCGCGGAATGGAGAGCCGCGGGCAAGACTGTGGTCCTCACGAACGGCTGCTACGACCTGCTGCATCCGGGGCACATTCGGTTGCTCGAACAGGCCCGGTCGCTGGGCGACATGCTCATTCTGGCGCTCAACGCCGACTCGAGCGTGCGCCGGTTGAAGGGCCCGTCCCGGCCGCTGATGCCGGAAAGCGAACGTATCGAAGTGGCCCTCGGCCTCGAAGCGGTAGACGCGGTCACGGTGTTCGACGAAGACACGCCGCGCAAGCTGATCGCCGCCGTGCTCCCGGACATTCTAGTAAAGGGCGCCGATTGGGCTCACTGGATTGCTGGCCGGGAAGAAGTTGAAGCCGCCGGCGGCAAAGTGCTGGCGCTCAGCCTGGAACCAGGCTATTCTACGACCGGAATAGTAGAAAACATTCTCTCCCGCTAAGTCCTTGATCCTTCCAGCGATTCGCGACCTTTTCTCAACTCCCGCGCGCCACCCGGCATTTCAAGAGTTGCTCCAGAGACTGAACCTCAACCAGCGCCAACTTTCGCTGTCCGGCCTCGCCGCGACCGCCAAAGCTCTCTACTCAGTACTGCTCTGGCAACTCACGGAGCGGCCGCTATTGGTGGTCACCGCCGACAGCAAGCAGGCAGAAGCCCTGTGCGATACCATGCGTACGTTTTTCGGCGTACTGGTGACCGGGCGCGAGCACACCGAGCCGCAATTGCTGCCCGCGCTTGACGTGCTGCCTTCGCAACGCATGTCGCCGCACGCTGAAATTCTGGAGCAGCGCGCCGTCGGTTTGTGGAGGCTGGCCAAAGGGGCCGCGCCCATCACCGTCGCGCCCGTTGCATCGGCCCTGTTGCGCATCGAACCGGCGGAGTTTTACCGCCAGCTCGCGCTGACATTGCGCGCGGGCGACGAAATTCCTTTGGACGATCTGATCGGTCACCTGGAAAGCATCGGTTACGGGAAACGCGATCCGGTCGAGATGGTGGGCGAGTACTCCGTTCGCGGCGGCATCGTGGACATCTATTCACCCGAATCGACAAAGCCGGTCCGCCTCGAAATGTTCGGCGATCAGATCGAATCCATTCGCCGTTTCGATGTGGAATCACAGCGATCGGTTCTGAAAGTGCCGGACGCCACGCTCCTACCTCTGACCGAATTTCAGAGATCCCGTCAAGTGCTCAGCGAACTGAGCGAAAAACTTCGGGAAGTCGGCGTGCCTGGCCGCGACCTGCCGCTGCCGGGCGAAACCTTCCCAGGCTGGGAGCTGCTTGTGCCTCTGGTGCGCCCCAGACGCGCATCCGTGTTCAGCCTTCTCGAAAAACCATTGATCGTGCTGGACGAGCCGGAGCAGATTCGAATCGCCGCCGAGCGCCTGTGGAAGCGGCTGGAAGACACCGAACAGCCTGCGCACAGTCCGCCTGAACAGATTTTTTTCCGCCGGGAAGAACTCGCCCAAAGCGATCACACCCGCGTCGAGCTACGCCAACTCGACCTCTCCGTTCCGGCCAGTCAGGTATTGTTGCCGGAAGCTGAAGCCGAGTATTCCACGGAGCCCTCGCCAAATCCGCCAGTCTCAAGTTCGGCGCTGCACATTTCCACGCGTCCTTCGATGGCGTTTCACGGCAACATGCAGGTTGCGATTGCGGAGGCGCGCAGCCTGATTGAATCCGGATCGCGGGTGGCGTTCTTTGCGGCATCCACCGGTGAAGTGGAGCGCCTGGCCGATATTTTTAACGAATACGGCATCGCGTATCAGCTCGGGACGGATCAATCCGACGGCACGCCCCAGTATCTGGCTGAGCGCGCCTACCTCGCCGGATCGGTAGCCAGTGTCTATCTGATCCGCGGGGGCGTAGAACGCGGCGTAGTGCTTCCGGACTCGAGACTCGCTGTTTTCGGTTCAGAAGATCTGTTCGAGACCCCGGAACTGGTGGCGCGTCCGGCCGGCGGCAAGTCCCATTTGGCCACTTTCTCTACCGAGACTTTCGATCTCAAGGCCGGCGACTACGTGGTGCATAGCGAGCATGGAGTGGGCCGGTTTCTGGGCCTGCGCTCCATCGACCAGGGTGAAGCCAAGGGCGATTATATGCTGCTCGAGTACGCGGGTGGCAGCAAGCTCTACGTGCCGCTCACGCACATGGACCTGGTGCAGCGGTTCCGCGGCGCGGGCGAAGCCGCTCCTCAGCTCGACCGCATGGGCGGCGCTACTTGGAGCCGCACCAAGACGCGTGTCAAAGCCAAGATGCGCGACATGGCCGAGGAGTTGCTCAAACTCTACGCCTCGCGCAAGCTCGCCAAGGGTTTCGGTTTCTCCACCGACAGCAACTGGCAACGCGAATTCGAGGATGCCTTCGAGTTCGCCGAAACACGCGATCAGCGTAGCGCCATCACCGATATCAAACGCGATATGGAAGCCGTGGAGCCGATGGACCGCCTGTTGTGCGGCGATGTGGGCTTTGGCAAAACCGAGGTCGTCATGCGAGCGGCCTTCAAGGCGCTGGGCGACGGAAAACAAGTGGCCGTGCTCGCGCCCACTACAGTCCTGGCTTTCCAGCACTTTGAGACATTCAAGCGGCGCTTCCAGCCCTTTCCGGTGCGCGTCGAAATGCTCAGCCGTTTCGTCCCTCCCAAGGAACTCAAGCAAGTGGTCGTGGACATTGCCGAAGGCAAAGTGGATATCGCCATCGGTACGCACCGGCTGTTGTCCAAAGACGTGGAGTTCAAGGATCTGGGTTTGGTGATCGTGGACGAAGAGCAGCGCTTTGGCGTAAAGCACAAAGAGCGCTTGAAGCAGCTCAAGCAAACGGTTGACGTCATCGCCATGAGCGCCACTCCGATTCCACGAACGCTACACATGTCGTTGTTAGGGCTCCGCGATATGTCGGTCATCGAAACGCCGCCCAAGGACCGTCTGGCCATTCAGACCGTGGTCGCGCCCATGCACCCGGATCTGATCAAGTCTGCGCTCGAACTGGAATTAAATCGGGGTGGCCAGGTTTATTACGTTCACAACCGTGTGGACTCCATCTGGGCGCGTGCCGCCATGATTCAAGAGCTTGTCTCGCAAGCACGTATCGGCGTGGGCTACGGCCAGATGGGAGAAGAGGAACTGGAGCGCACCATGCTGCGCTTCATGCGCCACGAGTACGACATTCTCGTTTCTACAACGATCGTAGAAAACGGCCTGGACATCCCCTTGGCCAATACCATGATTATCGAGAACGCGGAACGCTATGGGCTCTCCGAGCTTTACCAGCTCCGCGGCCGCGTGGGACGCTCGAACCGCCGTGCCTATGCCTATCTGTTGATTCCCCCAAACACGGAACTTTCCGAAACGGCGCGCAAGCGACTGGCGGCACTCAAAGAATTCAGCGATCTGGGTGCGGGATTCAAAATCGCGGCGCTCGATCTAGAGTTGCGCGGCGCTGGAAACCTGCTGGGCGGTGAGCAGCACGGGCACATCAACGTCGTGGGGTTCGACATGTATGTGTGGCTTCTCGAAGAGACGGTGCGCGAGCTGAAGGGCGAAGAGGTGCCAGCCGAAATTCATTCCACTCTGAATCTGGCTCTCGACATTCGCATTCCGACCGATTATATCACCGACGAGAATCAGCGCCTGCGCGCTTACCGTCGCATTGCCAACACGCGCGACGCAGACGAACGCGAGCGGATCGGAAAAGAACTGGAAGACCGCTATGGGCCGGTTCCGGAGGCGGTGAAGAACCTACTGGAATACGCGGCGCTCAAATCGCTCGCGGAAAAACTGGGCGTCGAGCGCATCGAGAGACGGCAGGGCGCGCTGCAGATCAGGTTTCACCCGCAGACACGCGTGGATCCGGAAAAACTCATGAACCTGGTCCGCCGCACCCGTGGCGCGCAGTTCACTCCGGCGGGCATACTGCAGGTTCCTCTCGATGGCGCCTCTTCTCCCGCCGCTGTGTTGAATTTTGTCAGCCAGCGGCTGGGTGAGTTGAAGGAGTAAGCCTGAGCAGCCACAGCGTGCTCAAAATTCACGGGGCGGGGAACGCCACTTAACGTGCAACCTCCTTAGGGCTGTTCGGGTTGCGGCTGGCCCGACTTCCCGCTCAACATGGTGTCAAATTTGCGGGATAATGGTTGAGGATAATGGTTGATATGCATCTTAAGTGGCCCGTGCTGATGTGTGCGCTGGCTGCCACTGCTTTCGCCGCCTCCACTGTCAAGGTGGTGGAAGAGATTGTGGCCAAGGTGAATGGCGACATCATCACACTCACCGACCTCGAACGCTCGCGCCAGCAGATTGAAGGCGAACTCCGGCAAAAAGGCGTCAATGGTCCGGCGCTCGACAAAGCCGTCAAAGAAGGCGGCCGGGATTCGCTCCGCAACCAAATCGACCAGTTACTGCTGGTCCAAAAAGGCAAGGACCTCAACATCAACGTGGATGCGGAGGTGACCAAGCAGCTCGGCAAGATGCAGGTCGAGAGCAAAATCACCGATCCGGACAAATTTCATGATTTTATTCGGGAACAGACGGGCATGACGTTTGAGGATTTCAGGGCGCAGATCAAGAATTCCATCCTGACCCAGCGCGTCATCGGCCAGGAAGTCGCCTCTCGCATCAATATCCCGCGCTCGGATATCGAGAAATATTACGAGGAGCACAAGACGGAATTCGTGCGCGAGGAACAGGTGTTCCTGCGTGAGGTCTTGATCTCCACCGAGGGCAAGACTCCCGACCAGATAGCCGCGGCTGAAAAGAAAGCCAAGGACCTGGTGGCACGGGCGCGTAGGGGCGAAAAATTCGGTGAGATGGCCAAACAGAATTCTGACGCTCAGACCGCGCAAAATTTCGGCGAGTTGCCTGCTTACAAGCGCGGCCAGTTACGCAAAGAAATTGAAGACATCGTTTTTAAACAGCCGAAGGGCTACGTCACCGACCCTATTCGCATGCCCAACGGCTTCGAGATCCTGAAAGTGGAGGAGCGTTATGAGGCCGGCCAGGCGCCTCTTTCGGATGTCGAGAACGAAATTATGGAAAGGCTCTACTCGCCTCGCATGGAACCTAAGGTGCGCGACTACCTGACCAAGCTGCGCGAGGACGCTTTCCTCGAGATCCGTTCCGGCTACGAAGATAGCGGCGCCGCGCCGGGCAAGGACACCGCCTGGAAAGATCCGGCTCAGTTGAAGCCCGAAACTACGACGAAGGAAGAAGTGGCCGCGCGCAAGCACAGGAAGCGGCTGCTCTGGCTGGTGCCTATCCCCGGGACCTCCAAGCCATCGAAAGTGGAAACAGCGAAAGAAAAGCCGGCCGAGACGGCTCCCGCAACTTCCGGCAGTGCAGACAGGCCCACGGCTTCTGCGCCACAAGCGGCTGCCCCGGCGGCGGGCGTTCCGCCGAATCGATGAAGTCAGGCTACATCAAGGAACTGGAGGCCAACAAGACCTTCACGACCTCCTTCCTCGTCCGCTCGAAGGAGATTCGCGAGAAGAAAACCGGCGAGCCCTATCTCTCGCTCTGGCTCTGCGATCGCACCGGCGAGATCGAGGCTAAGATGTGGGACAACGTGGCCGACGTGTTGGACAGCTTTGAGCGTGACGACTTCGTCAAAATCAAAGGACTGATCCAGGTCTATCACAACCGCCCGCAACTCACGGTTCATAAAGTCCGCCGCCTGCAGGATTCTGAAGTTGATTTCTCGGATTATTTCCCGGCATCAGCCCGCAATACCGATGAGATGTGGCGAGAAATGCGGCAGATCATCAGCGCCATGACTGATCCGAACTTGAAGGCGCTGGTCGAAGCGGTTCTCGATGATCCGGAAATTGCGCAGAGGTATCGCCAGGCCCCCGCCGCCAAGCAGATCCACCACGCCTGGCTGGGCGGGTTGCTCGAACACGTGCTGTCGCTGTGCCGGCTGGGCGTGATGACGGCGGAACACTACGGCGTGGATCTCAACCTGCTGCTGGCCGGAGCGGTACTCCACGACATCGGTAAGATTTACGAGCTGAGCTACGATCGCAGTTTCGGCTACACTACCGAAGGGCAACTGCTGGGTCACATGGTGCTGGGGTTGCGCATGGTGGGCGATAAACTCCGCGCGCTGCCGGATTTTCCGCCGCGGCTGAGAACGCTGGTGGAGCACATGGTCGTCAGTCATCACGGGAAACTGGAGTTCGGCTCTCCGAAACTGCCGCAGTTTCCAGAGGCGCTGTTGCTGCACTACCTCGATGACATGGATTCGAAAATGGAGTGCATGCGCGCGCTGGTGGCGCAGGATCGTCACGTGGAAGGTCACTTCACCGGCTATAATGTGTCGCTCGAGCGCATGGTGCTGAAAAAATTGAAGTACATGACGCCGGACGTGGTGCGGGCACCCGCGCAAACGAATGGGTCCGCGCCGTCCGAGTTTGAATCCGAGTCCAAAGCAGCAGCCGCGCTCCAGGATGAGCCGTCAGAAAAAACGGAACCCGAGCAGCCGGACC
>QHXW01000058.1 GCA_003223115.1 Acidobacteriota bacterium
CGCGCGATGAGTGGCGCAATGGCGATTTATCATCGCTTCTGCTGCCGAACGTTCTGGGGACGGATATTCTGGGACGGCCGATTCATCAAGGTCAGATTTACGATCCCGACACAACGCACACAGTCGTCGTGAATGGTCAATCGTACGTGGTGCGCGACCCGTTTCCCAATAACCAGGTCCCCATCCGGAGTGACGTCGCCAAGCGCATCCTGAGCTTCGTTCCCAAGGCCGGCATCAGCGGGCTAGACGCTAACAACCTTCTCGGCCCCACTGGAACGCCGCTACGCGACGAAGTCATCTGGAGTCTAAAGATGGATCACGACTTCTCCGCGAAGAGCCATCTTTCGGGCTCGTTCAACTACATGTACACGCACAAGATCAATGGTGCGACGCCGTTCGGGACGGCTGATTCGGCGCGTGATCAGACCATCACCTCCAAAATCGCGCGGATCAATCATGACTACACATTTGGGACAAGCGCGTTGAATCACTTCACTGTCGGCTTTCTGCGCTATCAGAACCCGGATGGTGTTCCCGACCGCGGCTTCGATCCGGAAAAGGAACTGGGCCTGAAGGGTACTTTGCTCAAAGGCTGGTTCCCGGCGGTCAATTACGGTCTTAGTGGCATCGGTACCAATCAGTTGAAGCATCTCTACCACACGGTGCCGACGGTGGTCGATTCTTTCTCGAAGGTAGTAGGCTCGCACACCTTCAAATTCGGCGGCGAGTACCGCAAGGCCATGGCCAATTTTTTCGGCGGCAATGGAGCCTACGGCGGTCTTAACTTCGGCAGCGCGCAGACGGCTCTGCCGTATCTGTCGGGCGACTCGGGAATCTACAGTGTAGTCGGATCGCCCTTCGCCAGCTTTCTGCTGGGCCAGGTGGGCTCGGCTTATATGAACTCGCCGGTGCATATGTCCTACCGGTACGCCGACTATGCTTTCTATGCACAGGACGATTTCAAGATAACGCCTCGCCTGACCATCAACTACGGGTTGCGCTATGACCTGCACCGGCCTCTGACGGAGAAGTACGGTCGCATCTCTTCATTTGTCTCCGATCTGTCCAACCCTGGCGCCGGTGGCCGCGACGGTGCGCTGGGATTTCTTGGGTCAGGGACGGGCGCCGGCCACACCGGCCGGGATAGCTGGCTGGACACTGATGTGAAAGACTTCGGACCGAGAATCGGCGTCGCCTATAAAGCCAATGACAAGACAGTTCTACGCGGCGGATTCGGCGTCGTCTACGGCCGGTTAGAGGTGAATACCTTCGATCCCATTCAGTCGGTCGGTTCGGGAAGCGTGACCACGCAATATCCGCCCATCAACCCCGCCACCCAGGCGCAATTCAACCTGGATACGGGTTTCCCGCGCGTCGATGTTGTTCCGCCGGTGTTCGATCCCACGCTGCTGAACAATCAATACATTCAGGAGTTCCGGCGTGAGAGCGGCAGGCTTCCGCAGATCTACAACTGGAACTTCACCATCCAGCGGCAGATCACCAAGGACCTCACCATCGATGCCGCTTACGTGGGCAACCGCGGCACGCGGCTCATCACTGGTAATTTCGTAAACCCGAACCAGAATGACTTCGGCGTCCTGTCGCGCGGCAATCAGCTCCAACAGCAGATCAATAACGAGGCTGACGCACAGGCCTTGGGCGTGCCGTATCCGTATCCCGGGTTCCAGGGAACGGTGGCGCAGGCGCTTCGTCCATTTCCGCAATACGCAGGGATGGGCGATCCACAGGCCACTGTGGGCGAGAGCGATTACAATTCGCTGCAGGTGAAAGCCAATCAGCGCTTCTCTCGCGGGCTGGATTTCCTGGTGGCCTACACGCTTTCGAAGAACATCACAACCGTGGATGATGCCTTCGGTTGGGGTGGAGCCGGATCGACCGACACCAAAAAACTGGCGCTCGAGCGCGGCTTGGCGACGGCTGGCAACGGCCCCGGAGATCGCACGCACAACCTGGTTGTAGCATTTGGCTACGAGCTTCCCTTCGGGCACCTGGTCACCAACCGGGCTGGCAAGGGTGTGGTGGGCGGATGGAAGATCGCCGGGATCCTGCAGTACGCTAGTGGCGGTGCTCTGGGCATGGGCTATCCGAACAATCTCGGCAATGTGATCTTCAATAACGGCGGCCGCTATGACGTTGTGGCAGGCCAGTCTCATGACGCCCACGTCGATAACGTCTGGCCCGGAGCGGGCTGGATCTTCAATCCGAACGCCTTCAAGGCACCCGATGCGTATACTGTAGGCAATGCGGCCCGCACCTACGACGATATCCGCGGATTTCCGTATCTGAACGAAGATCTCGCCCTCTCGAAACAGATTAACTTCACCGAGCGCAAACATCTGGAACTGCGCGTCGATGTATTGAACGCTTTGAACCGGAGCATCTGGAATAATCCGGATACCTCGGTTACTGATCCTCAGATCATCCAGGGCGGCCGGGCGATCGGCTTCGGCTCGTTCTGGGGGCGCTCGAATGTCGAGAGGCAAATGCAACTTCAGATACGATTTGCGTTCTAATGGCTGTCAGAGCCGCCGTGCCCAATTGTCGTCGGGAAGTCCGGCGAGGCGGCCCATCGAGTCGCGGTTTTTGGCGAGCGACGTGTAAGGCGCTGGCGAAATCCGTTCTGGTTTGCGCCACGGCCCCCACGTTTTTGGCCGCTGTGCCCCCGGATATCCAGGCGCTACTCGATCGGCACGATTACGCCGGAGCGGAACAAGCCTTGTACACCAGGCTCGAGGCTTCTCCTGAATGGGAGACCGGCCATCTGCTCCTCGCCCAGATTTACAACACCACCGGCCGCTACGAAATGGCGGAGCGTACTGGCCTTGCGGCATTGCGCCTTCGCGAGTCTCTGGACGCGCTCATGGCGCTGGCGGTGGCCGATATGAACCTGCGGAAACTAAATGAGTCCGTCGGATGGCTGGAAAAGGCCGCGAAGCGACAGCCCAATGATCCGGAAATATACAGAGTGCTGGGGCTTGATTATGCTTTGGGCGGGAACATGCAGGAGTCCGAGAAAGCGTTCCGGCGTGCTACCCAGCTTGCCCCTGAGAACGCCAAACTCGCCTATCTCGAGGGCCGCGCGCTGTACGAAATCGAGAAGTTTCCCGCGGCGCGGCAATCGCTCGAGCGTGCTGTTGACCGAAATCCATTATCCACCAAGAGCTGGACGGCGCTCGGACAAGTGTACGATCGTATGGGCGATGCCGCGGGTGCCGAACGGCATTATAGAAAAGCGCTCGAAGTTTGCGGCTCGACGCAACGCGAATGCGCCTGGCCGCAGATGGAGCTGGGATTCCTGGCGAGCCGCCATTCAGGCGAAAAAGAAGCCGAGCAGTACTTCAGGCGCGCTGTCGACGCACGTCCAGACTGGGCCAAACCGCATTTCTACCTCGGCAAGATGCTCGCCGCCTCGGGCAATCTGGCCGCTGCGCTCGCCGAGTTGGAATCCGCCGCAAGGCTCGAGCCGGATCAATCGCAGCATCACTATCAGCTCGCGCAAGTTTATCGGCGCCTGGGCAAAGTGAAACAATCGGAGCAGCACTTGGCGAGGTACCGTGAACTGGTGGAGACCGAGCGCAACAAGGGAGCACTGTTTGAGCTGCACGAGCCCTAGGTGGCTCCATCGCGATATCGGCCTTTGCTGCGCAGTCGCGCTTGGCGCCGCAGGGGCTTTGGCGCAGAATCCTCCGCCGGACGTCCAAGCCAAAATCATTCCCCTGTTTCAGAGTGCGCGTCAGGCCGAGCAGCGCCAGGATTTCGACGCGGCGTCAAAGTTCTACGACCAGATCCTAGCGCTCGATCCAAAAATCGCCGAGGTGTGGACCAATAAGGGCCTGGTGCTCCATCAACTGGATCGTCACGGCGAGGCGCTATCCGCCTTTGCCCGGGCCGTCGCGCTGAAACCGTCGCTGGTGACGCCGCAGTTGTTTCTCGGAATCGAATATCTCAAGGCGAACAAACCGGAACTGGCCGTTGCGCCACTCGAGAAAGTGCTAATGCTCGAGCCCGGGCAGAAGCAGGCAGCCTACGAGTTGGCTGACGCTTACATACGCCTGGAGCGCTTTGAACCCGCGGTTCGATTGTGCCGCAACCTCATTGAAAACAACCCTGTCATGGAGCAGGCCTGGTACCGGCTGGGCATAGCGTATTTGAATTGGAGCAAAGCGACGTCTCGGCAGTTGATCGATTCGCAGCCCCGCTCCGGGTGGGGAAGTCTGCTGCTGGCGGATTTTGAAGCGGTGGTAGGATTCACCGAGGATGCCGAGGCGAGCTATCGTGCTGCCATTGATATGTTGCCAGATGCGGTCGAGCCGCGAGTAGCTTTAGGGCGGTTCTACCTGGAGGTCGATCCGGTTCCGGAGAAACTGCCCCGCGCCCGTGAACAGTACGCCGGAGCCGGCGAACTGGCGCATGAGCCTCAACGCACGCAGATTGCAAGAATTTGCGACTCGCTGGCTCGTGGTGACGTCGCACAGGCCAGAACGATCGCCGCGGAGATCAAGTTCGAACAGGAACCCGCCATCGATGGGGCTCTCAACGCCGGCCGCCAGGCCGCCAACGACGCGCGCTCGCTTTACCGGCTCTCACTGGCGTTGCGCGAACTGGCCCGGGCGACCTTTGAGCAGACAGTCAGCCGTAATCCCGACTCATATCGAGCGCACCTGCTGTTGGCCGAACTGGCCAGTGATTCGCGCGATCAAGCGGCCGCTCGTGCCGAGTACCGCAAGGCCGCCGAACTCGCTCCCGCCGACCCGGAAGTGCAGTTGCTCTATATGCAATGGTTAGTGGCTTCAGGGGACGCTAGCGGAGCTTTGAGCGTCACCCGCGAAGCCGTCGTCAAATTCCCGACACACCCCGGATTGGCGATCGAGCTTGGAAAACTCTTGCTCAAATCCGGCGACGTGAAGGCTGCCGCATTGCAGTTCGAACGCTCACTCAAAGCCGATCCTACGCTGACCGAGGCCAGGGCTGGTCTCGCCGATTGTTATGCCGCCGCCGGTGAGATGGAAAAGGGCATCGCAGAAATGAGGCGTGCCCTTCCGGGCGATGCCGACGGATCGCTGCATTACCGGCTGGGCCGCTGGTATCAAAAACTCGGCCGCGAGGGTGACGCCCAACAAGCTTTCGCTGAAACGGCGAGATTAAAACAAGAAAAGCGCAAAAGCGAGCTGATGCGATTCACGCTCACACGCCAAGCTCCGCCCGGCGGGGACCGGTAATTTACCGGTGACGGCAGCGCTCCCGCGCAAGCCGCCTCAGCGTTCGACCCGAACGATATTGGAATAGGCGGAGCAGCCGGAGTCGTTGACCGCGCTCACCCGGTACGAGAGCGTCTGGCCCGTGGGGAAGTCAGCGTCCGCGTATTCTGAGCGGCTCACCGGCTGGGTGGAAAGTGAAGTCCAGGGGCCGTTGCCGGCGCGTCGTTCCAAGACCGAGCTCTTTGTATCACCGCCGTGTATGGCCCAACTCAGCACGATGGAATTCCCATCGGATCTGGCTATGAGGCCGCTCGGAGCCTCAGGCAGCACAGGCCAGTCGAAATAGCTTTCATCCGCAATAGCCAAAATGCTGTCCTTCACAGGGAGTGATTCCAGGACATCCTCAGCCCCTTTCTTCCATTCGAGCGCCGAGATTTCTCCAGAGACCACGTCGATGAGCACCGGGTGGCGGATGCCGGTGTTGCGAACCGTCAAATTTGCTTGGAGGCGTGGGAAGGCGTTACCCGCGTTGCTGTGCGCGCCGAGCCAGTAAGCCACGATGGCCTTGCCTTTCGGTGACCGGAACCCATATCCGAAGAATGGAAATCCCGCGCGATTCCGCAACTCAGGAATTTGCGGCCGCTCGATCTTGATGCCGGGATCTGGCTTGGTGTCGGAGAACAGTGCGTTCGTGTTCTCATAAGCCGCGTAAACGGGACGAGGCGTGAAGTCGTCCGGCAGATTACGTAAACCGTGGATGAAACCAAAATCGTCATATTCGTTACCGTCGGTTCCGGCAGCCAGCAGCCAGACGAACGTCCGTACGCCCGCAGCCCAGTTGTAGATCATTCCCCGCGGGACGTACTTCGCCTGAACCGACTCGTCTGAGCCGTCCCAGGCGGGAATGGAGTTGAACTCGTCATCCCAAAAAACGATGTCGGAGCGGATGCCCGAATAGTGCCGCACCAGTTCCCTGAGCTTGGAGGGTGATTCCTTCCCGTAGGCTCCGGTATCCATTGTTTCCGGATTCAAGTTACGCCCGTAACCCGGATACGTGTGATAAGCGAAAACGTCGATCCCGGAAGCGCACTGGCAAGCATCCAGTGAGCGGCGGGCGAAATCACTCGTCGGGTCCGCCAGACCTCCGTAGATCACTTTGGCCTGGGGGTCAGTTTCACGCACGGCAGGAACAAACGCTCTCAGCAACCGGCCGTATTCCTCGGGGTTGCCCTTCGGATTCCAGTAGTCGATGTCCTGCTCATTCCACAATGCCCAATGGTGAATTCGACCGCGAAAGTGGTTCACGATCCAACGGACGTATCGCGTGAAGGCATCGATCTGCTCCGGAGTTTTAGGCGGCCAGAAAGCAGAGTACAAGCTGCGGTCCGCATTGTGAAAGGAACCCGGGGCTGGCGTAATGGAATCCGGCTTCACCCCGGACGGCGAGGTGTACATGGGATTCCCGTAGTGGAGCTGCACCTGGACCTGCACGCCATTATCAACAAGAGAATCCACGTAGTCTTCCAATTCCGGAAATACCTGATACACACCGCGCTTTTGTTCCACCCAGTCCCAACTCGTATAGTCAGAGCTGTTCTCATACTGTCCGATCCGGATCCAACTCACGCCGGCATCGAACATCCTGGTCCACCACCAGCGGTCCCATGGCAGGTAAGGAACGCGAGGCAGATCTGAATTAATGCCGAATCCGTTGTGGACCTGTGACGAGCGCTTGGGAGGCACCCGGCTCGGAAAAGTGCGTTTTTCGGCAGCCGGCGACAACCCCGCCGCGGCCAGCACGAATGCCAACCAGAACGTGGTACGACGAATTGAAGCGCACATGATTTTGAACCTTTCCTTCGGTCGCAAGCCCAACACAGCCCGTATAATATCGCAGCACCGCATCACAGACGCGTGCCCTGCTTTTGAAGGACTCTCGCTGCCCGACTAACCATGGTCGAGCCAGACATCTTGAAAAAGTAGTCCCTCTCAGTCACGCGCGACCCACGAATGCTAACTTACGATATACCCCGCCGTTGTCTTTAAGGTTATAACTAACGACAAACATATCTCAAATCGATTGACGCACTTAGAGAGCAGCCGTACAATCACCATAGACTAGTGAAGCTGGCGTCTCTGCAGCTCACAGCTTGGGAGCAGGATGGGATTCGAAAGCGGAAAAACAGTTGCTGGTTATGAAGTTGTCGAAGTGATGGGCGGACAACAAATGGGTCTGGCCTACAAGGTCAGAAATGTCTTTGCCCAACGCTTTGAGATCTTGAAGATTCTCCCAAAAAGTGTTCAGGACGACGAAGAACAACTGGCGCGATTTCTGCGCGAGATTAAAGTTCACGCCCGCCTGGTTCATCCGAACATCGTGACTTTCTATAACGCGCGGGAGATCGAGGGTCAACTCGTGATGACTACCGAGTTCGTCTCGGGGCCCACAGTTACCGAAAGACTGGAGCAGGGTCCGATGGCGTGGGCGGATGCCGTTACTTATGCGCGCCAGGCCCTGGCAGCTTTGCAATACGCTCATGCCGTTGGCGTGGTTCATCGGGGTCTCACACCGGGCAACCTGACCATTACCCCTGGTGGCGTTGTGCGCCTGGGTGGCTTCGGTCTGGCCAAAGCCTTGTCGGATCCGCAATTGACGGCAATCGGCAGTGTCATTGGGTCGCTTCATTACATGGCGCCTGAGCAGGTGAGAGGAAATGGCGGCCTGGACGCCCGGTGCGACATATACTCGATGGGCGTGGTGCTCTATCAAATGCTGGTGGGCAGGGTTCCGTTCGATTCGAAAAGTCAGTTCGAAGTGATGCTGGCCCATGTGAGCACCATACCGAAGCGCCCCAGCGAAGTGAATCCGGCGGTGCCGGAAGAACTGGACGCAATCGTCCTCACCGCGCTGACAAAAGAACCTGTTGACAGATTTCAAACGGCGCAGGAGTTTAGCGAAGCGCTGGAGCATGCAAAGGTGAAGCTGCGGGGAGGCGCCTCTGTCGAGGTGGCGCAAGTTTCCGGCCAACACCACTCCATCTTGAATTCGACCGCGGCATCGGAATCTTATTCGGCTGCGGCAGTGTCTGTGGCCGTGGCGGATGAGAACACATTCACTCCCGGCCTGGAGGTCGTCGCGAAATCAAACGGTTTTGCTACAGAGCATCACACCAACGGTAGCGGAGCGGCCGTGGAAAACAACCATGAAGCAGCGCCTGTCATTTCCAACAACGGAGTGACTCCGGCGTCCGCCGACAGAGGCCCGGCTGAAGTTCAAATCGCAGGATCGCAGTCCGTCAAACCGTTCTCCAGCTGGGGGACGTCTCAGTTCTTAGCGGCGTGCGTCGTGATGTTTCTGATTGGGTCGGTCGCATTCTTTGCCATTTTGGCACTAATGCACCCGTGAATTTTTTGAGGATGCTTGAGTTCATCGTCTCAGTTGCGTAGATCCAGCTCACAGATCAGTCCACATCCACAGGTTCTCTCTGCCCCGTCAGCCCCGTCGCGAGCGCGCGAGCAATCAGTAAGCTTTGAAGTTGGAGACACAGTCGGCGTCTACACGATTACTGGACACCTGGGCAGCGGTGGAATGGGCGAAGTGTTCCAGGTTGAACACATCATCACCAAGCGCATCGAAGCCATGAAGGTGCTCGCCGCGGGGGCGACCAGTACGAGCGAACGCGGCCAACGCTTCTTGCGTGAGATCCAGCTTCAAGCCAGTTTAAGTCACCCGAATATCGCGGCGGTGCATAATGCATTCTGGACCAAGGATCGTCTGGTCATGATTATGGAACTCATTGAGGGTAAGTCGCTGCGTCACCTGATCCAAGATACCAGGCTTTCCCTATCCGTGAGTATCGATTATGCTTCTCAGGCCCTGTTGGCTCTCGATTATGCACATGCGCACGGTATTGTTCATCGGGATATCTCTCCGGCGAACATGATCGTCACTGAAGATGGCACTCTGAAGCTGACCGATTTTGGTTTAGCGAAATCTCCGAATGATCTGCGGCTTACGCAAACCGGTACGCTTGTCGGTTCTTTGTATTACATTGCTCCCGAGCAGGTGAAAGGCAACTCCGCAGTTGACGGGCGCGCCGACATTTACTCGCTGGGAGCAGTGCTCTATGAGCTCGCGACTGGCGTAAAGCTCTTCAATTCCGAGAATCCGTTCACACTCATGGTGGCTCATGTCGAGCAGGCGCCGGTAGAGCCATCCGAAGTTGACTCGACGGTGCCTTCATCTCTGAACGAGGTCCTTCTGAGATCCCTTGAAAAGGATCCCGCCAGGCGTTTTCAGTCCGCGGAGATGTTCCGCTGTGCGCTGGAAGGAGTAAAGGACGGCTGCACGAGTTCGGGAAGATCCCGGGAAGCCAATAACGCTGGAGTCCGCAAACGTATTCGTGTGCAGGAGCCCGTGCCATCGTTGGTTCAACAGCCCACACCTGCGGAGCCCGCCTCATCACGGCGGCCCGCCCTGAAACCCGCGCTTAACCTGTCCTCCGTGTGGCCGGCGGTCGTGTCGCTCCTCGCGCACTCGCGAACAATCCTGTGGTCTCCCACTGTGAAAGTGGCCGCTATTCTGATTGCCGCTGCACTGCCATTAATCTGGAGGGATTCGTTCCTTGCGGTTCCAACCACTGCATGGCACTCGGTGAGTAACTTTACCCTTGACCCCATAAATGACACGGCGAGTCAAGACGCGGCCGATAATGCCTTTCAGGCGAATACAGGCGGGCCGGCGCTGAAACTTCACGCTGCTCCTGCGACTCCAGCAACAGATGGGGCGCAGCCAAACCCTGGCGCAACCTCACCGCTCAAGCGCTCTGCAATGCCGCCAGCCATCACCACAGCGCCCGATAAACCGGGCGGATCTTCCCGCGCGGCGTCGGCCGTCAAAGCATCGGAAGTCGAATCAGACACCGATAACACCAGATCTCGCGGTCATTTCCGCCGCGCGCTAGGTAAAGTCGCCCGTTTTCCGTTGTGGCGCAAACACCCCGCGCCGTCTTCTGGGAACACCTCCAATACCAGCTCACAGCCGTAGAACAACTCCTGACTATATCGCTAGTTGGTAAGTAAGTGTTGCCATAGGTTAATACATAATTCGCTGTTGGAGTTATCAACTAGTAATTAAGACGGATGAACCTTATAATGTTTCATAAGGAGCCATTCGGCTAAATGCGTTGTCTTTACTGCGGCGGCGGTGTTCCATGGCGGCCGCTTAAATGGCTGATAGACGATGATTTTTGTAGTAAATCGCATCGCAACTCCTATCATGAGCGTTTCCGCAAAGCCATTAGCAACTTAGCCGATTTGCAGATCCATCCGAATGATCCGCTAAAACGCGCTGAATTCTTGCTCCAGCTGCCGCAGTTGTTGAGTAACTCAACCGGCATCGACCCTATGTTGATCGGGCCATCGTTTGCGCCGTCCGAGATGTTCTTGTGTTCAGTGGGCGTGGCTCCGCTGGTGGTGCTTGCTGAGGCGCTGCCGGTCTTGGACCTCATCCAGCCTGCGGGGCCGGCATACCCTTCCCGGTATCGAGATGTCGCGCCGTCGCTCGTTTTTCAGACTCACGCTTTCAAACTGTCGGCGCCTGTAAACGGCACTTTCGCAGAACACCGGCTGAATGCGATCGGCTTTCAGGACCTCGCGGTGAACCCCGCTGCGGTCGGGCGCCCGATGGTTGCCTCTCCGTTCGCGTATTCCGGGTTCAGACCGCCTAGGCCTCTGCTACCGGCCGGGCTTGTGGTTGCTCTGGCTGAACGCCCGGAGCTGTTGCCGAAGCTGGCTCAGCCGATCTGGCGCGATTTTTCAGAACAGCAGTTTGCTCCGGTCGAACCCTCGGTGGCCCGCAATAAATCCGTCACTTCCGAAGTACTATTCCCAAGTTTCTATACGCAGGCACAGATTAACGGCTGGAAGCTGCGAATCACCTTTTTTGGCTATGAGGACCTTCGGCGCCCGGCGGATACAACCAGCTCACCGTGCGCTGCGCTGGCCTAGCTGCCAGCGCAAAGCCTCAATTCAATCCTCCAAAACGGGCCACTCAGAATTCATAACGCAGACTGAACTGGAACACGCGGGGCCGTGTGAGCGTTTCTGAGTACTGCCCAAACTTAGCTTGGTCGGCTGCATCCAGGCTGGCGCTATTTACGTCAAAGCGCACCGTGTTGGTGATGTTGAAGCATTCAGCGCGAAACTGCAGCGTGTGCGGCTGATCCTTGACCGTGTACAAATGGAACCGTTTGCCGATACCGAGGTCTATGCCGAAGTAACCATCGCCGCGAATTCCGTTGCGCTGGCCGGTTTCGCCCGCCGCCGTGAAGGTGTAGGCGTTGAATGCCGCTGCCGGATTGGCGAAAATATTGGCGCCGCCCGGCGTGCCAGGCTCTGCCGAAGGAGCGTTCTTGGTCGTCTGCGGGTGCGGGACGATGCCGGTTTGCGTGGCATAACTCTCAAACTCCCAATTGGTGGCCCAGCCTGCGCCATCGTTGACGCCGGCTGGAAAACCGCTGGTGTTGCGAAAGACTCCACTGATCTGCCAACCGCCCAGGAATGCGTCCACGAACCCGTTGGCGTTGGTCAGGAATTTCTTGCCGCGGCCGACAGGAAGCTCGAGCAGAGCCAGGGCGCTGAAGATGTGAGTCGTATCATAGTCCGACACCGCCTTATTCTGTCCCGGGAACCAGGCGTTGATGATCGGACCCGCGAAAACGCCATCGGCTTCCCGAGTAGACGCCAGGTCTGTGCTCTTCGACCAGGTGTAATTGAAGTCGAATTGATAGCCCTGGCTGAAGCGCTTGCGCACGGTCCATTGCATCGCGTGGTAGTTGCCGTGCCCGCGAGAGCGCAGCGAATACAGCGATGAGTATTGACTGTTGAACATGGCGAAGGGGCCCAGAATACTGCAGGGAGAGCAAGGGTCTACATCGAGATTGTACAATGCCGTGGTGAAGTCTCCACCCGTATCCAGATACTGGCTATAGACTCCCTGCGAGGCGCTAAGTCCGTCCCCGGCTGCATCCGGCCACAGGTTCTCCCAGAACGGAATTGGTTTGATGTCTTCCACGGGCGTATTGGCAAAAACATTTGTTGACAGGATTCTTGCGGCCTCGAAGTACGTCATGCCCGATTTGGGATCCTTGAGGTTGGTCGGCATGGCGATGTCATCCGATATCAGCGAGCGGCGGGACTGGCGTCCCACATAGGAGCCTTGTACGAAGAAACCGCCCCGGAACTCGCGCCCGATGCTGAAGTTCATGTTCATGGTGTAGGGCGCTTTCAGAGTGTCATCAATACCGTTGGTAATGGCCTGAACATCTGGATAGGTTTGCGGGAACCCGCCTGGAGGCGCAGCCGGCAGCCTGTCCAAAGGAACATGGAAAAAGTCAGTAAACCGCGGCACGGTCGCCGCATTAGCGTTCGCGGGGTTGTTGATGCTGGTGGAGAATCCCAGTGCGGTCGAATCGTATTGGCGAATCAGACCCTGACCGAACAGGTCGTAGAACATGCCCCAACCGGCGCGGATGGAGGTCTGGCCCGCACCGCCAAACAAGAACCTCGAAAGGCCGCTGCTGCCTTGCGGCGAATAGGCAATGGCGAGCCGGGGAGCCAAGTCTTTCTTGTGATAAGGATACAGGTCACGCCCGCTCGCCTTGCTTGCCAGATCGAAACTGATTTTCGGAGCGAGCGACTGCGGCTTGCCTTGTTGGGCCAGCCCGCCGCGTTGATTGAACCAATCTCCCAGAGGGACGTTCGGGCTGATCTGGAATCCGTTGGACTCATACACCGGGGGATTCAGCGAGTATCGCAATCCGGCCGTGATGGTCAGGCTGCGCGTCACCTTCCAGGAATCCTGCCCGTACATCTCGTACTCCTGGGCGGCAAAATTGCGCTTGACCAATGCGCCTTCATCCAGAGTGCCGCCCTGAAGATCGTAGTTCACCTGACGGTTCAGCAGCGGCAGCAGCCCGAGGATGTTGGAGAATTGCAGCTTATAGGCATTGGAGTTCTTCGCGTCCGGCACCAGAAACTGGCCTCCGGTCCCCGCCAGCCAGAAAGCGTTACCATACGCCCGGCTGAAGGAGTTTTGGTTCGTAGCGCGGTGGTTCGCGATCAGACGCACCACGCCCCCAAACGAGATGGTGTGCGCCCCTTTGGTCCAACTCACGTCATCGCTAAGGCTGTGCACAGGAATGATGCGTACCAACCCCCGCGATTGCGAATACAAGCTGTCCATGGCGCGGAAGTAAGAAACCGGTACAGTTTGAACGCCCGTGGTCTGCGTCCCCTGCCGGGTGTAACCATAACGGAAGGTGTTGACCAGCGTAGGCAGTATCACCCCGGTGTAGCCAATCGCGTAGCCTTTGCTGTTCTGGAGAAATACGCTCGAAGCAGGCTGGCCGGGAAACTGTGGAATTCCGTTTTGATAGTTGTCATTCTGTAGATTGCCGCGCCAGAAAATCTGGTGCTTGGATTCCCGATCGAGCGCGTAATCGAACTTGGCGATGTACGTGTTGAATCGCAGGGGCGTACTGGCGTTAAAACGAAATCCAGCGGTATTCAGGCCGTCCCCCACGGTGGTGTCATTGGGTTCCGGATATTGCTGGTAGTACTTCTGCGCATCCAGGTCGGGACCAATGTGCGCGGGGTCGATGTCCTTGATCTGGTCAGGCGTCAAAGTGCCGATGCTGCCGTCCTTCCGAATGTACTTGAACAGGCCATGGCGGAAGTCGTCGGTCGGTACTGTCCTTAAACCGCCGGCATCGCTGCGGTCTCGGCGTCCTTCAAAGTTAAAGAAATAAAACAGGCGGTTGGCCTTGATCGGTCCGCCCGCCGACGCACCGAAAACGTTGCGGTTGAGTCTTTCCTTGGGCACTCCCGAGGCATTGTTGAAGAAGCTGTTCGCACTCGTCTTGGTATTGCGCAGATACTCGTAAGCGCTCCCGTGTACCGTATTGGTGCCGCTCTTGGTGACAAGTGTGACCTGTGCGCCGGACGTGCGCCCCAGGTCCGCGCCGGCATTTGTGGTGATGGTGCGGAATTCCTGGACCGAATCGAGCGTCACCCGCAGAACGCTGCTGAAGGCGCTGCGGTCTTGCTGGTCGTTGACGTCTACGCCGTCGAGCGTAACGTTGGCCTGATCGGATTTTCCGCCGTTCACCGCGCCGCTGCGGTAATCGTTGAGAGTGCCGGGATTCGGTTCTCCCAGGAAGACGACGCCCGGCTGCAACGAAAGCAGGCCCACCACATTGCGTGCCTCGAATGGCAATTGCGTGATGACATTACCGCTGACAGCATTGCCGAGCGAGGCGTCGGTGGTGTTCACTTGCACGGCTTCCGCGGTCACAGAAATGACCTCGGAGATGGCGCCCAGCTTTTCAAACGCTATGTTGACGGTCGCCGGCGTGTTCACCAGTAACTCCACATTGCTGAGATCGACTCCCGCAAAACCAGTTGCAGTCGCCGAGATCTTGTACTTTCCGGGCTGGATCTGTGCGAACGAGTAACGGCCGCTCGAGTCAGACTTGTCCTGACGTTGCGACCCAGTAGCCATATTCGTCAGCGTGATCGTGGCGCCGGCCACTAAAGCGCCAGAGGGATCGGTTACTGTCCCACTCACTGAAGTCAGCGATTGCCCATGAAGGTTCAAGGCGCACAGAAGCAATACCAGGGCGAACGAGACTACACCCCGTTTCATACACACACTCCCCCTTTTAGCAATTTTCAGAAAGAAGCCATCACCCTATCGGCGCAATAATACGCCACTGGCAAGCGGGGCGCAATCATTTTTTTCACCGAGCAAGCGTGTGGTTTTGTTAAGTTTACGGGATCTTAGCTTGGCTTAGTTAGGGGCACTGCTGCACGGGGATTATCGCGGATCCTCATCGACTCCGAAGACCAGTAGGGTACTCCCCGCTGCTATGGCAACATACTGCCTGCCTTCGCTCATGTAGGTCATGGGGTTGGCATAGATAGCTCCGCCAATTTGAAAGCGCCATAAGAGTTTTCCGGTTTCGGCCTCGAGCGCGAAGAAATTGCCCTCCATATCACCGGAAAATACCAGCCCGCCTGCCGTCGACAGTATGCCCGACCATGGTGGAGACTGCAGCCGCAGTTCCCACTTCTTCGTACCGGTCAGCGCATCCAGCGCCCGAAGTGCGCCCCACGGTTCTTCGCCAGAAATGGAGCGGCGGCTGGCCCCTATAAATCGTTTGCCCGGCTCGTAAACGGCCTCTGTCACGTAGTAAATCGCGCCCTGCTCGCGAACGTTCTGGTAAAACAACCCCGTCTGTGGACTGTACGAAGGGCTGTACCAGTTCGCCGCGCCATCATCATCGGGATAGACCTTGGCTCCTCGGGCGCTCGGCGCTGTTGACGGATCGGGGATCGGCCGTCCCCGTACGTCCAGACCCCTGGCCCAGGTCTGTGTGGCGAACTGCGTTCCCTGCAAGAATTCGCCGGTTACCCGATCCAGTATGTAGTAGAAGGCGTTGCGGTTTGCCAGCAGCACTAACTGACGAGGCCGTCCCTTAAAATTCGTGTCTACTAATACCGGAATCTGGTTGGCATCGATGTCGTTCACGTCGTGCGGAACGAACTGAAAGGACCATTTGAGCTTGCCCGTATCCGCATCCAAGGCAATCAGACAATCCGAATAGAGGTTGTCACCGGCGCGCGCATCCCCGATGAAGTCCGGCCCTGGATTGCCGGTCCCCCAATACAGCAGGTTCGTCGCGGGATCGTAAGAGCCTGTCAGCCAGGTCGTTGCTCCCCCGGTTTTCCAACTGTCGCCGGACCAGGATTGATGACCTGGCTCACCGGGCCCCGGCACAGTCCAAAAGCGCCATAAACGCTTGCCCGTTTGCGCGTCATACGCATCCAGAAACCCTCGGACTCCGAATTCTGCTCCGGCAATGCCGACGATGACTTTGTCCTTCACGGCAAGCGGCGCAAGCGTGATCGAGTGCCCAGTCTTGTAGTCGGCCACTGGGACGTCCCAGCGGACACGGCCGGTCTTCAGATCCAGCGCCACCAGGTGTGCATCGATCGTGCCGACGAACAACTGATCATCCAGAGCGGCGACGCCCCGGTTCACCTGCCCGCAACACAGCGGAACACCCGTCGGAACGGTCCGGCGGTAACTCCAGACGGGACGGCCTGTCCGCAGATCGAGCGCCGTGACATCGCTCGGCGGCTCGCTGATATACATCATGCCGTCGAACACCAAAGGCGAGGTCTCAAATTTATGGTGCGCGCGCACCTGGTACATCGATGCCGTTTTCAATCGTCCGGCATTCGTGCGGTTGATCCGGTCAAGCGTTGAATAGCGCTGAGCCTGATATGTGCCTGAGTAAGTCAACCAACTGTCAGCTTCGGACCCGGCATTCAGAATTCTTTGATACGGCACCTGGCCGGACAGAGAGACAGCGGCACAACATGCAAGAAGGATTCTCACAATCCACCTTGCTGCGATGCCAGGAAGGCAACTACATCGTCCAGTTCTGCGCTGGTAAATGCCTCCCGGTAGCCCGGCATGGGCGAACGACCGGCGTCTCTGTGGAATTCGGCCAGTTCGCTCTTCCAGAACGAACGGAAAATATCCGAAAGGTCACGAATCTGAATGGAGAAGGCATCCTCGTTCAGGCGCACGCCGGTGATTTTTCTACCATTCGTCGTCATCAGGTGAACCTGAAGAAAACCGTCCGGGACAGCAGCCTCGGGATTCGTCAGCGCTTCGCGCAGATAGGCCGCGCTACGCCTCCCGCCCACTTCGGTAAGGTCGGGCCCCAGAGCGCCACCGCGCCCGGCAAGCGTGTGGCAGCGAGTGCATCCACCTTTGGTTCGGTACAATTCTTCGCCGCGGGCTGGATTTCCCGTAAGAGGCTGCTGCTCGACCAGCCCCAGGGTTCGGATAAATGCGACCATTTGCCAGATCTCGCTCGCGCTCAGCGGATTTCCCGGCATCTCCGTGCCGGGAATACCTTGGGCGATGAGATGGAATACGGCCAGGTCGTCAGCCGCGTGCAACAGCCGACGTCTGGCGAGCACGGCGCCCCGCCCCCCTTCGCCCCGCGTTCCGTGACAATACGCGCACTGAGATCCATAGATTCGCGCTCCAGCCGCGATGTCCTGAGGCGTGCTTTTGGGTTGGGGTGTGGCTTCAGTCGGATGTTGGGCGCGGCCGTCCTCAGCAATAGAGAGGACCGCCACCACGCACGCTGCCAGCCGCCTCATTGGGACGGCAGTATAACATCATCATCAGTCAGAAATCAGTCAGACGAGGCACACCCCGGTAAAAGCGCCGGTGGCGCAGACATCAGACTGCCACAGATTTTCAGCAGCCTGCCGGGCTTTCAACCGCGTACCAGCCGGCGACCGTGTGCCCAGAGATCCGACGCGTCTTCGACCAGTTTGCGGCTCTCGTCGTAGATAATGCGGATCCGGTCGATCACATCTCTGCCCGAGTCCACCAAATCCTCCCGTTTCCGCACCACGGTCTCCGCTTTCTCCACGAGCCGGTTCTGCCAGCTATTCTTGCGTCTTCTGCTAGCCGCGTACGCGAGCGCGATGCCGGTGCCAATTGCCACACCAGAGATGATCCAACCGGTATTCTGACTGTTCTTATGCTGGTTAGCCATATGTTCCTCTTTCCTTTCCTGTTGTGATAGCGAGTACATTTTTCGGACGCTCCGCCCACAAACTCGTCCTGTCGACCGGGCAGGCGCGTGTCGTCACGCCAAGCCCCACCCTACTATCATCTTATGGCGGATGCGGAATCAAGCCTCGGCTGATTGGTGAAGATCAGACCATTTTGAGTGTTTGAGGTATCCTGAAGGCTCTCTATGTTACTGAAGATTTTGGCCCACCCCGTTTTCACAAACCTGAACTTCCACATGCCGATCATGGTGGATCTTCGCCACCCGCTGGTCCTGCTGACAGGCGAAAACGGCTGTGGAAAATCCACGTTGCTTCATTCGATTTACTATGCGATCCGTGGTGAGGCCATCGACGGCTACATTTACAAGCTCGAGGGCGAAGCCGTCGAACCGGGCCGTGTGTTTCTTTTCGACGCCGAGCAGCACAATCCCCGCGCGCACCTGGAATTCTTCGACAACCAACCCGAAATGAAAGAATTCATCCGCATGGCCAGTCACGGTCAGGTGATGCTCTCCATGTTCCGCGAAACGTTTCCGAGTTTTCCCGACGGTACTGTCTTGCTCCTGGACGAGCCGGAGATGGCGTTGTCAGTCTCGAATCAGCGGCGTATTTTGAAAATGCTCTTGGAGCTGGTCGATCAGAAAAATTTCCGCATTATCGCCGCCACGCATTCACCGGTGTTGATCGACGCCAAAGAGACGTACGTGATCGATATGGACCGGCATATCAACCGCAACGTGGTTGCCGCGGATTTCGGCGTGGAAGGCCAAAGCACCATCCAGTAATCCAGCTTTCGCGCTCTTTCCCGCATCGCCGCGATAATCGCTGGCGACCTGCCCGTGATATCGTTCAGGTGTCCTATGCTGTTCGAATACTCCGATCGTGTCCGCGAGCTCGATTCGAAGCTCCAGGCGTTCATGGATGAGCACATCTATCCGAATGAAAAGCTGCACGCGGAGCAACTTCGCTCGAATGATCGCTGGCACCCCACACCCATTCTCGAAGCACTGAAACCTAAAGCCCGGGCGGCCGGTTTGTGGAATCTGTTCCTGCCGGACAGCGAGGAAGGAGCCGGGCTCTCGAACTTCGAATATGCGCCGCTGTGCGAAATCATGGGCCGTTCTTCAATAGCCCCCGAGGTATTCAATTGTTCGGCGCCCGATACCGGCAACATGGAAGTTCTGGCGCGTTACGGGACCGCGGAGCAGAAACAGCGCTGGTTGAAACCGCTACTGGCGGGTGAAATTCGGTCGTGCTTCTGCATGACGGAGCCGGATGTGGCTTCCTCCGATGCAACCAATATTCGTGCCAGCATCGTGCGCCAGGGCGGCGATTACGTCCTCAATGGCCGCAAGTGGTGGTCTTCGGGCGCCGGCGATCCGCGCTGTAAAATCGCCATTTTCATGGGCAAGACCGACCCCTCGGCTCCACGCCATCAACAGCAGTCCATGATTCTTGTTCCGCTCGACGCACCGGGCGTCACCATCCGCCGCATGCTGCCCGTCTTCGGCTATGATGACGCGCCGCACGGGCATGGCGAAGTTGTTTTCGAGAATGTCCGCGTGCCTGCATCGAACATTCTGCTGGGTGAAGGGCGCGGGTTCGAAATTGCTCAGGGCCGGCTCGGGCCGGGGCGCATTCATCATTGCATGCGCTTGATCGGGGTCGCAGAGCGCTCACTCGAAGCCATGTGCCGGCGCGTGGAATCGCGGGTCGCGTTCGGCCGCAAACTGGCGGAGTTCGGTACCGTGCGTGCCGATATCGCGCAATCCCGCATCGAAATCGAGCAGGCGCGGTTGCTGACGCTGAACGCCGCCTGGATGATGGACAAACTCGGCAACAAAGGCGCGCGTGCTGAGATTGCCATGATCAAGGTTGTCGCCCCCAATATGGCGCTGCGTGTGATCGATCGTGCCATTCAGGCCCACGGCGGAGCGGGCGTGTCGGATGATTTTGGCCTGGCATCTGCGTGGGCCAACAGCCGCACACTGCGCCTGGCCGATGGACCGGACGAAGTACATCTGGAAAGCATCGCCAAGCTGGAGCTCAAGAAGTATGCCGGAGACTAATCGACAAATCACCCTGGCAGCGCGGCCCGCGGGACTCACTCCCTAAAGAATCGGATTTCAAATTGTTTGAATCGCCCCTGCCTGCTCCTCGTGTCGGCGAAATCCTGGTTCGCCTGCTATATGTTTCGGTCGACCCTTACATGCGCGGCCGGAAGAATGATGTCAAATCGTATGCGCCGCCGGTCGGCATCGGTGAGGTGATGGGCGCAGGCGGCGTGGGCGTGGTGATGGTTTCGCAGCACCCGCAAATTCAAGCCCGGTGACATCGTCAACGCGTTCTTCGGCTGGCAGGAATATGCCGTTTCAGACGGCAACGGCGTGCGCAAGGTGGACCCAAACCTGGCGCCCATCTCCACTTCTCTCGACGTGCTTGGCATTCCCGGTTTGACCGCCTACTTCGGGCTGCTTGAAATTGGCCAACCTCGCCCGGGC
The DNA here is from genome assembly GCA_003223115.1 of Acidobacteriota bacterium. Lineage (GTDB taxonomy): Bacteria > Acidobacteriota > Terriglobia > Bryobacterales > Bryobacteraceae > QHXW01. The sequence goes on from QHXW01000058.1 coordinate 20,387, forward strand.
GAACCAGTGGTGGTCTCGGGCGCCGCCGGAGCAGTAGGCTCGATCGTGGGCCAGGTCGCCAAACTGCAGGGCTGCCGCGTAGTGGGAATCGCCGGCTCCGATCAGAAAGTGGATTGGATTACTCGAGAGCTTGGCTTCGATGCCGCGTTCAATTACAAAACTACGCCGGATTTGATTTGGACGTCAGGCTGGCCGAGCTTTGCCCCAAAGGCGTTGACGTCTATTTCGATAACGTCGGCGGCCCGATCACCGACGCCGTCTTCAAGTCCATCAACGTGAGAGCGCGCATCGTGGTCTGCGGCCAGATCTCGCAATACAACGCCGACAAACCGCCAACGGGCCCGCGCCTGCTCGGGCACTTGATTGTCAAACAAGCCAAAGCCGAGGGATTTCTGGTATTTCAATACAGCTCGCGGTACGGCGAAGGGTTGAAACTCCTCGCGAATGGCTCCGTGCAGGCAAGCTCAAGTACCGCGAGCAAGTGATCGACGGCATCGAAAACGCTCCGCGCGCCTTCATCGGCATGCTGCAAGGCGAGAACATCGGAAAGCAGTTGGTGCGCGTAGCCCAGCAATGAACCAGTTTAGCTATAGCTAAGGATTGATTGACGTGTCGTCTTTGCGTTGAACTGCCGGGCGGCTCAGTTCAGCCGCGCCGCAAACTGCCGCGCCAGCGGGTCCGCCTCTTTCTCGGGCAACCCAGCGAAGCCTGCAAGGAAAGCGCCTTTCTGGAAAATGTAGACGGGTTTCGCGCCGTCCGTGCCGAAGTAGCCGCCCATGTGAGGCAGGTATTTCGCATCGCGTAAATGATTTTTGAAATCGAAGAGTAGCAGCGCTGCCGCTTCTGCGTTGCCCGAACGCAGCAGGAACTGCTCCCAGCTCTTTCCCTTCCGGCGGTACTCGGCAACGTTTCCGCCCGGGAGGAAATCTTTATTGAGCAGCTTGTCGTTCACCAGTTGAATGCTCACCTGGTCAGCCAGCGGGAAGCGCCGGCTCTCGTCGATGGGCTTGGCCTTCGCCACGGGCGCGGGTTGCGGCGCCTCCTGCGGTGGCGGCGAAGAACTGCCGCATGCGGTCAACATCACCAGCGCCGCAGCCACCAGGCAACCGGATTTCATGCCCGGTTCACAGTGAGCAGACCCGACCTTTCGAGCAGCGCGTTCATATCCGGGTCGCGGCCCATAAAGCGGCGATACAGTTCGGCCGGATCTTCGCTGTCTCCTTTGGAGAGAATTTTCTCGCGAAATTCCAGGCCAATGTCGCGGCTGAAAATGCCGTGCTCGCGGAAACGCGTGAAGGCGTCGGCGTCCAGCACTTCAGCCCATTTGTAGGAATAGTAACCGGCGCCATAGCCCACCGGATTCGCGAACAGGTGCGTAAACGACGCGATCATGCCGTGGTCGCTTGGAAAGGGGGCGGGCGCAAACTCCTGCAGAACCTTGCGTGAATAATCCATGACGTCGCCGTGCTGTGCCGGCGAATAATCGATGTGCAACGCCAGATCCACGTAGCCAAACCCGAGCTGCCGCATCTGCCCATTCGCGCTTCGAAAGTTTCGCGCGCGGTTCATTTTCTGGAACAGTTCTTCAGGAATCGGCGCCCCGGTCTAGTAGTGGCGCGCAAACAGGTCCAGCGCCTCCCGCTCCCAGGACCAGTTCTCCATGATCTGCGACGGCAGTTCGACGAAATCCCAGGCGACGCTCGTCCCCGCCAGACTCCTCAATTCCACGCGGCTCAAACAATGGTGCAGCAGATGGCCGAATTCGTGAAAGATGGTCTGGACTTCGCGATGCGTGAGTAACGCCGGCTCACCGCCAATCGGCGGAGTGAGGTTGCCGCACATCAGAGCCAGGTGAGGAAGAAATCCGCCGTCCCCCGGCACCCCCGTAATGAATGCATCCATCCAGGCGCCGCCGCGCTTGGCCTCGCGTGGGTACCAGTCCGCGTAAAAAGCGCCCAGCAGGGTTCCGTCCTGATCGTAGATCCCGTAATACTTCACGTCCGGATGCCACACCGGAACACCGGACTCCTCGACCACTCGAATCCCGTATAACCTCCAGACCGTTTCAAACATCCCTTGGATCACGCGCTCCACCGGGAAATAGGGCCGCAGGGCCTCTTCGTCAAAATCGTAGAGCGCCGCTCGTTGTTTTTCCGCGTAATATCCGATGTCCCAGGCTGCCAGTTCTGGCGCACCGGCACCTTCCAGAGTTCGCCGGAAAGCCGTGAGCTCCTGGTTCTCCTCCCGAAATCGTGCCTCGGTCTTTACTTTGAGCTCCGCCAGGAACTTCTCCGCCCGCTCGCCCGAATGCGCCATACGGTCCTCGATCACCAGGTCAGCAAAATTTTGGAAACGCAGCAGTTTCGCCTTTTCGCGCCGCAACTCCAAAATCCGGCCCAGCAAAGCGCGGTTGTCGAATTCGCCCGAAGTGGCCCGCGTCGTGTACGCCCGATACACATACTCCCGGACCCACGCATCAGCCAGATAGGTCAGGAGCGCGGTATAGCTCGGCCCCTGCAACGTGAAGCGCCAGCCTGCTACTCCCTTTGCCTCGGCGCTGGCGCGAGCGGCGGCGATGGCCGTGGGCGGCAAACCGGCGAGCTTGGATTCATCGGCAATCACCAGCTCGAATGCATTGGTTGAATCCAGAACGTTCTCGCCGAATTTTGTCGTGAGCTTGCTCAGCTCGACGTCGATCTGCTCCAGGCGCGCTTTGCCGGCGGCATCGAGTTCCGCGCCGTGACGCCGGAAGCTGTCGATGGTTTTCGTGAGAAAGCGTTTTCGCGTGCCCGCCAGTTTCTGCGCCTCTTCGGTCGAGGCATATTGCTGCACCGCTTTCCACAATCCTTCGTCCAGCGGAATGCAGGAATAGAATGCGCTGACTTCGGGCTGCACCGCGTTATGCGCCGCGCGCAACTCCGGATAGGTGGCCACCGATTCCAGGTGTTTCACCACCGACATCGCATAATCCGGCTGTTCGGTCATCTCATCGAGCGCCTGCATCGTGTTTTGAAACGTTCGCGGCCGCGCCTCCGCCGCAATGGCATTCATCCGCTCTCGCGACTCGGCTAATAACTTCTTCATCGCTGGCTCCACATGTTCGGCGCGAATGCGATCGAACGGAATGCGGAAGTTGACTTCGAGAAGTGGATTGGGCTCGGTGTTCGTGGGCATCAGTTTTGTCGGAAAACACGGGCTGAACCGCCCGCGTTAATTACCAGAATACAGAATTCCTCGTGCCCGATGAAAATAAAGCCGGCGCCCTTAACTTCGACTATGTCCGTCCAAGCGGTGGTAATCGCTGCCGAAGTAAACCAGGGGCCGGCCTTCGCGGTGCTCGGCGTGTAAGACTTCCGCGATTAAGATTGCGTGGTCGCCTGCGTCCACCATCTTGTGCTGCCCGCACTCGAAGTGGGCCAGCACGCGCGGAATGAGCGGTACCCCAGTTTGGCCCGCATGCCACTCGATGCCGATGAAGCGATTCTGCCCGCGTCGCGCAAATAAAACCGAGAGCTCTCGCTGGTCCTCGTTCAGCACATTGATCCCCAGATGGCTGGCGCGGCGGAAGTACTCAAGGACCGTCGCCCGGTGATCCACGCACACCAGAACCAGCGGCGGATCGAGCGAAACGGACGTGAAGGAGCTCGCTGTCATGCCATGCGGGGTGCCTTTAGCGTCGAGTACAGTGACCACCGTCACTCCTGTGACAAATCTGGCGCAAGTACGGCAAAAGTGGCTTTTATCTATACTTGCGCGGCGCATCGGCTGCGCTTTGCTTGACATGGCCGTAAGCCTAATCTTATCATGATGTTGACCTTCGCGAGGGAGGGCGTCTTGATCAAGCTCGATATTATCAATGAGGTAGTCAACAGAACCGGCATCACTAAGACCAAGGCCGAGATGGCCGTCGAAACCGTTTTCGAGACCATGAAGAAGGCGCTGGAACACGGCGACCGAATCGAATTGCGCGGTTTCGGCGTGTTCAATGTCAAACCTCGGAAAACCGGTATTGGCCGGAACCCTCGAACTGGCGCCGAGGTTTCCATTCCGCCCGGCAAGGCGGTCCGATTTAAGCCCGGCAAGGAGCTGCAGAGTCTGCAGTAAAGCTTTCGTAACGTAGGCACTGTGTCCCCGCAGGATTTTTCGCCCGCATTCTACCCTTCTGCCGCAACCAACGGCGTTGAAGCGCGCCTTGTTGCGCCGGCGCGCCGGCGTCCGCGCTATTGGCTTCACGGGCTGATGTTCGCGCTGACGCTCGTGAGCACCACCATCGTGGGCGCGCGCATGCAGTACAACTTCGCGCACAACTTGCCGTTCTTCGATTTCGAGCGGGATCTGGCCGCATTTGGAATGTGGTGGAAGCAACCTTCAGTGCTGCTCCAGGGCCTGCCGTTCTCACTCACGCTGCTGACTATTTTGCTGGCCCACGAATTCGGGCATTACCTGGCCTGTGTGTATTACCGCGTTGACGCCAGTCTCCCGTATTTTCTACCGGCCCCGACTTTCACCGGCACTCTCGGCGCATTCATTCGCATCCGTTCGCCCATTTACAGCAAACGCGTCTTGTTCGATGTCGGTGTGGCGGGACCCATCGCCGGTTTCGTTTTTCTGCTTCCGGCGCTGGCCATCGGTCTGGCATTTTCGAAAATCATTCCTGGCATCGGCCATCAGGGCGCATTTACTTTCGGAACCCCGGCGCTGCTTTGGCTGCTCGAACGTGCCATATTCCCCAGTATTGGGACCGCCGACATTTACCTGCATCCGGTGGCGCGGGCCGCATGGATCGGCATCCTGGCCACGGCGCTGAACCTGCTTCCCATCGGCCAGCTCGATGGCGGTCATATTCTTTACTCCATTGCCGGCGACAGGCACAAAGCGCTTTCCCGTACGTTCGCCGCGATGCTGGTGCCCATCGGCATCTTCTTCTGGCAGGGATGGTTGGTCTGGGCTCTGCTCTTGCTTCTGTTCGGCATGCGCCACCCCGCCATATACGACCCTGCCGAAATTGGTTGGGGCCGCCGGAAACTGGCCTGGATCTCTCTGGTCATTTTCCTGCTATGCTTCACCTTGTCGCCCATCGCCTACACCGGCGGCTTCTGATCCCGGCGAATGAAGATCACCGCCACGATCATCACACTCAATGAGGAGCGTCACATCGCGCGCTCCATCGAAAGCCTGCGCTGTTGCGATGAAATACTGGTTGTGGACTCGGGCTCCGTCGATCGCACCACAGAGCTAGCCTCCAAACTCGGCGCGCGGGTGGTCGAGAGCCCGTGGCCCGGCTACGCCGCGCAAAAAAATTTCGCCGCCGAGCAGGCGCGGCACGATTGGATCCTGTCTATCGATGCCGATGAAGCCTTGAGCGAGTCACTCGAAGGTGAAATCTGGAATTTGAAAAAAAAGGGCCCGGGCTACGACGCCTACACCATGCCGCGCCTGGCGCAATATCTGGGCCGCTGGATCCTACACTGTGGCTGGTACCCCGACCGCAAAGTGCGGCTTTATCACCGCGCCAAGGCGAACTGGACTGGAAACTTCGTGCATGAGAACGTGGAGGTGAACGGCCGCGTCGGCCATCTGGAATCGAATCTGCTGCACTTCACGTGCGATTCGCTTTCCGAGCACCTGAAGACCATGGACCGCTACACCACGCTCGCGGCCGAAGAGCTGGTCTCGCGGAAGCAGAAGATTCTTTTGCGCAACATGATTCTGGATCCTGCCTGGACCTTCGCCAAGACTTATATCATTCAACGCGGCTTTCAGGACGGCCTCGAAGGGCTCACCATCGCCTACATGGCTGCGCTCTACACGTTTCTCAAGTACGCCAAAGCGCGGAACATGAGCGGATGAACGTTTGCCCCGGAGCGGCGAAAAGCGCAGCCCAGTCAGGCATACGGCGCCTCGGCGCTGAAGAATTTTCGACATGCGGATTCTCCACCTCGACGCCGGTCATGAGATGCGCGGAGGCCAATGGCAGGTGCTGCGATTGATGGAAGGCCTGCACGACGCGGGACAGGAAAATATCCTGCTGGCGCGCTCCCGATCGCCGCTTTTCGAAGAAGCCCGCGCGCGCCGTCTGGATGCACGCCCATTGAGTTTTTGTTCGGTTGTGAATTGCGTCCGGACCGCCGATGTAGTCCATGCCCACGATGCTCGCTCTCACACGCTGGCTGCGTTGGCTGCGGCCGGACCTCTGGTGGTCTCGCGGCGCGTGGCCTTTCCCATCGGCCGGAACCTGCTTTCCCGCCTGAAATATGACCGCGCCGCACACTACATCGCTATCTCGCATTTTGTGAAAAACGAAATGATCACGGCCGGAATCGATCCCTGGCGCATTACAGTGGTGTATGACGGTGTGCCGCTCAACCCATCTCAATCAGCGCAAGGAGGCAGCGAGATCGTCACTCCGAAAACCAACGATCCAAAGAAAGGCACGGTGCTCGTCCATCAAGCCGCGGAATTGGCCCGCGTGGACCTGATATTTTCAGAAAATCTGGAGCGTGATCTTGGTCGGGCCGCCATGTTCGTCTACATTACGCATTCGGAAGGATTGGGCTCTGCGGTTCTCATGGCGATGGCCGCGGGCGTTCCGGTGATCGCAAGCAATGCCGGCGGGTTGCCCGAAATTGTCGAGCACGAGCGCACCGGCCTGTTGGTCGAAAACACACCGGAGGCCGTCGCGCAGGCAATTCTGCGTCTCAAGCAGGATCCCTCGTGGGCCGGCTCACTTGCACGGAACGCTCGACTTAAAGTCGAGGAGAAATTCTCGGCCGGTGAGATGGTGGCAGGCACCCTCGCGGTTTACCGGACGCTGTGCTGATGCTCGAATCTATCATTGCGATTGTTGCCGGGCTGCTGATCGGCAGCTTTCTGAACGTCTGTATTTATCGCATGCCGCGCGACATTTCCGTGGTGCGGCCGCGGTCTTTCTGCCCGCATTGCGAGCATCCCATCGCTTGGTATGACAACGTTCCGATGGTCAGCTATTTTGTTTTGCGCCGGCGCTGCCGCTACTGTCGTGCGGCCATTCCCTGGCGTTATCTCGTCGTCGAGTTCTTCACCGCGGTCCTGTTTTTCGCGGTGGTTCATGCGCTCGGATTGACCGCCGCGGCCGCCAGGCTTTGCCTGCTCATGGCGCTGCTTGTGGGCTTGACTTTCGCCGATCTTGAAGAACGTTTCCTGCCCGAAGAATTCACCATCGGGGGAATGCTGGTTGGGTTGGTGTTCGCATGTTTCGTCCCTGTCGACGATATGATCGCGCACGCGCTGCTCGGCGCCTTCGGGGTTCACTGGACCGAGCGTTGGATGTCACTCGCCGAGTCCGTGCTGGGCGCTGCTATGCCGGCGGGATTTCTCTGGCTGGGCGGATTGGTTTTCGAGAAACTCCGTCACAAAGAAGGCCTGGGCTTGGGCGACGTGTGGATGATGGCCATGCTGGGCTCGTTTCTCGGCTTGCGCGCCACCCTTCTGACTCTGGTTGTGGGCTCCATACTCGGCTCTGTTATCGGGTTCGTTTATATACTGGCGACAAGGAAGCAGGCCGGGACATATCAGTTGCCCTTTGGCACATTTCTGGGATTTGCTGGAATCCTGGTGGCACTCAGCGGCCAGCAGGTCATCGACTGGTATGTCCGCAACTGGTGCAGCTGAGGAATCTGGCGTGGGTGGAAACGAACCCCAGGTCGCAGCCCGCCCGACCACGGGATGAACCTCAGCAGCTGCAACTCTCTGCTTTAGGTGACATCGGCTTGTGCGCTTTGTCCAGCAGCTCGCGGACCGCGCGTGAAAGCATCGATGGCGTGAAGGGCTTCTGCAGGAAAGTATTCTCGTAGCCCAAAGCTGCGGTCTGCACAATCGCGCTTTCGGTGTAGCCTGAAATAAAAAGAATCTGAGTATGAGGCCGCACTGTTTTCATTCGCTCGGCCAGTTGCCTGCCGCTCATCTGAGGCATCACCATATCGGTGATCAGCAATTCAATCGGGCTGTCAAAACGCTCCGCGATGCTCAGCGCTTCGGGACCGCTGGCCGCCACCAGCAGCCGGTATCCTTGTTTCTCGAGCGTATCGCGAACCAGCCTGCGCACGGCCTCGTCATCTTCGACAACCATGACGGTTTCTGAACCGGGGGCCGCCTCCTCGCGTGGAGTGTCAGTATCCGCGGCCGGAAGTGAGGCGCTGGCGGCTGGAAAATAAGCCTTCACGCAAGTGCCGTGACCCGGCTCGCTGTCCACCATGATTTCGCCGGCGCTCTGCTTCATGATGCCGTAAACTGTCGAAAGCCCGAGTCCCGTTCCATGCCCCTGCGCTTTTGTGGTGAAGAACGGCTCGAACAGGCGCGAGCGTGTCTGTTCGTCCATACCGGTGCCTGTGTCGCTTACCGCCAACATGACGTACCGGCCCGGTTTCAAAGTGGTGTGAGGACCGGGATACGGTTCGCTGAACTCCATGTTTTGAGTTTCGATAGTCAAAGTGCCGCCGGCGGGCATGGCGTCGCGCGAGTTCACCGCCAGGTTGATGATCACCTGTTCCACCTGGCTCCGGTCGGCATGGATCCTCGCCAGTTCCGGTGCGGCAATGAGGCGTAGCTCGATGTGCTCGCCGATTAACCGTTTCAGCATGACGGCGGCGCCCGCTACCACCACGTTGAGGTCCAGCACCTTGGGCCGCACCACTTGGCGCCTGCTGAACGTGAGCAACTGGCGCGTCAGTTCGGCGGCGCGTTCCCCGGCCTTCATGATCTGCTCGACCGAGCTGCGGTTCTCGTCGCTCTCGGAAAGGCTGCTGAGCAGCATCTGGCTGTATCCGTTGATGATGGTGAGCAGATTATTGAAATCGTGCGCGATGCCGCCCGCCAGCATTCCGACGGCCTCCATCTTCTGCGCTTGACGGAGGTGCTCTTCGAGCTGCTTGCGGTGTGTACAATCCTGCGGAACCACCAGGGCAGCCTTCTTGCGGGCGTAGCGGATGTGGTGAACCAGCATGTCCACTTCCACGGCTTTCCCGCTTTTCATCAGGTGGCGGACGTCGCAGATTCCAGACCCTTCGGACCGTTCTCCTTGAAGGGATTCCTGGACCTTCTCCCGATCCTCGGCGGGCACCAGATCCGTGAGCCGCAACTTGAGAAATTCATCGCGGTTGTACCCGTACTTTTGAACTGCGGCGCGGTTGACTTCCAGGAACTCGAGCGTGCCGGCATTCACCACCAGCATCGGCTCGGGGCTTTCATCGAACAGAAGCTGGGTGGAAGTTCTGCTTTCCTCTGGTTGTTTGTACTCGGATTGTTGTTTAGCTCCAATCATTTCACTGCCTCTACCGGAATCAGTTCGCGCGTTCCGCGCTCCAGGCCTCGAGCGTAGCGCGGCGGATGTGGTCCCAAACTTCGGGTGAAACACGGAGAAAGGAGTCCACCACGCGTGAGTCGAACTGCGTTCCGGAGTTCCGGATAATTTCCCACCGGGCTTCTTCGTAGAACCTTCCCTGCCGATAGGGCCGGTCCGAAGTGATCGCGTCCAGTGAATCAGCCACGGCAAAGATTCTCGCTCCCAGTGGAATTTCTTCCCCTTTCAAGTTTCGCGGATAGCCCTGGCCGTCAAAGCGCTCGTGATGGGCCAGCGCGATCTCTGATGCGGACTTCAGCGACTCAACGCTGTTTAGAATCCAATGGCCGATTTCAGGATGTCTGCGCATTTCCACCCATTCCTCAACGGTGAGGTTTCCCGGCTTGAGCAGAATCGTATCCGAGATGCCGATTTTTCCGACGTCGTGCAGCATGGCGCCCTTGCGCATCGCCTCCATCGCGCCGCTGCTCACGTCCATGATTTCGGCCAGGTGCACTGTATATTCGCTCACCCGCTTCGAGTGTGCCAGCGTCTGATGTTCGCGCGCGTCAAGCGCAGCCACAAGCGCTTCCAGAGTTTCCTCCGAAGCTTCCTTGAGACTTCTCAGCGTGTCACGCAACGCGACGCTTCGCTCTTCAATGGTCTTCTCCAGGTCCCGGAGGTAGCATGCCTGCCGGCGACTCTCGCCGTGTTTTTCCAGAGCCCGGCGGACGCTTGCTTCCACGTTTTCGAGACGAAAAGGTTTCAGAATATAGTCCAGCGCACCCGTCTTCATCGCATTCACGGCCTGTGAAACATCTTCACAACCGGTAAGCATGACTACTCCGACTCCACTGTGCCGCCGGCGGATCTCCGACAGCAGATCCATACCGTTGATGCCGGGCATCCGCACGTCAGAAAGGACCAGATCAAAGTCCTCCCCGGACAGCAAAACTAGGGCTTCCTCCCCCGAAGCGGCTCCATGTATCTCAAACCCGCGGGATTGCAAATAATCGTGTAGCAGCGCCCGAACGGGCCCTTCATCCTCGACGACGAGAACCCTGATTTGTTCTGACATTGTCCTCGCCATTTGGGGTCAAAAAGACAGCTATTATTTCGACCTCTCGGGGAAGGCGTCCGTTTCAAATTAGCATAGGGAACTCAGCCCGTAAGTCGTTTTTCTGATTGGAGTTGTGCTAAATCGCTCAGAGTCTTACTAAGTGCCGTGGGAAGCGGGGTTTGCGGAATGCCGGGGATGTGATTTCGTAGTTCGGAACCGTCCATTCTGTAGGCCACCGGCACCTGGGGTCCATTGGCCGTAATCAGCTTGGCTGCGCCGGGCCACAAAGCATCCAGTTGCTTGATGAAGTCCTCAATGGTGATGACGGTGCCTTCCAGGTTAAACACATGCGCGCCTTCCAGTGGTGAAAGCGCGCAACGCACGAAAGTTTCAGCTACGTCTTCCACGTACTGTAAATCCATGTGGCCGGTAAGTCGCATCTGGAACGGTTGCCCCAAGACCAGGGATTTCATGGCGAGCGTTGGGTCTGCCGTGAGCCCCGCGTCCCGGCCCACGCCGAACACGGTCCAAGGTCGCAGACCGATGCTCGAGATTCCATTCGCCAGATAAAAGGCTCGTGCGTTGCCCTCGTTCGCCTGCTTGAAGACTCCGTAATGTGTCGACGGCTTGAGAGGATCTGATTCAGTCAACTTGCCGCTTCCGTATGCCTCCTCCGGCCCCCAAACCGCCGAAGAGCTGGCGTAGACTACGCGTACCGGGCGGCCGGCGTCGCGCGCCGCCTCAAACACGTTCAGCGTTCCAATGATGTTTACCATCGCGCCTTCCACCGGATGGGCCTGGCAGAAAGGCATCAGTTGTGCCGCCAGGTGCACGATGTGCGTGATCTGCTCGTCTTTGACCAGCGCCTTGACCCGCGCTGTATCTTCAATCCTGCCGGCCCGGACGGCAACCCGTGCCATCTGCTCGCTGGGGGCGATCAACGAGAGGCGCCGCAGCTCCGGGTCCAGATCGTAACTCAGAACGTCCAAGCCGCGATCCAGCAGAGCTTTTACTGTCCACGCGCCGATACATCCCTGCGCGCCGGTCACCAGAATTCGCATTTAACTTCTCTCCTTCAAACTTTTTCCAAACACCGGGACGCCGAGCCGCTGAGAACGGTGCGCCTGCGTGTTAAAAGTTAAAGCTTATGAAGATTACGCATGTTAGCACGGCGGTGCTGGAGTCGAACTTCGACTGGACCCTGGTGAAGGTCGAGACCGATGAGAGGATCACCGGTTTCGGCGAAGCGTTCCTGGGGCCCGGGTTGACCGGGGTCATTCGCGACTTCGCGGCCATCCTGGTGGGCGAAGATCCGGCCTCTATCGATCGCCTGCTGCGGCGCATGCGTAGCAGTTGTGTCCATGCTTCGCCTGGGCTCACGTTTCACGCCATCACCGGAGTGGAATCGGCGCTGCTCGACGTCATCGGCAAGAAATTCAAGATGCCGCTCTGGCAGATTCTGGGCGGCAAGTATCGCGATCATGTGCGGATCTATGCCGATTGCCATGCCGGCGAAGCACTCGAAAGTATCACGCCGTTGTTAGTGCCACGCACGCCCGAGTGGATGCGCAAGTCCGGGAAAGAGCGTGGGCGCCAAAGCGTGGTCAGCCTGAAACATCACGGGTGGGACGCATCGGGCCAGGACCATCTCACGCCTGAATCGTACGGCCGCCGCGCCAAAGAAATGGCCGCGCGCGGATTCAAGATTTTGAAATTTGACGTCGATGTTCCCACTCCCTACGAAACGGATGAGTACAACCGCGACCTGAGCCGGCCCGAAATCGAACACATGGCCTCACTTGTTGGCGCAACGCGCGACGCCGTGGGTAACGAGATTGGTCTGGCGATCGATTGTCATTGGAACTACGGCGTGCAGTCGGCCATCGAGTTGGCGCGCGCCGTCGAGAAATACAAGTTAACATGGCTCGAGGACCCGGTGCCACCGGAGAATATTCGCGCACTCGGCGTCGTGCAGCGCAATACGCGTACCACGCTGGCGGTTGGAGAGAACCATTATTTCCGGCTCGATTTTGAGCGTCTCATCATCGAAGCCGGGCTGCGCGTGCTTGCGCCGGATGTGCGGAAGGTGGGTCTGTGGGAGGGCCGTAAGCTGGGCGATTTGGCCGACATGCATTACGTCAATCTCACATTCCACAACATCAGCAGCCCGCTCGGGACTATGGCGGGTGTACACCTTTCGGCGGCCGTACCAAATCTCATCGCGCTCGAATGGCACGCCTCAAGCGTCCCCTTTTTCGATCAACTGGTAAAGAATGCCGACGGCCCCATGATCCGCGACGGCAAAATCGCCGTGCCAAATCGGCCGGGTCTGGGAATCGAGCCGGATCTGGATGTCGCGTACAAATACCGGAAGCCCGGAGAAAAATTCTTCGAATAACTGCCGAACAGAATCCCCGTGAGCAGGGATACTGCGGCGGTGAAGCCGAAGATCCACCAGTCGGGATGCACGTCGAGGGGTACCGAGGCAAATCGCCGGTGGAGATCATGCGAACCAGCGCCACGCTGCCCCGCCACGCCATCGGTACTGCCAGGATGCCGCCGATCGAGGCAAGTAGGATGCTCTCCGTGAGAAGCTGCCGCACCACGCGCCCTCGCGGCTCCCAGCGCCAGCCTGACTGCGATCTCACGGCGCCGGTTGGAAGCGCGAGCCAGCAGCAGGTTAGCCACGTTGGCACACGCCACCAGAAACACGATGCCCGCCACACTCATCAGCAGCTTCAACGGAAATGCGTAGGTGTCCTGCATGCCGCTCATGGCGCCGCGTGCGCCGGTTCGGAGCACCAGGTGACTTTCGCGGACGAAGCGCTGCATATTCTCGCTGCCGCGGAGCTCGGAAACCCAGAGCTGCTCCGCCAGCAACTGCCGATGAATGACATCGAGCTCGGCCTGCGCCCGTAGGGCGGAGACGCCGGGGCGAAGCCGTCCAGCAATCAGCATCCAGCTCGTGAAAGCAGCCGTCCAGCGTTTGCTGTCGGGCTTCAGGCGATCCAGAGCATGGAGCGGAACCCAAACGTCCGGGCCGCTTCCAACTGCAATCCCCGAGAACTCCGAAAGAGTGATGCCGATTACCGTGAACGGAATCTGGTTGATGGTAATTGCGCCACCGACGATAGAGGGGTCGGAACCGAAGCGATTACGCCAGTAACGATCGCTGAGGATCGCTACCGAGGCATCCGCCCGGTCTTCACCCGCCGAGAAGAACGGGCCGTACTGCGGCGTGACTCCGAGTACAGAGAAGAAATTGTCGGTGTAGGCATCGCCCTGCGCGAGGCCGCACGTCCCACGTAACGCCACGTTCACGCGCCCGATCCCCGTGCCGCTGAAGATGCCGGAGAGCGTCTTCGACCGCGCGCGGAAGCGTTCGAGCTCCGGATAGCCGAACCAACTTTCCCGCCCCAAAGGGGAGCCGTGTAGGTGAACTGCACGAGCTGCTGTGGGTCGCTCACCGGCAGCAGGCGTAATACCACAGCATTCAACAGGCTGAAGATCGCGGTGTTCGCGCCAATGCCAAGTGCCACCGACAGCACCGCTGTGAATATGAAACCCGGCGACTTCGTCAACATCCGGAAGCCGTAGCCCAGGTCTTTTGCAAGTTCCTCGAGCAGATTGACTCTACGCATATGCCGGCACTGCTCCTTCGTGGGGTCCACCAGTCGGACTTGACGGCGTGCCACCCCACACTACTTCCTCATAGCATACCGTTGCTCCTGACGGAAAATTTTCATGACTTGCCGGCTGAAGGAACACAACTTACTCATCCCTCAGAGCTGTCATCGGGTCGATCTGCGTGGCCCGAACCGCCGGGATCAGGCACGCCAGGGTTCCCACGGCGACCGGCAAAATAGAGACGCCCGCAATGGTGAGTGGATCGCTTGGGTGCACCTCAAACAGCAGGCTGCTCAGCACTCGTCCTAACCCCAGCGCCGCGCCGATCCCCACAGCTAATCCCAGCACCACAGGCGTCAATCCCTGCCGCAGCACCATGCGATGCAAATCCCAGGACCGCGCTCCCAAGGGCATGCGGATTCCGATCTCATTGGTGCGCCGTGCCATGGAGTACGACACCACACCGTAGATTCCCAGGCTGGCCAACAGCAATGCCGCGGCGCCAAAAACCACCACCAGCAGCATCTGAAAACGCTGTTGCGCCGCGCCTTTCGCAATCAACGGATCCATAGTTCGAATTTGCGGAATCGCGATACTCGAATCCAGCTTCCAGATCGCAGACCGGATTGCGCCGCCCGTGGAGCCTGGATTCACGTTGGTCCGGACCAGGAGCGAAACCGTAAAACGCTGGCGATCCCAATACGGGTAGTACACAGTCGGCACCGGGCCCTGCTTCAAGCTGGTTCCCACGTCAGAGACAACTCCAATCATTTCGTAAACCTGATCGTCGCCCCGCACGAATCGCTTACTCATTGGACTCTGGTGCCTCCACAAGCGCCCGGCCGCCATTTCTGAAAACAGGGCCACGTTTCTGGTGCGGTCGCGCTCCTCGAAGGCACGGCCGTTGCGCAGTGGAATTCCGGCGGTCTGGAAGTAACTCGGGCCGATGAAGCGCACGTTCACGGTGGGGCGCTCGAGCATCGGCCGGCGGTCGCCTTCGAGCGAGACTACGTCAACCCAGGTCCCGCCCTGGAGAGGCAGCGCACACCCGGCAAGTTGCTCGTTGAGGCCAGCAACCCCTGGAAAAAGTGGCTACGTTGCTGGGATTCGCCGTAGTGGTCGGCCGGCAAACTCAGTTCGACCGTGCTCGTGGTTGAACCCTTTGTTCACTCTCATCAGGCGGACGAAGCTGGTCATCAACAAGCCCGCCACAATCTGCAGAACGGCGCTCAATCCCACCTCGAATCCAACCAGAAAGATCGCGGACATCGGTCCCATCGGTTGCTTCGGTAGATGTGCGGCCGCCGGCACGAAGCGCGTGTTGCGGATCAGCCGATGTGAACCGCCAGGCCGGTAGAATGCCGAACAGCAGACCAGTCGCCGCGGAAACGAGAGATGCGAATAGCAGGACGCGGCCGTCCAGGTGAACTTCATTCAGGCGCGGCAGATCCACGGGCGCGCTCTTGACCAGCAGATTCAGGGCCCACAGCGCGAACACCAGGCCTAGCACCTAGCGCACCGCCCAGCCAGGCCCGTAGAGCGCTCGCCGTGAGCGCCTGCCTCACCAGGCGGGCGCGGCTTGCTCCCAGCAATCCGTATAGCCGACTCGCGCACGCGTGCCGTGCTTCTTGCCAGGGAAAGATTCGCCAGATTGACCGAGACAATGAGCAGCACCGCGCCTACGGCGGCTAACAGCACCAGCAGACCCTCGGCGTACAGCCCGACCATCTGTTCCTGTAAAGGCAGCAGCGCCCGCACGCAGTTCCATCTTTTCGGGCAGGGTCTTGGCGATAGCTGCCTGCACCACGTTCAATTCGCCAGAGCCTGACCCTGGCTCACGCCCGCTTTAACCCTGGCGATGACGGTGTAGTTGAACTCACTGAGGTTCGAGACATCTTTGAGGTTCAGCCCCAGCGGCTTGAAAATCTCCGTGCGCGGGCCGAGCGCGAACAAGTGCCCCAGGTGATCGCCTGAAGGAAAGCGGAAATCCGGCGGAAGAATGCCGGCCACGACGTGTGCCGCGCCATCGAGTGTGATGGTCTTGCCTACCAGCGCTGGGTCGGCGTTGAAGTGCCGTCGCCATAGCGATTCAGTGATGACCACCACCTGGTTGCGGCTGGGCTGGTCTTCTTCTTCCATAAACCCGCCACCCAGTCGCGGCTGCACACCAAGCACCTCGAACAAGTTGGCCGACGCGCACACCACGTCAACGCGCTCCGGCTCTCCCGCTCCCGTTAGTCCCTTTATCATGGAATCGATGTTTTTTCTGGCAAGATATTTTTCGATAGTGCCGTGTGGCCCTTTATCCATGCGGGTTTGGTGGCCATTCCAAAAGAATCGGACTTGTATACCCTTTTTTGGTTCCGGCTACGCCGGGTTAGGTTGAGAGTCCGGGAGTCCAGTGCCGCCATGCGCTCGAACGAACCGCAGTGCTTTCGCCACTCGGTGAAATGCAGCGCATTGTCGGGCAGCATCGGATAAAGTTGCGCTTATCCTGGAAGGACTTCGGCGACGACATAGAGTCGTCCCGGCTCGCGATACTCGAGCGGCTTGAGGAGCACGCTGTTGACGATCGAAAAAATGGCGGTGTTGGCGCCGATACCGAGACCGAGCGTCAGTACCGCAATGGCCGCGAAACCGCGATCGCACGTCAGGGTCCTGATGGCGTACCGTATGTCACTTGACAAGCTGTTCAACGTTTTTCTCCTGCTTAGACGATGCCGGGATTACGAAGTCGCGCGGCAATAAGTTCATAGGCTCGGAGGCGGATAAGAGGGGCGAAATTTGCCGATTTCGGGCGCACCTACGTGCGCAATAACGCTAACTGTGCTGATTTCATGGCGTTAACGCCGGTGAGCAAGCTTTTCCTCGAAGCCATTCGACCCCCGAGTCTCGCCATACAACTAACAAAACAAGCAGCTTAATTCATTCGCGTAGTACCACGACTGGGGCTTGGACTATACTCGGGAGCACGCCACGAAAACGACGATAACGCTCGTTTTGCAATCCATGCTGCGGAAATTCTGTAACCGATAGGAAGGCGAGAGGATATGCACAAACCGATCAAGTACGCCGAGAAAGCGTTGACCTATGCCGCGGGCGCGGCTTGGCTCGTTTTCGATAAGCTGAATCAGATCCGCCAAAATCCCTCCTTCACTCCGAAATGGTCAGACAAGCCGTTATTGAAGTCGTATCAGAAGACCAAACCGCCGCTGGGCTGGCCGCGTGAAACCGATTCGCTGTGCCCCCGCTGCATTCCCGAGATCCGCCAAGAGATTCTCGAAGGCAAGCGTGACTACAAGATTCTGGTCAACGAGCGGCCCGGCGAAATCAAAGCCAAAGTCATCGAGCGCGCTGGCAAAATCCTGATGGTGAAGGATTGCCCAATCCACGGACACTTTGAAGATGTAATGGCCATGGACACCGCGTTTTTCAAGCATCTGGAAGATGTTTTCCCAGGCCGTGACATCCGCGCCCACAGTGATGAGAAGCTCCACAATCACGGCTCGAGCACGATCAAGCACGGGCGCGGATCAGTTTTGACCATCGATCTCACCAACCGCTGCAACATGATGTGCGATCCGTGTTTTATGGACGCTAATCAGGTTGGATTTGTGCATGAGCTGAGTTGGGAAGAGATCAAGACCATGCTCGACAATGCCATTTCAATTAAGCCGAAGCGGCAGATGTCGGTACAGTTCTCTGGCGGCGAGCCTACGATCTCGCCGCATTTCATGGATGCCGTGAGTTATTCCCGCAAGGTGGGCTATAACAGCGTGCAGGCAGCCACCAACGGCATCGAATTCGCGAAGAGTTTCGAATTTGCCAAGGCCGCTGCGGACGCGGGCCTGCGCTACGCCTATCTGCAGTTCGACGGCATTGGCAACGCGGCCAACGCCCACCGCAAAGTTGGCAACCTGTTCGACGTCAAGCTGCGGGCGATCGAGAATCTGCACAAGGCGGGAGTCGAAATTGTTCCAGTCACCACCATTCTGAACGGCATCAACAACGAGCAGGTAGGCCGCATCATCGAGTTCGCGCTCGATAATCCGAAGAGAATTTCGTTCTGCTCCTTCCAGCCGGTTTCGTTCACAGGCCGCGATGAGGCCATTACCGACGAGCGCAGACACGCCCAGCGCTACACGCTGTCGCATTTGGCGCACGACGTAAGAAGCCAGACCGGTATAGGCGAGCCCGCCCGCGACTGGTTCCCCATTTCGTTCATGAGCACGTTCTCGGATTGGGCCGATCTGGTGCACGGTCCGCAGCACGAATGGGGACAGTTGAGCTGCGGGTGTCATCCCAATTGCGGTGTGGGCCTGGCGGTGATGATCGACAAGGAGACTAAAGAGCGCGCCGCAGTCACTTCCTTTCTCAATGCCGAACAACTGGCCAAGGACGTGGCACGGGTCAATGATGCCGCGCGCGGCAAGTTCCTTTCTGTACTGGGCGTAGCGCTTTCACTGTTGCGCAATTACAACCCCTACAATTCGCCCACGCATTTTCGTCTGGCAGACCTGCTGAAAAAATTCGATAAATGCTTTGGCGCCACGGGTCACAACTACGGCAAAGTTTCGGGTGATCGCACTTACGACGACATCCAGAAGCGCCGCGCCGACCGCTGGAATTTCTTGTTCGTCGCTGGCATGTGGTTCCAGGACCTGTTCAATTACGATTTCCGCCGCACCGAGCAGTGCATCATCCCCTACGCCACGCAAGAGGGTGAAATTTCCTTCTGCGCCTACAATACAGGCGTGGGCTGGCGGAATATCGTCGAGAAAATGCACATGACCGCTACGCTCACCAAGTGGTATGACGAGCGCGGCCGGCATGAGATCTTTGCGGGCGGCAAAGAGGTGCCGCTCAACTCAGTGGAGCACTCGTTGGTCCTAGATGCGGAGGCGGTGGCCGCGGGCGCTCAGACCGATCTGGATAAATTGGGCATTGCTAAAAACGCTCGTGAGGAGAAAATCCGCGCGCGCAACGAAAAATTGCGGCAGCAGGCTCAGAATGACGAGCGCATGATGAAGCTGTACCGCGAGGTGGTGCTCAAAGAGAAAGTAGACGATGCCGGGTTCGTGCCACTGGACGGAATCGTCGGTCTGAAGCCCGCGACACCCACCAAACCGGCTGAAACCCGCGCGGTAGAAACGCGCGAGGAGGTCGGGTCGTTCGGCGATTAATGGAACAAACAGGCCGTCCTGCCTGAGGATTGGTTCGGGAAAAATCGGCCGCCGGAAAAATTCCGGCGGCGTTTCTTTTTGCGCGCAGCCTCGGCTGGCTAAACGGCTCAAAGGCAGCAAATTCTTACGCCTCAATGACGCCGAACGCTGTGAGAGGATTTGAACGCCATGCGAGCGCCTGGCAGGCGGACATTGGCCGCGCCAGCCAGTTCCACCGTAAAAATGGCAGTCGACGAGTTGTGGGAATTGACACCGTCTGGCGCTGGGCTTAGCCGGCTAAAGAACGCGGTCTGGATCGTCTGGTTAACCGCGGCAGCATCGGCCACCTTCCCGCTATTTCTGTGGCACGTCCAATATTTCCAACGCCCGGGAACGAAATTCTTAACGCTGCTGCTGATCGCGATCTGCGGCTTGGCTGCGTGGTTTCCGCTCTACCACCGGCTCCGCCAGCGTGGCCTGTGGCGATACGAACTAGCGGTACTCGCGGGCTTGCCGCTTTTAGCCGGATTGATCTACGAGACACGCGGAACTCTGACAACGCTGTGGCTGTTCATCTCGGCCTGCGCGCTGGGGCGTTGGGTTCTCGAGCGCGCTGGCTTGAAGACCTCAAATGGGTTGGAAGAAATCGTTCTGCCGGCGGGCATTGGGCTGGGACTATTGGCATGCGCGCTGTTCGCTCTGGGTCTTACGGGCGCGTTATACCCCTTGGCCTTTGCATTGCTCCTTACCGCGATCTGCCTGATTTTCTTTCGCTGCATTCCGCCTTTGTGGACGGCCATCGGGTCTCTTTACCGCCAGTGGGGCGTCACGGAAGAATTTCGGAGTGGGCTCGGAACAGTGCTTATAGTTTTCGCAGTGGTGTTCGCCGCGTGCGGTGTCATGGTCATACTTGCGCCGAGCGTGGCGTATGACGTTTTGCGTTATCACCTGGCCGAGGTCAAGGCCTACAGCGCGCAACATGCCCTTCGCCCGCTGCCTCTCCTCGATGCCAGTTACCGTCCGCAAAACACCGAATTATGGATGACTCTGGCCTATGCGCTGGGCGGCCAGCCGGCGGCGCAAATGGTCTCGCCGGTCTTTTTCGCTCTCACGCTATTGATGCTGTTCGCGATCGCGCTGCGCACCGGCGCCGGGACCCTCGGCAGTCTCGCAGGCGCAGTGTTTGCGGGAACCATTCCGTTTCTGCACTGGACCGGCAGTGTCGCCAAGAATGATGTCGTGCTGGCTTTTTTTCTGCTCGCGCCGCTCTACGCCTATTTGCGATGGCGGGAGACTGGAAATTTTGTCTGGATCCGGCTGGGCGTTTTCTTTCTGGCGATCGCCGCAGGCATAAAAGAAATCGCCGTGTTCGCCGTGCCGCCATCCGCCGTCTTCTTTGCGCTGGCAGCTTGGAGGCAGCCCCGCCGTTTGCGAGCGTTCGGATCGCTGGCACTGATCTTTGCCGTGTTCGGTCTGTTCTGGTACGTCTGGGACTTCTCTCTGACCGGCAATCCCGTCTATCCCTGGAGACTCGCGGCAGCCGTCTCACCTCACCGTAGGTTGGAATGGGGCGCGGCGACTTTGCGCTACCTGCAACTTCCGTGGCGGATGCATTTCAGCGGGCAACGTTTTTTTGAATCGCTGCTGCCCAATCCGCTGGGTATCTTCTTTGTATTGTTCGCCCCGGTATGGCTGATGGTTCGCCGGCGCACGGGCGCGATCACTCTGGAACGTACGTGCCTGCTCTTTACAGCAGCTTATGTGGCCTACTGGGCGACAATGCTTGCCACACTGCGCTTCGGCATTACACCCATCGTGATCCTCGCGGTGTTTACGGGGGCCAGGTTGGCGGCGCTCTATCAAAACTCGCCGGCCTGGACGAACCGCGTGTTTCTGGGTGCCTGCGTCTACTGTCTCTGGTTCGCGTTACTGGCGGCGGCGATTGTGGAGATCAATGCACCGCAATTTCAGTTATTCGCAGGAACGATCGACAAGGCTGGTTATCTGTGCCAGGCGCTGGGCACGTACCCGTCACTGGAATACCTGAAGACGCAAGTGGCTCCCGGCGACCGCGTGTTGGGCGTCGAGAATTGCTCCGCGGCCTATGCTCCCGATCCGGCGGCGTTCGACTGTTTCTGGCCACCAGCATGGCCAATAAATCGGGCGGAATTGGAAGCGCGCCTGCGGAAACCCCAGTTCCGTTTCCTGATCCTGCCGACCGGGCAGGTGGACGCCGGTACGCCCAAGGGCTTGGATGACGCTGCGCTACTCTACCGGGACGCGGCGTTTTGTGTGTATCGCTTGGCGGCTAAGTAAAGTAGGAGAGTCACAATAGAGGCTAGGCTAGGGAAAAATGCCGGTTATCGAGTGGACATTATTTCGGATAGCCATTATTCGGCGCGCTAGTTTCACAGACCCTTTCCGCAGGCATCTGGGGACCGGTAGACCGTTACAGAGCTTCAAAAGAGAGCCGACATCGTCGCTGCTGCAACAGTGCTGAGCGCGAGCACCGACAGCACTCATGCTGTCAGCGCCCGGCTTCATGTCGTCAAGATTATTCAGGGGCAGATGGCTGGCCTGTTCATGACGGTGCAGTTAGCGCCCTCTCGACAGATGTCGAGTTCTGGTGCCGCCTCAACAATTGCAGGTACGGCAGGTGCCACTGGAGTACGGTTTATACAGCAGGATCAGGGTGGAGCCTATCGTGTCCTGCCGACTGCTGAGGTTGGCTACAGCTGGGAGGATGCATTCATCCCTGTAACCAGGGCCACTCTGGATGCCATGAAGGGCGATGCTGCACAGCAGCTGCTTACGTAGTGAACTGGTACCAATCGATTACGGATCCATCTCCAATTGACGATCAACGACTACTCGTCAATCTTGATAGGGGTAACTCCCAGGACACACTACGGCTAGCGCGCGAGCTGATTGCTTCGCCACTCCCAAACAATCATGTGATTGGGCTTACCGCCGCGATTCGTCTCGGATCCGACTCTGCGATCGCGACTTTAGCACGAGAACTGCCGGCCTTGCGGGCGCACTCAAAATTTCACCGCATAACGGAAGCACTGCACACATATTACCAACCGCATGGAGATTCTTCCATCGGCGTACTTCAGCAACTTGTTTTCCTACATTCTGACGCGCCCGGCATCGACGCCGCGGCTGGATCTGCATTACAGAAGATCGGATCAAAGGCTGTTTGTTACCTGCCATGGCCGAGTTGCTTGATAGCCGGGATCCTCAGGCCCAACTACGCGCAGCATGGGTCTTTGGATACTTTACGCTTTTCGTCGATGCCGACGGCAACATCGGCCACGAGATAGGCCCCTGGGCCTCAGAGGTGACTCGACGGCACATGCCCCGGGCGGATTCCTTCGTCGAGGAACTCCTGTACCCCAACCTCGATCACACCGCAGGAATATTCTACGTTCTGGAAATCGTGGTGGTCGGCACATCGATCAGATCTCGGTTTCGCAGCTCCATGAGAGATGCGGGTAAGAGTTATGAGGCAAGCCTCTGCCGCAAATGTTGATGATGCGACGAGTCCCCCGAGGATGACGCGGGCCCGGTTGATCTTTCCCATGGCTTGCTCCTTCGTATGGAATTTGGTTGATTGTACCGCCAGCCCAGGTTGAGGGAAGCCGCGGACCGACCTGCCTTTTGGAGTTTGTGTTGGAGTGGCGCGGTTCGGAGCGTTATTGCTTGTCGTAGACGAAGACGTTGTGCACCTTCTCGCCCTTTGGGTTGGTGCCGGTGAGCGTCAGCGTCATCACTTTGCCGTCTTGAGAGACCACACGCCGGGCATTACTCACTACCTTGCCGGATTTCTTCAAGGTGCCTTCGGCAGTGTGGTCGTTGATCCGCTTTATCGTGATCGAGTCGTACAAATCCGATCCAGTGACCGGATACTCTTTGCCATCGTACTTAGCGGTGTACTCGAACGACGTTGTCTTTCCTTCCGCATCTACGCTCTCGCCCGTGCGCTTGATGCCGTCGGCAGTTTCCTCATAGGTGATCGTCCCGCTCTTCGGCGGTGGACCGGGAGCGTACTTGGATTTAGCCGCATTGAGCTTCCATGTTCCGATTGCGAGATCGGCTGCAACCAGAGTTGCGGCAAGCCCCAAGAGAGCGAACGCGAGTTTTGCGTATCGCATAAGTGTCCCTCCTTTCTGGTGGATTATACCGCGTGGGGGGCAATTTGCCCGCGCGGATTCAAGCGCCGCAGAGAGACTCAAAAAGTGGTGGAGAGGGGGGATTCGACGCGTGGATCCAGTGATCGCTCTGCGCTGCGAATGAGTCGGCCGCATCGCAATCACAACCTACAAAGATTAGGACAATAATATAGTTGACAAAATCCAGCTTGAGCGTTTCATAGCCCATGCGAAAGCGCGAGGTGTATAATCCTGGAGGAGTTAGGCTATCGTGAAAAGCTAACCACGCCGCTGCATTCTTTGTTATGTGCGCCCCTGTGCTTGTCATGGCCAAAGGGCCGACGCTCAAGATCACAATCAAAGGCTCGGATTTGGCTTCGCCTGTTGAGATTACGGAGAAGGGGATTCTCGAAAAATTCAACGTATGGATAGGTGCGGGCGTTAGAATCAACGGCATCCGCGAGGCCAAGGGTTTTATTGTTGACTGGGAAAAGGGGCCGGTTGCCGAGCCACGAACGACATTGCGCCGATCCGAAGGTTCATTTGATGTAATGCACCAGGGGCCCAGTAGCTATGTAGTCTCCTATGCCTATGACCCGGTAACGGGAACAGAGTTTACGCATCCAATACATTCCTGATCTTTCGAGGGGGTAGAGGGGAACTGGTTTTCCGCAACCGAAACGTGGGCAGACATAGCAAAGCCTCTGATTGAGCGAGCTAGAGCAGGGGGCCAACCTTCCCGGTAGTCAGCCTTCGCCCGCTTCGTCCGCGCCTGCGCTAGGCTCCACCTCGCTTCTGCCTTCAGCACGTCTTCTTTTGAAAACGGTGAACATCTTGCGGACGGCGCTATCAAACCTCTCAGCCTCGGGACCAAGTCTCCGTCCCAATCGTCCGCCCGCAGTCACAACCCAAGAAAATTTCGAGCGCCTGAATTTCCTGTGCGTTGCCTCTGCGCAAGCCTTCCACGGAATTCTCCCTCTGCTATTCATCGAATTGATGCTCCGTTGCCCAAAAAGAGAAACGGCCCCGTATCCGGAACCCAGATTTCTAATTTGCAAAACAAATCCGGCATGAGCGCAAGGAGCTCACCCCCCGAAGATGAAAATGTGTGCAACTCCTCCGCTGTTGCCAGGGAACCCAATTCTTCCTCAAGCTCAAGAAACAAAAGCACATCCATCAGCTGTCACTATCTATTTTCGGAAGAAGCCAAATCCCAATTCCGAATAGTCCGCCGTCCGGCCGTGGTCGTGGTTCTGATGCTGACTGGCGTGCTGGCTTGTGCGCCATCCCGGCGCGCCGCGCGGTTCAGTGCTACACACACGCACAGGCAGGGATGCCTATTCTACCGGCCCCTCCCGAGTTTGCGAAAAGATTGTACATTGTTACTCGCGGACAAGTGGCATGAATTTACTGTGAAAGGAAACATCAACATGAAATTGCGAAGGAGATTTCCGGCTTTGGCATTGCTGGTGGCCGGCGGTCTGGGCGTAGTAGTCGGGACAGTGATCAGCGAACGGCATCCACAGGTCGCGTTCGCCAAAGCGGCTGCGCCGATGCAGGCTCCGAATGACGGCAAGTTGCGGATCATCATTTTCGGCGCGCACCCGGATGATGCGGAATATCGCGGCGCAGGTGTGGCTATGAAATGGGCCAAAATGGGGCACCACGTCAAGCTGGTTTCGGCAACCAACGGCGATATCGGTCACTGGCAGATGGCGGGAGGGCCGCTGGCACAGCGCAGAAATAAAGAAGTGATGGAGGTAGGGCGGCGGCTGGGCGTCACGACCGAAGTGGTGGACATACATGACGGCGAGATCATGCCCACGCTCGAGAACCGGCGCATCATCACGCGGCTGATTCGAGAATGGAATGCGGACATCGTGATCGCCAACCGGCCCAACGACTATCATCCCGATCACCGCTATACATCGATTCTGGTGCAGGACTCGGCGTACATGGTTACGGTGCCGTTCTTCTGTCCCGACGTGCCGTTCCTCAAGAAAAATCCAGTGTTCCTCTATGCGTCGGACGGGTTCCAACGTCCGAATCCGTTTCGCGCGGATGTCGCCGTGGCCATTGACGACGTGATGGAGCCTACGCTCGACGCCCTGCTTGTGATGGAATCACAAATCCACGAAGGAGGCGCCAACGGCTACACCGGGCTCTATCCGGAAGATGAAGCCGGGAAGCAGCGGCGCCGCGACGAGGTTCGCCGGGATCTCGCTAAACGCTATGCCGGACATGCCGACAATTACCGTGATGCCCTGGTGAAATTCTACGGTGAGCAGCAGGGACGGAAAGTGAAATACGCGCAGGCTTTCGAGGTGTGCGAGTATGGACGGCAACCCTCGCGGGACGAGCTGAAGCAGATGTTCCCATTCTGAGGTGGTGAGCGGCCGTTAATCCCCGATGCCGTGTATTCTCAAATTCACCATCTGGTCGATGGACAGGTTCTTCACGCCTCGCCCTTGCAGCCGTTGAATGTAGTCAGGGGTGACGCCGTGAATGCGCATGGTCACCAACTGATCGATGCTCGGATGTGCATATCCCAGAGCCTCGACCTTCTTGATGAAATCGGTCGTAACGCCATGGATCCGCATAGTCACCAGTTCGTCGATTGGAACCGAGCCGTATCCCAGGGTCTTCAGCTCGCGGATGAAATCAGTTGCTACACCGTGGATCCGCATGGTCACCAGCTCGTCGATTGGGACCAAGCCGTATCCCAGGGTCTTCAGCTCACGGATGAAATCAGTTGCCACGCCGTGGATCCGCATGGTCACCAGCTCGTCGATTGGCACGGAGTTGTAGCCGAGAGACTTCAGCTCGCGTATGAAGTCCGTTGCTGCGCCATGGATCCGCATGGTGACGAGTTGGTCGGGTTTCAGGCTGGTGTAGCCGAGCGCCTGAAGTTCCTTGATGTATTCGATGGTCACGTTGTGAATTCGCATGGTGATCAGAGCGTCCGACGACGCAGGGTCAAGCTTCAGCGCGCGGAGATCGCGGACATAAGCGAGGCTGACGTCATGCGCCGCCATGGAGAACAGCGTCTCCGGATTGAGCCCGTTGTATCCGAGCCGGTGCATTTCCCCGACAAAATCCGGACTGGACGAGAAGGAAAAGGTTCCCGACCCTTTGCCGCCCTGGAAATAGCCCTCGCAAGCCAGCGTGCCGGCATCACGGACAATCTCAAAGCGCACGCGGGAGCCTTCCGCCGATTCCATTTGTGCGCCACTCAACCCCTTGAGACTGGAGGCGGGGAATCCGGACGAATTCGTGGAGCTACCCGATTTTCCAAAACTTCGGTGTAGCGTGAGCAGGACCTGGCCGGGAACGTCGATGCGGTCAATGATCCACTGGCCGCTGATGGGCGCCGCCTGCTCCGCACTCAAGGCCCATAGCAATCCTCCCGCAATGGAAACTGCAGAAATCATTTTGATGCGATTCATCATGGCGCGCCTCACGACGGTCATTTCGTCTCGTCTGAAGACAGGATGTCGTACTGCTTCAACTTGATGATCTGCTCCATGGTCAAGTTGGTGTATCCGTGTTTCTGAACCGCCTTCACGAATGCCGGCGTGACGTCGTAATTCCGTGCGGCCACGGCCTCATCGAGCGTCAGCTTGGTGAAGCCTAAATCTTTGAGGCCTTGCAGGAACTCGGGAGACACATCGTGAATCTGCAGTTCCACCACCCGGTCGGCAGAGAGCGGCCCGAATCCGAGTTTCTGGATTTCAGCCACTTTGGCAGGATCTACGCCGTGAATTTGAAACGCGGTGGCCTGCTCGACATCAAGCCCGCTGAAACCCATTTTCTTGAGCTCCTCGATATACTCCGGGGTCACGCCGTGGATTTGCAACTGGATCAATTGATCGGCAGTCACCTTGCCGAAAATTTTCTGGATTTCAGCCACTTTGGCAGGATCTACGCCGTGAATTTGAAACGCGGTGGCCTGGTCGACGTCGAGCCCGCTGAAACCGAGGTTCTTGAGCTGCTCGACAAACTCGGGAGTCACGCCGTGGATCTGCAACTGGATCAACTGATCGGCAGTCACCTTGCCGAAAATTTTCTGGAACTGTTTGACGCGTTCCGGCTCGACGCCGTGAATCCTGAATGCCACAAGCCGGTCGAGCGAAAGCCCGGTGAAGCCGGAGCTCTTCAACTCGTTCATATATTCCGGCGTGACGCCGTGGATCTGGAGCTTCACCAGTTCATCGACTGCCGGATGTCCCAAGCCCGCTGCTTCGATTTTCCGCACGAATTCCGGAGTCACCCCATGGATCTTCAACTGGACGAGCTGATCCACAGTCAAGTTCTTGTAGCCGGCTGACTGCGTGGCGCCGATGAAATCCTTAGTCTCCGCGTCCGCGGATGGAGCGGCCGAAGGGCTCGGCGCCGGTATCTGCGCGTCCGACGAAGCCCCTGCGCTTCCTGACGGTGCTGGTTCGGCCTGCGAGGTGGTTGGAGCTGCTTGCGCGAATTGGAGGCCCGCAAACATTGGTGGTTTGCCGTGAGCCAGCGAGATCTGGCTGGCGGCCCACAACGTGCCGACACTCAGCACGATGACAGCAGCCACCCACAGGGACGGGGCGGTACGCGCATGTTGGCGAACCCCGACCAGGCGGCGTATGCGGTCGATGAGCGATCCACCATTAGCGGCCAGGGCCAATTGTGGCTCGGAGCATCGAAGTTGCTCCAGTTCGGTAAGGGCGCGCGCGTAAGTGAGGGCGTTCCCACAGGAGGCCACAGCCACGTCGTCACAGCAGTTCTCCCGCTCCAGACGCATGGTCCTTCCCACCCACCAAACCGCTGGATGATAAAACAATAGCGTCTCGACGGCCGTCTGCAACAAATTCAGCAAGTAATCATGGCGCCGAATATGCGCCAGCTCATGCGCCAGCAGCGCCTCCATCATTTCCGGAGTGAGGTTGGTCAGCGCACTCGCCGGCAACAGGATTACCGGGCGGAGCCAGCCGATTACCGTGGGCACCGCCGCCAGGCGAGACTCACACAAAATCAGACATCGGCTGATTTCGAGGCGCCGTGCCAGGCTCATCAACCGCTCCTGCCAGATTGACCCAGTCGGGGAAGTGCTCTGACGCTTGAGTCTCTGGGCACACATCCAGCCACCCGCGGTGCGCAGTGACAAGAGAGCCACGCCCGCGAACCACACCGAGACCAACCACGCCAGGTGCGCATCCACCCATACCTCGATCTGGACGATGACGGCGCGATCCGGGATCGCGCGTTCTACGGAATGGCCGGTAACAAAAGCGGGCAGAGATGCGAGGATTTCGCGAGCATCGCCGGGAGCCGGCCGGGCACTGGAGTCGAGCCACAGAAATGTGCCGACGCCCGCAACCAGCATCAGCAGCATGGCCGTGCACGCGGCTGCATAACGCAGGTTGGCGCGTGCTCTGCGCAGGCACAAATTGGCGAATCCAAGTAGCAGCGCGATGAGAGCGCCCTGCCACAAGAAATGGAGTAAAGCCCAACCCAGGGCCACCGTGAAGGGCTGCTGGAATAGTAACGTTAGCCAGTTCATTGTTCACCTCGCTCAAAAGCGTCCAGCAACTGCCGGATGTCAGCCAGTTCCTGTGGAGATGTTTTCTTGCTGGCGAGCGCCTGCATGACAAGCTGCGCGGCGGAATCGTCGAATGCGCGGCGCAGCAGGTCTCTCACCATCTGCTGCTGTGTCTCCTGCTGCGGAACCCTGGCGCGATATACGTGCGCGCGCTGGTTCTCATCACGGCGCACCAGACTTTTGTCCGTCATGATCTGCATGAGCTTTAAGACGGTGGTGTAGCCCATTGGTTTGTTCTTGATCAGCGCATCGTGCACTTCGCGCACGGTGGAAGGGCCGCGCTGCCACAAGACGCAAAGAATTTCGAGTTCAGAATCAGTAGGGCGCGGGTGGCTGAATTTGACCATCGCACCACAGCATATACGAAGGTCTTCGTAATGTCAACGAAGATCTTCGTAGGAATTCGTAGGAGCTTCAGGCCACGCGGCCGTCCCGAACGCCGTTTGCGTCATCCCCGGGCCGGGCATACGGGTGTGCGATAGAATCGCGGCTGTGGAAGTTGTGGGCAAATTTTGCGCGCGGCTGCTGATCTGTCTCATCGCGGCGAGCTGTCAGTTTGCGGCTGAAGCGCCGCGCAATGCAGCACCCGGAGTCCGCTACGTAGGCTCCAAAGTTTGTGCAGGCTGCCACCGCGGCATTTACGACGAGTATATGCGGACGCCCATGGGACGGTCGCTGACCCCGTTGCCTGGCAAGGTGGAACCCCAACACGCGTCAATACGGCCTGTCCGCATAGCAAGCGCAACACCGAACCGTTTCTACGAAGTGGAGAGCGGCGAGAGCGGCCTTTACCAAAGCGACGTTGTGGTGGACGCGCAGGGCAAGGAGATCTACCGCAAGAAATACAAACTCGAATACGTGCTTGGCTCGGGGCTGAACGGTTCTGGTTATTTGGTGAAACGCGGCAGTTATCTTTGCGAAGCGCCCCTGTCGTATTACACGCAACACCGCGGTTGGGGCCTCTCGCCGGGTTACGAGCACGACGATTCCGGCTTCACGCGCCCCATCCAGGCAGGCTGCATTTTCTGCCACAGCGGCCGGCCGCAGCCAGTTTCGAACCGGCCGGGATTATTTCAATCGCGGCCTTTCCAGGAGGAAGCCATTGGATGCGAGAATTGCCACGGCCCCGGAGAGCTGCATGTCTTCGAGCGCGGCAAGGGCGCTGCGACCTCAAAAGACACCGTTGCGGCTTCAAAAGATGGCGACCCGCTGATTGTGAATCCTGCACGTCTGCCGGCAAGGCTGGCCGAAGACATTTGCATGAACTGCCATCAGGGCGGCGACGGGCGTGCTTTGATGCCGGGCAAGAATTACGCCGACTTCCGGCCGGGTACGGCGCTGGCGGAGACATATGGCCTTTTCAAGGTGCCGGTAAAACCGGAGACATCGCCGGAATCGGACACACTCGAGCATCATTTCGCTATGAAATTCAGCAAGTGCTTCATGGCCAGCGGCGGGAAACTCAGTTGCATGTCGTGCCACGATCCTCACAAACTGCCGCGCGACAACCAGAAGACCGCCTACTACCGCGAAAAATGTCTGGCGTGCCATCGCGACCAGGACTGCACGATCACGCTCGCCGTGCGTCTCGAGCGCAACCAGGACGATTGCGCTGGGTGCCACATGATGAAGCGCGATCTGACCACGTTCTCGCATTCGGCCCTCACCAATCACCGCATCATCCGCAAACCGGGTGAGCCGTATCCCGAGAGCGCGTACCAACTCACAACGGCAGACTTGCCGGATCTGGTTTATGTGAACCGTCCAGAAGGCGCTGTCCCACGGGTGCCGGCCGTCACGCTGCTGAGCGTGTACGAAAGTCTGGCGCCGGCGGATCTGCATTACCGCGAACGCTTTCTTGGGCTGCTGCTGCATTTGCTGAATGAAGGAAAAATCAGCGACCCGTCGGTGCTCGAAACTCTGGCACATGAGGCCCAGCGCGAGGCCACTCCGGAAGGCGACTCGATTGCAACGCGTTATTTCGCAAAAGCAATTCAGGCCGGACCCGCCGACTGGACGGCGTTCGTCGGTCTCGGTGACATGCTGTTGCGGGCGGGCCGGGCGCGGGAAGCCGGGGAAGTGCTCGAAAAGGGGATCGCCGAGTTTCCTTTTCAGCCTGGTTGCTACCGGTTGCTGCTGGATGCCTACACGGCTCTCCACCAACAGACTCGATTTGACGAAACCGCGCGGAAATATCTGGATCTGTTTCCCGCTGACGGCAGCGTGCGTGCGCGCCAACAAAGTGGACTCACTCGGCCGCCTGCGCCTTGAGCTTCTCCATAATTTCCCGATGTAGTTTTTCGATTGCCGGGCTGGGGTGCGCGTGCCCCTCCAATTGTTGCGCGATCGCCTGTTCATGATCCGCATCCGCGGTGCGGCCCAATTGTCTATAGGCACCCGCCAGCGCTCGATGGACATCGGCCAGGTTTGGATTCCCACGAACTGCGTCTTCGAGCGCATTGGCGGCTTCAAGAGCATGACCCTGAGCCAGATGCAAAAGAGCGATTTCAACGCCCGCCAGAGGGTCATGGGGGCGGAATTCCCGCGCTTTGGAGAGCAGCGGCGCGGCTTGGTCGAGCCGGCCTCGCGCTCGCAGCATCATACCCAGATTGAGGTTCGCTTCGTAATTGGCCGGATCGCGCTCCAATTCCCGGCGGAATGCATTTTTCGCACCCTCGGCATCTCCGGATTTCAGCAGTGCAAGTCCGTAAGCGGCAAACACGCCGGGCAACTCCGCATTCAGTGCCGTTGCACGCGCCAGTGTTTTAGCTGCTTCCGCAAATTGCCCGCCCATCTGCTGGGCTGTCCCGATCAATAACTCCGTCTCAGCGGATTCTCCACCGCGGAGCAGCCTCTCAATCAGCGTCTGGCCCTCGGCGATCTCATTGTCGCGAATTAGCGCCGTGCCTAAAAGATAAGTGATGGCGCGATTGTCAGACCCGGCCACTGGCCTGAGCAGATCGATTACTTTCTTGTTCTCGCCCAAGCGCAGGTAACAGTCCGAAAGCAGGAGCAGGATCTGCTCGTTGCCGGGCGAGCTCTGGTACAGTCCGGACAACTCTTGGATGGCTTCCGGAAGCTGATCGGATTTGTAATAAGCCAACGCGAGGTTGATCCGGATGCGCGGATCCCCGCCAGAGGGCTTGAGAGCATGCCGGTACTGGGTGATCGCCTCTCTATAGCGTCCCATGTGCGCGAGCGCCGCGCCCAGATTCGACAAAGCGTCGATGCGATCAGGCTCGAGCTCGAGACACGCCTGGTATTCGGCAATCGCACCTTGGAAATCACCGCCCTGGTGGAGTTGGACGGCGCGAGCGAAATGCCGGCCGGCTTCGGTTTGCTGGGCAGCAATGCCGGGACAGAAAACGCATAAGGCGGCCGCGAAAAGCGCCACCATCCGAAACATGGTGGGAATAGCGGCCCTTACTTCAGTACGCGGTGCTTGCGCAGAAAGGGCCAAATGTTGCGCTCGTAGATCTCGTCCACGGTGGCCTTGGGGAATCCATGCTCACCCTGAGGCACGCTCACCAGTTCCGCGTCACCACCATCGTCGCGCAGAGCTTTTACCAGCCGAACGCCATGCTCGTAGGGCACGGTCGGGTCGGCGTCGCCATGAATCGTCAGGATAGGCGGCAGGCCTTTGCGGACATACGTCATAGGCGAAACGCGCGACGCCATTTCCAAACGGCCCTGCTGCTCCGGAAGCCAAGTCACGGCGTATTCCTTCATGTGGGGACCGCCCAACTGGTCCGCGACGTCGGTGATGCCGTAAAAATTCACCACTGCGGCGACCTTGGCGGGTGGGCCGAGTTTCGCCGATTTCGGAGTCATTCCGACCATGAGCGACAGGTGGCCGCCCGCGGAGCCGCCAGTCACCACGATGCGCTTGGTATCGACATTGTACTTCTTGGCGTGGTCCTCAAACCAATTCGCAGCGTTCAGCACATCCGTAACGGCGGCCGGCGCAGTGGCGGCTTTCGCCAGACGGTACTCCACATTGCAGACCACGAAACCTTTTTCGACATACCGCAGGCAGTACGATTCAACCTGCTGCTCTTTAGTGCCGTTCACCCAGCCGCCGCCGTGGATCACGATCACTCCGGGCCGCTTCTCTTTCGAGGCGACCTTGGGCTGAAGAATGTCGAGCACGGTTTCCGGGTAATGGTCATAGGCAATGTTGGACTCAATCGAGACTGAATCGGGAATGGCCGGCGCCTGGCTGCTGGCCTGAGGAAGCGCAGCCGATCCAAAAAGTGCGGCCAGTGCCGCCGTGAGAACACCCGCAAGAAGCTTAGTCATTCTGGACAGTATAGTAGAAGAACAACATGAGGCTCATTCAAAATTTGCTGGCGCTCCTGGCATGGGCGCCGCTTCTGACGGCTGACAGACCCGGAGTGATCATCAGCCACCGCGCTCCGGCGGATTT
The DNA here is from genome assembly GCA_003223115.1 of Acidobacteriota bacterium. GTDB lineage: Bacteria > Acidobacteriota > Terriglobia > Bryobacterales > Bryobacteraceae > QHXW01. The sequence goes on from QHXW01000058.1 coordinate 53,713, forward strand.
CCCGCTCACCGCCGATCCGGATGCTACCGAATGGAAAGGCGTGGGCGGTATCTTCATGGAACGCGGCCCAAAAGACGAACTGGTGCCGGGGCATCGCACCGAGGTGCGCTCCCGCTGGACGAAAGACAACGTTTATTTCCTGTTTACCTGCCCTTACCAGCAGTTGCATCTGCATCCGCAACCTACCAAGACAAGCGAAACCAACAAGCTGTGGGACTGGGACGTGGCTGAGGTCTTCGTCGGCTGGGATTTCAACCACATCGGGCGGTATAAGGAATTCGAAATGTCGCCGCAGGGCGAGTGGGTGGACCTGGATATCGATCGTGACCATATGGATAATCCAAACGCCTGGCGCTGGAACTCGGGATTCGAGGTGAAGGCCCGCATTGACCCGTCCCGTAAGATCTGGTACGGCGAAATGCGCATTCCGATCAAGAGCATCGACACGCGCCCGCCCGCGCCCGGCCGCGAGATGCGCATCAACTTTTATCGCTGCCAGGGACGGGACCCCGCGCGAAAATACGTCGCCTGGCAACCGACAAACGACGATAGCTTCCACGTGCCGGAAGCCTTCGGGAAGATGAAACTCGAATAGGAATGGCGCAACAAACGGCCAAATTGCTGCGGATCTCGCAGGTGGGATTGCGCGGCATCGTAGGCACCGGGATGACGGCGGCGCACGTGCTGGACTTCGCGTCCGCGTTCGGGACTTTTCTCGAGCCGGGTAAGGGCGTGATCGTGGGCCGCGATCCGCGCTCGAGCGGCATCATGATTCGCGAAGGGGTAGTTGCAGCGCTCATGGCGTGCGGCAGGAATGTCATCGATTTGGGCATCGCGCCTACTCCTGTGATCCAGCACACCATCCGGCGGATGGACGCGGCCGGAGGCATCTCCATCGGGGCCAGCCACAACGCGGCCGAGTGGAACGCCCTGAAATTTTTCGGCCGCAACGCCACCTATCTTTCTACCGCCGAAGCCAATGAGCTGCTGGACATCTACCATCTGAAAAAGTTCAGTTTCGTTGAATGGGACCGACTGGGCGAGCTGCGCGGCGAAGATGGGGCGCTCGATTCCTATTTGGACGAGTTGGCCTCGGTTTTCGATTTCGACGCACTCAAGCGGTTCCGGGTGGTGGTGGATTGCTGCAACGGCACGTCCTCGCTGATTTTGCGGCGCATGAACGAGCGCTTCGGTTTCGGTTTCACTCTGATCAACGAAAAAATGCAGGGCGTGGCCTTTGCGCACGAGCCGGCTACAAACAAAGACATGGTGGCGTTGCAGCTTGCGCCGCTGATGAAGCCGCTGAACGCTGATGCAGGTTTTCTGTTCGACGCCGATTCCGATCGCGTGGCCTTCGCCACCGAAGACGGCACGGCGGTTTCTGAAGAGATGGTGCTGCCGATGCTTGCGGATTATTTGCTGCCGCGAAGACTGGGCAAACTGGTCATCACCAATGTGTCGAGCACGGCGCTGGTGGACGAAGTGGCCTCGCGCCACGGCGGGCAGGTGGTGCGAGTGGCGGTGGGCCGGCAGGCGACCATCGACGCGCTGTCGAGTTACCGTCCTGAACAGATCGCTCTCGCAGGAGAGGGTACGGGCGCTATCATGATGCCCCAGTTCCGCTTCGTCTATGACGGTATCGCATCCATGCTGGCGTTACTCTCGATGATGCGCGAACGCGGAGAAAAACTGTCGGCCATCGTGAACTCATATCCGAAATACTCGATCCTCAAAGGCCAGGTGCCGCTGGTGACGCAGCGCATCCCGGCGCTGTTTACGCTGCTGCGCTCGCATTATCGCGACGGGCGCGCCAACGTGCTTGATGGGTTGCGCGTGGATTGGCCCGACCGCTGGTTCCACGTCCGCGTGAGCCAGACCGAGCCTCTGGTTCGCATCATTTGCGAGCAGCGTGGAGATCCGCCGCGCGACCTGTTCGACGCGCTGATGGAGCGGGTGAGGAGTTTTGCGTAAATGCCCAAGCGCGAACACCTGTTGAAAATCGGCGTATCGGGCATCCGCGGCGTGGTAGGCGAGTTCCTGACGCCCGCGCTTGCCTGTTCGTTCGCGCAGGCCTTCGGAACGTATGTTCGAGGCGGGCGCGTAGTGCTGGGCCGTGATACACGCAAGAGCGGCGAAATGCTCACGCACGCGGTGGCCAGCGGCTTGCTGGCAGCGGGATGCGAAGTTGTGGAGGTGGGCATTTTGCCGACACCCACGATTCAGATTTACGTTGCTGCCACGCACGCGCAAGGCGGCATCGCTATTACCGCCTCGCACAATCCGCCGGAGTACAACGCGCTGAAACTGTTCAACGCTCAGGGCCTGTTTTTTAACAATTATGAGCGCGCCGAGCTGCTGGATCTGTATCATCAAAGCGACTTCCGGCAAGCCACGAATGAAGAAATGAGGCGCGTAGTCACGGATTATGCCTCGGCGCCGAAGCTGCATGTCGACCGCATTCTCAAGCACGTGAATCTCGAACGCATCCGCGTGCGGCGGTTCCGGGTGGCGCTCGATGCGGTGAACGGCGCGGGCGCGATGATCACGCCAGGTTTCCTGCGTGACGTGCTGGGCTGCGAGCTGCAAGCCATTGCGGTCGATCCGCGCAAACCCTTTCCACGGGAAGCCGAACCGCGTCCGGAAGTACTGGGCGAAATCGCGGAGTTAGTGCGCCATTGTCACCGCGAAATCGGCTTCGCGCAGGATCCTGACGGCGACCGCTTGGCTGTGATTGATGAAAACGGAAACGTGCTCGATAACGACGACGTGCTGGCGCTGGCGGTGGATGTCGCACTCGGCCGCTTACCTGGCGATGTGGTGGTGAATCTGACCACGTCGGCAGTGGTGGATGATGTGGCCCGGGCGCACAAGCGTCGCGTGTACCGCACACCGGTGGGCGAAGCCAATGTGGTCGAAATGATGCAGGCCACTAACGCTGCCATTGGCGGCGAAGGGTCAAATGGAGGCATTATCTTTCCCGCCGTGCACCTCTGCCGTGATAGCTACACCGGCATGGCGTTTCTGCTGGATCGTATGGCCGAAACCGGCGAGACGATTTCCTCGCTGGCGGCACGCCTGCCGAAGTATCACCGCAGGTTCGGCAAAGTGGCGTACGAGCACGGACGCCTGGGCCCGCTGATGCAAAGTCTGGAAACGCGCTTCCCGGCCGCGGAGCTCGACCGCTCGGACGGTCTCAAATTGCTGCTGCCGCAAGGCTGGATTCATGTGCGCGCCTCGAATACCGAGCCGCTGCTGAGGGTGGCGGCGGAAGCCAAGAGTGCGCAGGAAGCCGATCATCTGTTAAAAGAAGTGCTGCGACTGTTCGGAGCATAGCGCTTCGGACGGCACCCCGTCATGCTGCCTTCACCCGCTCAAGTTTGTGAAGCCAGGAGGATCATCGCCGGCTCGGCCATTCGCACTCCACTGGTGCGGCTGAACGCGGCTGATCCGGTCGCCGAAATCTATCTAAAGCTGGAGAACCTCCAGCCCCATCGGATCATTCAAGATTCGTGGCGCGCGAAACGCGATGGACGTATGCCGCGCGAAACTTTCGCGCGCGGCGTGCTCACGGCCTCGGCCGGCAACATGGCTCAGGGAGTGGCCTGGTGCGCGCGGGAATTCGGCATCCCTTGTACAGTGGTGGCGCCCGAAACCAAGATCAAAGCCGTCGAGCGGCCGGGAGGCCGCGTCCTCAAAGTGCCGTTCGACGAATGGTGGCGTACTTTCGAACAACGCTCCTATCCGGGCGTCGATGCGGCTTTCATCCACGCGTTTGACGACCTGGAAGTCATGGCCGGCAATGGCACGATCGGCCTCGCGATTCTGGAGGATCAGCCGGAGGTGGACGCCGTGATTATTCCCTGGGGCAGCGGCGAGCTCACCTGCGGCATCGCCAGTGTGCTGCGCGCGCTGCTGAAAATCTACGTCGCCGAGGTAGCGACCGCCGCTCCACTGGCTCCCTCGCTCGCCGCCGGATCACCCAAAGGCATCACCTATCAGCCCTCGTTCGTGGACGGCATCGGCGGCAAGAGCGTTTTTCCGCAAATGTTGGAGCGCGCGCGGGGGCTGATCGACGGATCACTGGTCGCTGAGCTCGACGAGGTGGCGGATGCCGTACGCCTGCTTGCCGAGCGTAACCGTGTGGTGGCCGAAGGCGCCGGCGCGTGTCCGGCCGCCCGCGCGCTCAAAAGAGGCGCCGGCGTTGGAAAGATTGTGTGCGTGGTCTCCGGCGGCAATATCGACCTGAGCACGCTCTGCGCTATCCTCACAAATCCGCCGTCCACTTCCAGGTAACCGTTTCGCTTTTCCAGAGTCACGCCTGCGATAATATTCTCGCTATGGCCGAGGAACGCACGTACCCACCTAGTCCGGAGTTTGTGAAGCACGCTCATGTGAAGGGCATGGAGGGCTATCGCGCCCTTTACAAACGCGCCGAGGAGCATCCCGGCGAGTTCTGGAGCGAGCTCGCGGACAAGGAGTTGTTCTGGTTCGAGAAGTGGTCCAAGCCATTCGAGTGGAATCCGCCTTTCGTCAAGTGGTTTGTCGGCGGCAAGACCAATGTGTCCTACAACTGCATTGACCGCCATCTCACTACTGCGCGCAAGAATAAAGTCGCGATTCTGTGGGAAGGCGAACCGGGCGACCAGCGCATGATCAGCTACCAGGAGCTTCACCGGCTGGTCTCGCGTTTTGCCAATGTACTGAAATCTCGCGGCCTCAAAGCGGGCGACCGCGCCATCATCTATATGCCCATGATTCCGGAGCTGCCCGTAGCAATGCTGGCTTGCACGCGGCTGGGAATCATCCATAGCGTCGTGTTCGGCGGATTTTCAGCCGAAGCTCTGAAAGCGCGCATACAGGATCTGGAAGCGCAAGTGGTGATCACGGCGGACGGTGGCTGGCGTCGCGGCAAAGAGGTGCGGCTGAAGCCGGCCGTGGATGACGCGCTGGCGGATTGTCCTACGGTGCTCGACGTGATCGTATACCGGCGCACCGGCGGAGCCGTCGAGATGAAACCGGGACGCGACCGGTGGTGGCACGATCTGGACGAAAAGACCGCTGAAACCTGCGACGCGGAGCCCATGGATTCCGAGGCGCCGCTCTACGTGCTCTATACTTCCGGCACCACCGGAAAACCCAAGGGCATCGTACATAGCTCGGGCGGTTACCTGCTGCAGGCCCACATGACCATGAAGTGGGTGTTCGATCTGCACGAAGAAGACACCTATTGGTGTACGGCCGATATCGGCTGGGTCACCGGCCACAGCTACATTGTTTATGGCCCTCTCTCGGTCGGCGCGACGACGGTGATGTACGAGGGCGCTCCCGACTGCCCGCAACCTGACCGCTTTTGGCGGCTCATCGAGAAATATCGCGTCAGTATCTTCTACACCTCGCCCACTGCGATTCGCGCCTTCGTACGCCAGGGCGATCAGTGGCCCAACGCGCACGATCTGTCGAGCCTGCGCCTGCTCGGCTCGGTCGGCGAACCCATCAATCCCGCGGCGTGGGAGTGGTACCACAAAACCATCGGCAAAGAACGCTGCCCTATTGTCGACACGTGGTGGCAGACCGAGACCGGCGCGATCATGATCTCGCCCCTGCCGGGCGCGGTTCCCACGAAACCGGGCTCAGCTACGCTGCCGCTGCCCGGCGTTCTGCCGGATGTGGTGGATTTGAATGGCAAGCCGGTCGAGCTGAATCACGAAGGGTTTCTGATCATCCGCCGCCCGTGGCCCAGCATGCTGCGGACCATCTGGCGGGATCCCAAGCGCTACGAAGAACAGTACTGGAAGCGAATTCCAGGTAACTATCTCACAGGCGACGCCGCGCGCTGCGATAGCGATGGCTACTTCTGTATTCTGGGCCGCGTGGATGACGTGATGAACGTCAGTGGCCACCGGCTGAGCACCATGGAGCTGGAATCGGCGCTGGTGCGACATCCCGCGGTGGCCGAAGCGGCGGTGGTTGGCAAGCCGCACGAGATCACGGGGCAATCCGTGGCCTGCTTTGTGACGCTGAAGCAGGGCAACTGGGACCACGAGCAGCTCGCGCAGGATTTGCGGCAGTGGGTGGCGCACGAGATCGGCGCCTTCGCCAAACCCGAGCAGATACGATTCACCGACGCGCTGCCCAAGACGCGCAGCGGTAAGATCATGCGGCGCCTGCTGCGTGAGATCGTCACGTCAAACACCGTGGCCGGCGACGTGACTACGCTGGAGGATCTGTCGGTTGTAACACGGTTGGCGGCGCAGACCGAAGAGGAGTGAGGCCTTGGGTGAATCAGACGTCCATCAGTTGCAGGTCCTGATCGCGGTACCCGGGTCCGTCATAAATTCATAGCGTGCCACGCAGTTCCGGCGACTTTCTTTTGCAAACCGCATGGCTCGATTTGCACGTTAGTTAGACTATTGCCTGGTCGGTTAACGATGAGTCGGGGGCGACAACACATAAGCCGATCGAGATCGTGGTCTTTTCGGCGATGCCAATATAGGAGAGGCCTTCCACGTTCTACGTAGATCCTGAATAGTGTTCTCGGCACCACGGCCATTGGGGTATTAATCCCCACCGAACCTATACCCGTAGTCGCGCGCAAATGTAAAGCTCTCCATAGCTCGCATGAACAGGGGTAAAACATCGCGGTCGACAGCTACGTGCCCATATTTCGTATTGAGCTTCCTAAAATCATCGATGTCGATATAGGCAATCGCCAGTGAAATACCGCGAGATTCACAGGCGTCTCGGTAGTAGCGTCTTCGAGTGTCAGGAAGTCGGACAGGCGAAGCTTTCTCAACGGTCCTCAAACCGCCCACTCTTGTCGCAGGATTGAGTCGAAATGGCTCAACTCATCTAGCTAGTTGTAGTTTGGTTAGCTCAATGTCCATTTGGCACCACTGTTAACAACACGCGCCGATGCCCGCCGTTCTCTTTGTGATTCCACACCGCCGCGATGTCTTGCGTCGCAGCAACGCGGTGAACAAGGTCGACATTCAGTCCGCACGCCTCCTTCGGGCAGTCGGCCGAATCAGCACCTCCGCCGGGATGCCAAAACGTTTGTGCAGCCGGCGAATCATGGCCAGCGAAAGGCCACGGTCACCTCTCAACACCTCATACACCCTGGTGCGATTTCCTATGACGCCAATCAACGCACGTTGATCAAGTCCCTGCTGTTCCAGCCGGAAGCGGACTCTGGACTGCGCGCGAATGGCGTCAATCGGGTTGGGTGGATCGATGGGGTAGTGGGCGCGCTCATCAGCGTCCACCAGAGCAACGAGCACCTCCAAACGATCGCCTTTCGGTGTTCCCTCCGGTGCCCCCCAGAGCTCCTCGATCTCGTGCAGGGCGCGATTGTGGTCTTTAGTGTTTCTGATAGGCCTGATCTCCATAGCGCACCTTCCTTACGTCGATCTCATCGTATTCGGCATGCGAGCCCAGACACTTGATGAACACGGTTCTCCGCCTGTAGTCAATCGCAGTTACCGTGCGGTAAGCATTGGCTTTGATGTTGAATTGAACACCATCCGCTCTCTGTCACGATGCTCGCCGCAGCGTAATTTTTCTTGACCTCTGCCGGAGTCCGCCAATCCCCCCGGTCAGCTTCGTGGAACCACGCATCGAGAGCCGCCTTGACTGCCAATGGTTGCTTCGTTCATAGCTCGTTCCCATTCTGGGTACAACGTCGGCGGCGCTGTAGACGTCGCCCATTCCCGCCCGGCATTCCAGAGTCAATGTTATCCTTCCGCGCCGCGTGGATTCGCGATTCGCATCGGCAGCCACACGAGGCGCCACGCTCAATACGTCAGGAAAGAACCCGATTTATTTCGCCACCAAAAACGTCCAAGCTTGTTTGAAACGTGCCACAGTATGAGCCTCTTTGGATCGTTGTTCGGCCATCGTATTGAACCGCTGCACCTTGCCCCGGAAGACCAGGTCTCGCCGCACACGGAAACCCGCTGTTGCGACCGGCTTCCCGCCGGCTGCCGCATCTCCCTGGTCTGGCAGGAAAGTAGTGGCAGCAGCCACTCTGCCCGAGCGCGCGTGGTGGACATGAACGGAACGGGCGCGCTTATCAAGTGCAACGTGGCGATTGCTCCCGGGTCTTACGTTTACATTCAGGCCAGGGAACTTTCGTTGATGGGCAGCGCCTATGTACGCCACTGCACCTCAGATTTCCTCTCCTATAGGATTGGCTTGCAGTTCACCGGCCCTCTGATGGTTCGCTTCTGAGGGAACCAGGGCGGGCATCGGCGGGATGATTCCGCCTGCGGCCCGCCGGAAACCCGCTTTACTTTCTCGCTCTGACCGCGTGGCCTATGGTCCCGTCCCAACGAGGATCACCCTGAGCGTTGTAATGCGCGCCGAGTTTATCCCAATCTTCGCGGGTGATGCCGTTCAGGTCGTAGACCACTTTGCCGTCGCGTACGGTCAACTCGCAGAGGAGTTTCTGATTGCCGTGCATGCGCGCTCCGTCGATATCCACAAAACCGAAATTCCCGTTCAACACCCGGAGCACGGCGACATCAGCGGACCCGCCGACGGATAAATTGCCCAGCTCCTCGTGTTTGATCTCGCGAGCCGGGTTCCAGGTGGAGCGTCCGATCACATCATCAAGCGCCAGGCCCATGTTCAGGAACTTGGACATGACGTTCAGCATGTCCTTCATGCCGGCGTTCATGCTGCTGATGTGCAGGTCGGTCGAGATGGAATTCGGCAGGAAGCCTTGACGCACTGCGGGCGCCGCCTGTCGAAACAAGAAGCTTCCGCCGCCGTGGCCCACGTCGAAAATGATTCCCCGCTTCTGGGCTTCGAACAGGTAAGGCATCAGCTTGCCCTCGTCGTCCAACATCGGCACTGCGCCCAGATACGTATGAGTGTAAATATCGCCGGGACGAAGTTTCTTGAGCACTAGGTCCGGGAAGGGGCGTTCCGGCCGAAAATCTCCAAAGTCCACCATGACGGGAATGTTGGCGATGGTTCCAGCCTCAACCGCGCGCTCCACAGATGTCCAGTCCGGGCCTTTGTAATGAGCGGTCTTGACGCCCACCACAGTCTCGCGATACCGTTGGGCCTGCTCGGCAGTCGCTTTCGCGTCCATATCACCCACATTCTGCTCGACGGTTAATTCGCCGCCCATACCATGGCCCACGATGTTAAGGAATGCCAGCACGCGGGTGCGCGAGCGGTCGATGACGCGATCTTTGAAATCCGGGAAATTGCGCCAGCCCGAGCTGCCGGCGTCCGCGACTGTCGTCACTCCCGCGCGAAGTGTGAAGCCGTCCGGATAAACGCTGTTATCACCTGAATACGCTCCGCGCTGGCCCGTGCCCGCGTAGACGTGTGTGTGAATGTCCACCAGGCCGGGCGTGACGTAAAGGCCGGAGACATCCACGGTCTTCAACGCTTTGGCCGGATCGATCTGATCCGCAACCTCGACGATACGTCCGTTCTGAATGGCCACATCACGCACCGCGCTGAGATGATTTTTCGCATCGACGACATGGCCACCCTTCAGGAGCAGATCGTATTGCTGAGCCGCGGCGGCCGAGACAATAAGAAAAAACACAAGAAATTTCATGAAGACATTCTACAGGCTGCTGGCGGGAGGGAGGGAGCGGAGGTCTACGTCAACTGGCCGGGAATGGGAAGCCAGGGACGGGTGTGAGGCCCAAAGACTAACCCCAGGGCGGAACCGGGCGGCCCGTCTCGGGTTACACGCCCATCCTGTCCACTAACGCGCAGAATCGAGCGTGATTGTGCACACTGTCGAAGACGGGCGAAACGTTGAGATGCACCATGCGCGGATCACGTTCTTCGGCGGCTTTTTCCAGCAATTCGAAGACGCGATTGTCATCGAATCCCAGATACGCGCGCGCCAGAAGATAGGGTGAAATGTAATAGCCTTTGGAACACTGCTCCAGTTGCGCACGGAGCCGCGCGCCATCGGATTCACGCCCGGCCAGATTGTAGGCGTGTGCCAATAGCGCCAGTGGAACCGGAGAGCCACCTGAAAGCTGGCGCGCTTTTTCAAACGTGGCAATAGCATCCTCATACATTTCCAGATGCAGATACGAACGCGCCGCGCTCAACAGAGCGCGCACAAAAACCGGATCCAGTTCTAGAACCCGTTGGTAATGGCCGAGAGCACGCTCGTGATCGCGCATCAGGTCGTACACCGTACCCTGGCAAGTGGTGATAATCAGCGACAGAGGATCCAGGTGATGCGCATGCGACAGTTCCGCCAGCGCCTCGTCCAGCCGGCCCCGGGCGGCCAGGTAATCGTAGCCGAACCAATGGTGGGCGGTCGGATAACTTGAATTCAGTTCGAGAGCGCGCCGGAAGTGGTGCTCGGCGGTAAGCCAGTTCCATTCATATGACGCCGTGATCGATCCCATTGAGACGTGTGCCTCCGAAAGGGCGGGGTCAATATCCAACGCCCGAACCGCAGCCGCCTTAGCCTTATGCATGATGTCGTGCGCGCGCACCACGCCATGCCGGGCCAGCATGATGTACGCGTCCGCCATGCCTGCATAGGCCGGCGCATAGTTCGGATCGATTCTAATGGCCTGTTCGTAATAACCCAGGCTCTTATAGAAGCCCTCTTCGGTGCGCTTGTTCCAATGAAAACGACCTTTGAGATACAGATGGTAGGCCTGCAGGTTTTCCGTGTACCGCTTGACCAGCGGTTTTCCCACCGTGCGGGCCAGCTTGGTGCGCAGCGCGTACACAATTGCCGATGAAATCTCGTCCTGGACGGCGAATACGTCCGCGGCGGCGCGCTCATAGCTCTCGGACCAGATGTAATGGCCGTCGTTGGCGTCCAAAAGTTGCGCCGTGATGCGCATGCGCTCGCAGGTGCGGCGGACGCTACCTTCGAGAATGGCCCGCACGCCTAATTGCTCGGCGATACGGCGGATGTCCCGCGCCTTGCCTTTGAATTGAAAGGAAGAACTCCAGGCCACCACGCGCAGGCCGTCCACCTTGGTCAGCGCGTTGATCAGTTCTTCGGTCAAGCCGTCGCTGAAGTACTCATTGTCCGGTTCCGAACTCAGGTTCGCGAACGGCAGAATGGCGATGGCGCTGTCGTCGCGGCGCGCGCCTGGGCTCCACTGGTCCGATGCGTCCCGGTGCTTGACCACCGGAGCATAGGTCCCTGTCGGGAAATCGATGGCCAGGGAGTCGTCGCGGCCCTCGGTCTCGTAATACTTGCGCAATTTTTCACGCAGGCGTCGAGCCTCTACGCGCACGATGGGGTCCATCCGCGGATCGTACTTCTCGGTCTTGTCGAAGACCTCGACCCCGATCACGAATTCTTTGAGATGGTCGGCGCGCCCTTGCAGCACCTGCTCGACGGCAAAATTCAGGAAGCGAGCCAGGCGCTCAGACCGGCAAAACGACGAGCTGGCCAGAATCTTGCCAACCTGCGTGCGAACCGACTCCGCGGAGATCTGGACGTGTGACACTTGACACCACTCCCAATGTTAAGTGTTAGATTATCAAACCCCGGATTGGTCTCGAATTTGTAACAACTCCTTACCGTAAGGACGCCACCGTTACCTAACCTCAAGACACCTGCCGGAGCCTCACACCGGATCGTCAACATAGCCGGTAAATCGAAATGACCAAAACAGTTAACGGATGTTACACACTTCTTGTATTCCTGGCCGGTGCGTCTGCCGCCGCGGCACTCCTCCCAGCCGCCGACTGGAAAGCGCTGTCCGACCGTGGAAACGAAGCGTATCACCGCGGCGCTTACCAGGAGGCTGAAAAATTCTACGCGGATGCCCTCTCGCAGGCCACCAATTTTGGGGATCGGGACGACCGCGTAGCAGCCAGCCTGAGCGGTCTGGCAACGGCGTATCGCGCCGAGGGCAAGTACTCACAGTCGGAGAAACTTTACCAGCGCGCGATTGAGCTTCGTGAGACCAATTTCGGCCGCGCTCACCCCGAGACGGCTGTGCTCCTGAACAATCTCGGCTCGCTTTATCAGATTCAGGGCCGATACGCCGAGGCCGAGCCCTTGTTCAAGAAGTGCCTTGCAGTTTGGGAGCAAGCTCCGGGCGACAATCGCCGGCACATCGCCACTTCGCTCAACAACCTTGCCGGGATCTACCGTACGCGGGCGCATTACGCGGAGGCCGAACCGCTCTACCGCCGTGCGTTGGCGCTCAACGAAGCCGCGGAGGGTGGCGAGCATCCGAGCGTAGCGCTGGTGCTCAATAATCTGGCTTTGCTGCTTGAAAACCAGGGGAAGTTCGCTGCCGCACGCTCGCTCGCTGAAGAAGCCTTGGCCATTCGAGAGCGCACTCTTGGTCCCCAGCATCCCGACACTGCCATAAGCCTGAACAATCTGGCCGATGTTCTTCGCGACCAAGTGTATCTGGATCAAGCCGAACCGCTTTATCAGCGCGCTCTGGCCATCCGCGAAAAAACCCTGGGACCCGACCATCCCCAGGTCGCCGAAACACTCAACAGTCTCGCGATCCTCTACAAAGAGCGAGGCCGCTATGACGATGCGGAACGAATGCTTCGCCGCGCCGTCAACATCTTCGACAACAGCCTGGGGCAAGCCCATCCTCGTGTTGCGGCGGGCTGGAATAATCTCGGACAACTGGCGTTTACGCGCCACGATTTTCATGAGGCTGCTCGCCTCTACCGCAGAGCGATGGCGATTTGGGAAAAAACGTTGGGACCGAACCAGCCTGAGACAGCGTCGACGCTCATCAATCTTGGCGCGTTGTCGTTCGCGCGCAAAAAGCTCGATGATGCTGAGCGCTTCTATCGCCGGGCGCTCGAGATCAACCAGGCGCACTTCGGCCCGGCAAATCCGAAGACCGCTGCAGACCTGAACAACCTCGGAACGGTGTTGTATGCGCGCAAGCGCTATAACGAAGCTGAAACGCTTTATCGAAGGTCGCTCGAGATTTATGAGCACTCGGTGGGCACGGACCATGCTACTGTCTCGGACCCGCTGCTAAACCTTGCCGCGGTTTACGTAGCGCGGCGCCGCTTTCCTGAAGCAGCCCAGTTCTACGGGCGTGGGATGGCCATTCTCGAGCGAGTGATGGGCTCGGACAACGCACGCCTGGCGGGCAGACTTGAAATCTACGCGGCACTCCTGCGCAAAAGTGAGAACTATGCCGAAGCGGAAAAAGTTCAGGTTCGAGCTACCGGTATTCGAGTGAAGACGGCACTGAGAGCCGAAGAGGACTCCGAGACGCGCTAGAAGCGATCGCTCGACCGGAATTGTGGCGGCGATTTCGCCCGCGCGTTACACTCGCGCCAGCTTGCGCTTCAGTTCAAAATTCCAGGCTGTTGAAACAATGTCGCGCAGGTCGTAATGCGAGGTCCACCCGAAGGTACTGCGCAGCAGCGTGGGATCGGCCACCAGAGTCGGGGGATCGCCCTCGCGCCGCGGCCTGATGTCGAACGGAATTTTCTTTCCGGTGATCTGTTCTGCCGCTCGAATCACTTCTAGCACCGAGTAGCCAACCCCGGTGCCGACATTGTACGCGCCCGAAGCGCCGCCTGCGAACAGCGACTCGACCGCCAGGATGTGTGCCTGCGCCAGGTCATTTACGTGAATGTAATCGCGGATGCAGGTGCCATCGGCCGTTTCATAATCGGTGCCGAAAATGGTGACTGGAATTCCGGTTTCGATCGCGCGGAAAATCAGCGGGATCAAGTGGGTTTCCGGCTCGTGTTCTTCGCCGATGTGTCCCGCGGGGTCGGCGCCTGAGGCATTAAAATATCTCAGGCTCACGCTGCGGAGCGCATGGATCTGGTCAAACCACCCGAGCATTTTCTCCACCATCACTTTTGACTCACCGTACGGACTGACCGGCGCGTATGGAGCACTCTCTTTGATCGGGATCTGAAGCGGCATCCCGTAGACGGCGGCGGTGGAGGAGAAGACGATTTTTTTCACTCCGGCAAGCAACATCGCGGTGAGTAGCGAAAGCGACCCCACAACGTTGTTCGAGAAATACGCCTCGGGCACTTTCATGGATTCGCCCACTGCAATGTAAGCGGCGAAGTGAATCACGGCGTCGATTGCGCGTTTCTTCAGCAGGTCGGCCAAGGTTTGGGTCTCGGCCAGGTCAATCTCATGCAGGCGGTCCGGATCCACGTTATGCCGGTAACCGCGGGACAGGTTGTCAACGACAGTGACGTCATAACCCTGCAGCGAAAGAAGCTGAACCGTATTCGAGCCGATGTATCCGGCCCCACCAGTAACCAGAATGGAAGCTTTGCTCACGTTCGCCCACCTCGATTGTAGACGTTTAAGCGTGATGCGCGCCAAACGAAGCGTGAAATATGCCACGTAGGGTGGGGTCCATGGGAGTAAGCGGTTTGAGGTCACAAAGTGTGACCTCAAAGATTACTTCTGTCCAGTGTAGAAGCCGATGCGAGTCTTCGGTCGGCGAGGAGGCTGCTTTCGTTTCTTGATTTCTTCGACCACGGCTACGATGTTGGAACCGTGCTCCTGTTGAGTGGCTTCCAATTGCTCGATTCTCCGTGCCAGGGCTTTGTGGGTGGCCAGCAGCCCGCGGAGGCGGACAAATGCGCGGATAATCACAATGCTCATCTGCACGGCGCGCGGCCCGTTCAGGACGGAGGAGAGCATGGCCCCGCCGTGTTCTGTGAAGGCATCGGTCTCTTCCGCCGTGAGCTGAAACATAAAGTCTTTAGGAAAGCGTTCGTGATTGCGCTTGACGGCTTCATTGAGGCGGAAGGTTGCCACCCGGTAGAGCTCGGCCAGATCTGCGTCGAGCATCACTTTTTGGCCACTGATGAGATAGATCCGGCGTTCTATCAGATGCACAGGAACGGGCACGCGCTCTGTGCGAGAAAGTTTCTTTGCCATGAAACGGTTGATAGTTAATAGTAAAGCCGCCAGGTACGTTCAACGTTGTGATGGGCTGGAGTGGGAAGCGGCTCGGTTCCCGAATCCCGTTGCGGTCCAAGGGAGGGAAGGCGTTTCTAAGGTCACAAACTGTGACCTTTCAGGATTGTTTCTGTCCAGTGTAAAAGCCAAAGCGTGGCTTCGGCCGCCAAGCAGGCTGCTTCAGTTTCTTGATTTCCTCGACGACAGCCACGATGGTGGACCTGTGCTCCTGTTGCGTAGCTTCCAATTGCTCAACTTTTCGCGCCAGGGCTTTGTGGGTGGCCAGCACCTCGCGCAGCCGGACAAATGCGCGCATAATGACGATGTTCATCTGAATGGCGCGGGCGCTGTTCAGGACAGAAGAGAGCATGGCCACGCCAAGTTCCGTGAAGGCGTAGGGAGCGTACTTTGAATACCGGCCACGGCCTTTTTCTAAGGTCACAATTTGTGACTTAGTCCTGAGGCCTCGTCAGGCGTGAGCTGGAACATAAAATCTGCCGAAAAGCGGTGAAGATTGCGCCGTACGGCCTGGTTGAGGGTTTTGGTTTGTACCTGGTACAACTCGGCCAGGTCTGCATCGAGCATCACTTTCTGGCCGCGGATGAGATAAATCCTGCGCTCTATCAACCCCACTGGTATGGCCAGGCCCTTCGTGCGCGAATGTTTCTTTGACATGAAACGGTTGGAAACTTCATGGTAACGCCTGTGAGTGAATGACGCCTGCCAGCCGGAAACACCGCAGCAGAGCCCCTTGCCGAATCCCTCTTCACCAAAGATCGGCGTTACTATGGCGACTGAGAGGGAAATACCAGTGACTCCCGTAAAGAAAGTCGGACAGGCGGCCGGCCCGATATTGACTTCTGACCGCGACGGAAACATTGCGATCGTCACGTTGAACCGGCCCGAGCGCCGCAACGCGCTTTCACTCGAGTTGATGCAGGAACTCATCCGGGCACTGGAAGTGATCGGCAAGGATCGAGATCTGCGCGTGGTGATTCTGGCTGCCGCCGGCAAAGTGTTCTCTTCTGGACACGACCTTTCTGAGATGGTGGGCCGAGACGTCAACGAGTACCGCGAAATTTTCGACGTCTGTACAGAGCTGATGGAGAAGATCCAGTCCATCCCGCAGCCGGTGATCGCGCAAGTGCAGGGTGTCGCGACCGCTGCCGGATGCCAGCTCGTGGCGGCCTGCGACCTTGCGGTTGCCTCCGAAGAGGCTCGCTTCGCTACGCCGGGCGTAAAGATCGGTTTGTTCTGCACAACGCCGATGGTGGCGCTCTCCCGCGCTGTGGGCCGCAAGCGCGCGCTCGAAATGCTGCTCACCGGCGAAATGGTGGATGCGAAGACCGCGGCCGAGTGGGGTTTGGTGAACCGCGTGGTTCCGGCGGCCGCACTCGCCAACGAGGCGCGCAAACTTGCGGAGCGCATCGCAGAGGCCAGCTTACTGGTCGTCGCCATCGGCAAGCAGGCTTACTATACGCAGATCGATCTGAATCAACCGAAAGCCTACGCCTACGCGAAGGAAGTCATGACCATGAATTCGCTCGACGCCGACGCCCAGGAAGGCATTTCAGCTTTTCTCGAAAAGCGGCCGCCGTGCTGGACAGGCAAGTGAATTTCTAGCGCAGCGTATTTCCAGGCTTGCGGATTCCGGTTCTCGCGCCACCCTGACTACTGGCTTTTCAAAAACGCGTCAATGCTCGCGATGTTCTTGCGCGCAAGGTCCGCTTCGGCCATCTCACCGTTGATATTCAGCATGGCCACGAAGTGCTGGCGCGCGGCGGGAAGCATCTCGACAATCCCGTTCTGTTGCGCTTTCTTAGCCAGCACCAGGCCCAGCGCGAAGTGCACATAGGGATCGCCCGAGTCATAACCCAGGGCTTTCTCGCAGTATGTGATGGCCTGGTCGAAATGCGATTGCTTGCGCTCGGCATCGCATAAGCCAAAATAAGCCAAGCTGCGGAGATCTTTCCAGATATCCTGCTGCGCGGCGCGCTTCTTCTTGCCAAAGCCCGTCAGAAAGCCAAGCACATAGTAGTTCAACTGGCCCGCTAACTTACTATCAAAGTCACTCAGCTTCAGATACGTGTTGTATTCTTTCCTAGCCTCTTCGTAGCTCCCGTTCAAGCGAAGGCTCTCGGCCAACCAGAAATGTGCTTCGGCATTATTTGGCGCGAGCTGAATCGCCTTACCGGCGGCCTCAATGGACTGCGGATAGGCATCTTTCATGCGATATGCCTGGGCCAGCAGGTACCAGCCCATCGAGCACTTCGCATCTCGTCCCACCGCGCTGATCAACTGCCGCACTGCTTCATCCACATTGCCGATATCCAGCAACATGCCGGCATAGCTGGCGTGAGCCTCCACATAGTCTGCATCAATCTCCACGGCTTTGCGAAAGTACTGCTCGGCTTTCTCCTGCTCGAACAAGGCATTGTAAGTGCGGCCCAGGTAGAGCGCCGCCTGGCTGTAGGTGGGATCCATTGCCAGCGCCTGCTCGAAGTGAACGGCGGCTTTGCGATAATTCTCCGCGCGCCCCTTCGTATATAGCTCCATGCCTTTATCGAGCAGGTCGAGCGCGGCTTTGCTGCGATGCTTGACGATCAGAATCTTGATACTGACCGTGGTCTCCTGGCCTGGATAGACGACCTCCTCGCGCGGCCCGTCCGGCTCGTATCCCATCTTCACGCCTTTGATGATGTGTGAGCCGGGGACCAGGCCGGGCAGCGAAAGCGGCGTGCCTTTGTTGACGACACCCACGGATTTGCCGTCGACAAAGACCTCGACGCCGGTCGTGTTAGCTTCCAGAACCAAAGTTCCGAATTTCGGCGGCGGCGGCGCGCCAGGTTGCACGTTCGAGGGCACAAAAGCCAGCATCATGTTGGAATCGAAGCTGCCCCGCTCGGACGTAGGATTCTGCTGTGCGCCCGTAGCTTCGCGGACGTTACGATGGACATACTCGGCCAGCTCATCCGCCGTCACGATACCGTCGCGCGATTCATCCGCCGCGCCTTCCAATCCCTTCACGACGTAGTAAGTGAAGATGCCGTGGCCGCCGCCCCAGTCCTTACTCTCGAACGACCGTTCGCGGTCGCGGCTGGCGGTGAGTGAGAATAACGACCGGTTTAGATTCGACAGCGTGCCATTAATCAACTGCACGTCGGTATCGGGATTGATGGCGCCGCTATGACAGGAGTCAGTCAGCAGCACCTTCCACTTACCCTTAATCTTGGCGCTGATGTCCCGCGACAGCGCTTCCATGGCGTAACCGGTGCCCGCGATGTTTTTCAGATCGATGTCGTAGGGCGCGAGATAAGCCTTGCCCTGATATACGAAACCGTGACCGGCGAAGTAGATCAATACGCGGTCGTCTTCTTTCGAGACCGAAGGCAGCCATTGCTCGAGCTCATAGCGCAAACGATCCAGAGTAGCTTTCGCGCCCGTCAATTTGTGCACGTTTTCGGCTTTGAAATTTCCGCCTTCCGTGCTGATCAGAATGGAATAGACCGAGTCTGCGTCGCGGTCTGGAAATTGAAGCTGCTGCGCCGCTGCCAGGTTCTTGTATTCCGAAATACCGACCACCAGCGCATAACTCCGCGGAATTCTGACGACGTGTGGCTGCGTGGGAAGCGACGCCGGACCTGTGTCCTTTTCAAGCCGGAGATCGCGTTGTTGCGTGTCAACTGGCTTGGGAGGCGTTTGCTGGGCGGCCAGCGGCCAAGCTAGAATCGCCGCGGCGCAGAATCGCGCTAGATACTCCGCGGCCCTCCTAGAGCCGCTCAGCCGGTTACTTATGTGCCAGTCGAAATTCATAAATCACCGGCCCTTTCAACGGCATGGGCGAAGAAACCACAGCAGTGTTCTGCTTGCGCAAGAACATCAGTTCGGGAGCATTCGCCTGCGCCCGGCGATCGATCTGCGCCAGATTGTCGGGCAGCAGCTCCCGCACGGTGACGCCCCTCGGTCCCGCGGAGGTGTCGATGCATTCCCCGCGCGCGCGAAACAGCGCGTCATTGCAACGCGGCGTCATACTATCGGGCAGGCGCTTTTCTTTGGGAGTGGGTGGCGGAAGCGGCACGTACTTGGGTTCCCCTTCTTCCCGGATCTCCGCAGGCGTCACCATCCAGTAAACGACTTCGTGACCAGCGGGGCCGGCAACGCGAAACCACGCCTGCGTGGCGGGTACTAGATACTCCTTGCCGGATTGCACCTGATTATCGCGCCCCGTTTCGTCACGAGGAAACAGCAGCGAGTACGTGCCCGAGGTGCTCTGGTTCATCACGTAGAGATGGCCACTGAAATTCGTTTGAAAGCGGAAACGCACGCGGTCATTCTGATCCAGCACCAACCCTGGGTCCACGGCGCGCCACACATTACCGTCGCGGCGCTCCAGCACAATTTCCATGCGGTAAGGACCCTGTTGAGATGTAGATTGCGCGCACAGCGGAATCGTAAGTGGCGTCACGGCCAGCATCACGCCGAGAGCACACGCGGAAATGACGATGGCACCAGCGTTACGGCCGGAAAGCGTTAGTCTGTCCATGTCACTGGTGTTTCAGCGTGATGTCAGCCACCACACGACCGTCCGCGCTGCCGGTCGGATTCACAGCGTAGACCGCCTTCTCCTGTTTCATTCCGGACTGCTGGTCGTCCACCTTTTCGATGATCAGGTCCCGCGCATAGGTATTGCGCAACTTGCCGATCATGTCATCGCTGAAGGCCGCGCTGGCCAGCAGCAACTTGGGCCGCGCAGGCGCCGTGGGCTCGGTAGCCGCGGGAGTGCTTCCCCCTTGGCCCAATGAATAAATCAGCTTCTCGATATCCGCTTCGGGCTGCCGCGAAAATACGATGAACAGCTTTTCTTCGCCTGGCTGCTCGTCGAAGGTAAAAGTGTAGCCGGCTGGAATCTGATAGCTCACCAGCTTCTGTATGCTGTTATCGCCGCCCTCGATTTCGCCGGAGGGGAATAGCAGCTTCCAGGTACCGCTCGATCCGCGCGTCACCACGTAGAGATGGCCGTCAGTGTTGGTTTGAACCGAGAGCCGGATGCGGTCCCCGGCGTGAAACACGGTGTCCGGGTTCACCTCGGCCTGTTCGTCGCCGGTTTTTTTCAAGATGGTGTAGCGCAACCCCAGGGGCATTCCCGCACCGTGCGGCTTGTACGCCGCATTGATCACCGGAACAGTTTCACTGTTGCTCGGGGTCTCGGGCTTGGGGGCGGGGAGCCGGTTCGCCATTTCTTCGCTCGGATTCGTGACGGAACCGCCAGTCGCCGCCTGCTGATTTGTTCTCCGTCTGGACTGTTTGGCTTTGGCGGACGTCGCGGGCTTTGGAGCTTTCGACACGGCAGCCGGAGCCGAAGGGGTCTCCACTGCGGAATAAAACAGCTCCCGCGCTGTGAGTTTTTTCGCATCCGGCTGGGCGCCGGCAACTGCGACGAACCCGCAGCAGACTGCGATGCACAGCCAATAGTGTTTGGTCATGAGGCCCTCCTCCGGGACGGCTATTCCCGCACCCGGTTGCAATAATGCCTAGTCTTCTAATAAGATAGCGCCTAAACCGGTCGGAAGAAAGGTAGTCTAAAGTTATGCGTGCGACGGCAGTGGTGCTTTTCCTTATGCAGGCCCTATCACAGGCCTGGACGGCTAGAGCGCAGGGACCCGCTCAGGAAGCCGGTTCGGCGCCCAAGCTGAACCTCATGATCGTTGACGGCGACGGTGCGATCAACAATATTCGCCAGCGGACGGCGCGGGAGCCGATCGTGCAGGTGGAAGACCAGAACCACAAGCCGGTAGCGGGCGCCGTGGTGGTGTTCCTACTGCCGGACCACGGAGCCAGCGGGGTGTTTGCGAATGGATCGCATACCTTGACCGTGGTGAGCGACGCCCAGGGCCGGGCAGTCGCCAAAGGCCTTAAGCCGAACAACGTGCAGGGCCAGATGCAGATGCACGTCACGGCGTCTCATAACGGCCAGGTGGCGAACGCGACCATCACCCAGACAAACGCGATCACCGCCGCGGCCGGCGCTGCTGCCGCGGGCGCCGGTATCTCTGCCAAACTCATCGCGGTGCTCGTTATCGCCGGAGCTGCCGCAGCCGGAGGCGCAGTTGCGGCCACTCGTAGCGGCGGATCGTCCACACCAGCCGTTACGCCCATTACCATCACGCCCGGGACGGGCACGGTGGGCGCGCCGCATTAAGACCCCCCTCGAAGGAGGAACGCTATGAACAAAGTTCAAGCAAGCCGATTCACGTGGTTACTGCTCGCCGCACCATTGGCGGCTGGAGCGGCATCGCTCGCCGGCCCACACCTAGGCCTTATGTTTGATCCTGGAGCGAAAGAAATCAGGCCGCTCCTTGGGATTCCCGGCGCAGCCACCATCGGCGCACCTTTCCCATTGACGGTCAAAATCGAACGTGCCTGGGTGGCGCCAGGACAGGATTACGCGCTGGCTGTGGAGAAGGGCGACGGCAAAGTACTTCTAATCAGCCTCGGAAACGCCGGTGTTTCGGTCACGCCTGTGACCGCAGCTCCCCCCGCGCCTGCCCGGGTCGTGTGGAGCGCCAGTGGCAGCGTCGCGGCATTCTATTACGCGAGGACCAAAAGCATCGAGGTCCTGAGAAATCTGCCGGCCGGCTCACGAATCGCGACGAGCCTCTACCTGTCCGGCATCCCCACGGTTCTGGCTGCAGAAGATGATGGCCGCACGGTGCTCGCGGGAGTCGGTGACACGGTCTTCCTGGTTACAGAGAGCGGCGAGGTTCCGGTACTCACTGGCGTCGGAAAAATCGGCGCGATCGCTTTCGGTGCTCGAAATACCGCGCTGGTGGCTGACACAGCCGGGAATAGAATCTATCGGATCCGCGATGTGACGGGAAACCCGGACGCGGAAATTGTAGCCGAACACCAGGCGGGCATTGACCAGCCGGTGGCGATAGCCGCATCGCGGGATAAGCGCTTCGCGTTTGTCGCCAATTCGAAGTCCAAGTCAATCTCGATCATCGACCTAATGACCCGCACCCATTCCGTGGTTTCTTGCGCTTGTGAGCCGGCCACGCTCGAGCGGATCGGCGGCGGCGAACTGTTTCGCCTCACACAGACTTCGGACCGGCCCTTATGGGTGTTGGACGCCGGCGTGCACGTGCCCCGAACACTGTTCATCCCGGCGAACACGGCCTCCGAACGGAGCAGCGCGCATTGATGCGGAGAAAGCTGTCGCTTCAGTTCATGCTGGCGGCAAGTTGCGCCCTGCTGCTGGCTCCAAGCGCTCGCGGGCAATCGCCCCTGCAAATCACACCCCCTCCACCGTTGTCTGACGGAACAGTGACAAGAAGTTATTTCGCGGGTTTTGGAACCAACTATCCGGCGAACGACGCATATAGTTGGGCGCTCGTTGCCGGGAGTCTACCGCCCGGATTGAGTCTAAATGCGGCTACACTCGCGTCACCATACATTAACGGGACTGCGACCGCCACCGGTACATACTCGTTCCGCCTGCAAGTGATTGATAGCACCGCAAGCCAGACTGCGGTACAGGATTACAGCATCACCATCGTCCCCGTGCTCCTCATCACCACGAAGCTTACGCTCCCTGACGCTACCCAGGGAGGCAACTACTTTGTACCGCTCCAGGCAACAGGAGGAACTCCGCCGTACACCTGGACCTTGGGGATCGCCAGCTTTTTTGGAAGCGCAGGCGCAGCTTCGATCCCACGCCCCGGTGGCGTTATAAAGCTCGCTTCCAGAGTACAGCCGTCGATTGCGAATCAGCGCAGTGCTTCACTGGGCCTGATCATCGATAGCAGCGCCAACTTGACCGGTTCACCGAACCAAGCCGGCACGTTCTCATTTTACATCTCGGTAGTGGACAGCTCGGCCAATAACCAGCAAGGAGACCTGCAACTTTTTGCGCTGACGGTGAACGGACCGCCGACGATCTTGACGCCCTCCATGCTTCCCACCGGAAGTGTTGGGTCGGCGTACATTTTTCCGCTCTCCGCTCAGGGGGGCACGCCTCCGCTGACCTGGAACGTTCTTAGCGGATCCTTGCCGCCTGGATTGAGTTTGACCTCCCCGGGCTTCCTCGCGGGCCTGCCCACTGCTGCGGGCCTCTACACTTTCTCGGCGTCAGTCGCGGACGTTTGGGGCGCCGCAGCGACGATGCTATTCGCCATCACGATCGCGCCCGGTTTCACCATTAGCACACCATCGCTGCCCAATGGCACCGCCGGCCAGCCTTATTCCGCCCAGCTAAAGGCCACTGGCGGCAAGCTTCCGTATGTGTGGCAAATCGCGTCCGGCTCGCTTCCCACCGGCGTAACACTTGATTCCGCAACGGGCCTGATCAGCGGCACTCCGCAGTTTCCGGGCACAACCCGGCTTGTCATACAGGCGTCTGACAGCACTCAGGCATTCGCGAAACAGGCCTTCAGCCTGACGATTGCGCCCGGCGGCCTTACCTTCGTGACCGAAACCTTGCCTAATGGTGCTGTTGCCGAAGCCTATCAGCAAACCGTCGCCGGCGCAGGAGGCACGCCTCCATTTGCTTTCACGGTGAGCGCGGGCGCGTTGCCGAACGGCCTCAAGCTGGATCCAGCTACCGGTGTGTTGAGCGGAACACCGTCCACCGCCGGCAGTTTCAATTTCACGGTGCAGCTTGCCGATGCCGCGAAGGCGAGCGTCACCCATGGGCTTGCTGTCACCATCAATCCGCCGCTTGCTATCGATACCACGGCACTGGCCGATGGCAAAGTGGGGGCGGCCTACTCGCAACAGGTGAAGGTCTCAGGTGGTACCACGCCTTATAAGTTCGCGGCGGTCGGAGCGTTGCCGGCAGGCCTGGCTCTCGATCCGGCAACCGGCGTTATCAGCGGTACGGCCACCACTTCCGGTCCGGCCAGCCTCACCGTGCAGGTGACGGACGCGGGCCAGGTAGTCGTAAGCCACAAGTACAACCTCAACCTCGCAACGTCGCTGGCGTTTCTGACTCCGTCGCCCCTGCCGAACGCGCCTGCTGGAAAAGCCTACACGCTATTTATCAACGTGAGCGGGGGTACTGCGCCTCTGACGTTTTCAATTGTTGCCGGCGCTCTTCCGGCCGGACTATCGCTCGATTCGGCCAAAGGCACTCTTAGCGGCACGCCCACCGCCACTGGCACGTTCCACTTTACTGTACAGGTGACCGACTCGGCGCAGGCCACGCTTCCTCAGGCCTACGACCTCACGGTGACGGCTCCGGCGCTGTCGAAGCCGGACATCAGCGGCGTAACGGACACCGAGCCGCCCGCCCAGCAGCCCGCTCTCGGACTCAAGCTGGCCGACCCATATCCGCTGCCACTCGACGGAACCATGGCGCTAGCCTTCGATCCGGTCCCAGCCGGCGCTGACGATCCTGCGGTTCAGTTCTCGACAGGCGGCCGCGACACGATCTTCACCATTCCGGCGGGCTCGACCGACGCCGTTTTTCCGAATAACCAGATCTCGCTCTCGACCGGGACCGTCGCGGGCAAGATCACACTGACGCTCCATTTTAAAGCCGGCGACGCGGATGTGACTCCAGACCCGGCGCCGACGCGCGTGATCGACATACCGGCCGCAGCGCCTGTAATTTCAAAAGTGGTGGCCACGCGCACCTCGACAGGTATTCAGGTGCAGGTTACGGGATTTTCCAATTCGCGCGATATGACCAGCGCGAAGTTTGACTTCCAAGCCTCGGGAGGCACGCTGGCAACGTCGAGCTTTACGATACCGGCGGATCAACTGTTCAGCGCGTGGTACAGCAGTTCATCATCGCTGCAATATGGCAGCCAATTCACTTTCGCGCAGCCCTTCGCGATTCCGTCGAATGCCACGAGCGTCACCAGTGTAGCGGTGACTTTGACCAATAAGCAGGGCGCTTCAACGGCGGTCAGCGCGACCGTGCAGTAGACCTGTCATCACATGTCCGCGCCCTGAACCCCGCGCAACGGCAAGCGGATGAAGCAGGGCCCACCAACGCGGCCAGTATTACGCAGTCCTTCGCGTCGGGATCCTCACCAGCACATACACTACTGCGGCGAAACCAGCGAGCGAGAGCCATCCGCCCCATGCCGGGAAGAAGCTCAGTTCATCGGAGCCGGTGAGCAGCCTGGTGATAGAGCTGATGCCCGCCACAAACAGTACCGCCTGCAGGATGCCCACAATGGCTTCGCCGGCGATCAGTCCTGACGCCAGCAGCGTGCCCTTCTCTTCCACGCGCAGCTTCTCCTCCGGCGTGTAACGTGCGCTCGCGCGATCGGCCATCCACCTGATCACACCGCCCGCCCAAATGGCCGACACGGTATCGAATGGAAGATACATTCCCACGGCTATCAGCATGGGCGCGCGCGCTCCGCAGAAGATCAGCGCGATGCCGAACGCCGCTCCGATGCCTAGCAGGCCCCAGGCCATCTCTCCACCGACGATGCCCTTGGCGAGTTGCGCCATCAAGCCGGCTTGCGGGGCGGGAAGCGCCCGGCCTCCGATGCCGCCTGTGGCCAGGTTCGCCTGATGCAGTGCAATGATGGGCGCCATCAGGAACACCGAGAGCACGATCACCGCCAGCATCTCGACCACCTGCATTTTCCAGGGAGTGCCGCCCAAGAGATACCCGGCCTTCAAATCCTGAATCAGCGTTCCTGAAACCGAACAGGCGCAGGCCACCACCGCCGCCACGCCCAACACCGCCGCCACTCCGGCCATGCCCTTGGCGCCGATCGAAATCATCACCAGCGCGGAAAGCACCAGCGCCGAAAGCGTCAATCCCGAGAGCGGCTGGTTCGAACTGCCGACAAGTCCGGTGAGATAGCCGCCCACCGCCGAAAGAAAGAAGCCGGTCACGCTCATGATCACGGCGGCCAGAATTGCGGCCTTCCAGCTTAAAGTGAAGTAGTAGTAGATGGCGGTGATGGCGACGGTGAGAATGATGGTGCCGATGATCAACCAGTTGAACGGAATGTCGCGATCGGTGCGGTCGCGGCCCTCACCTTCCTGCGTGGCCCCACGCGAGGCCTGCAGTGCTCCCGTGACCGATTGAATGATCGACTCCCGCATGGAAAACAGCGTGTGGCAGGCGCCCACCAGCATCGTGCCCACGGCGATGGGGCGCACGATGTTGTACCAAAGCGTGTAGGCCGCGACATCCCACTGCGGGTTTTGGCCTGCACCCAGGCGGCGCGGAAGATCGGGATCGAAAAACAGCAGCAACGGGATTAAAATCCACCACGCGACTAGACCACCGGCCGCGTTGATGGACGCCAGTTGCGGACCGATGATATAGCCGATGCCCATGAGCGCCGGCGAAAGATTCGGCGTAGTCCACCAGACGCCGCCGTGATGCGTGACATCACCGATGGGCTGCTTGGAGAAATTGAAATGATGTACGACCGAGCGCGGGAAGGGCAGAAAGCCCTCCACGTACTCGCGGAAAATCTGCAGGCCCTTATCGCTTTTGAGAATTTGAATGAGCCCGGCAAAGCCCATAGCGCCGAAAACGTATTTGGGTGCGTGGCTTCCCGCCTCGCCGGCTTTGACAATCTCGGCGCTGGCCACGCTCTCCGGAAATGGCAGGTCGGACTCGACGCACAGTGGGCGCCGGAGCACGATGATGAACAAAACGCCGATGAGCCCGCCGACCAACAGGATCATGGTGGCTTCCCAATAGTGCTGGCTGAGGTCGGCCCATAGCCGCTGGCCGTTGATCTCGACCATCATGAAGGCGGGAATGGTGAAGATCGCCGCCGCCACAAGTGCTTCGCCGACCGAAGCCGCGGTGCGCGCGATGTTCTGTTCGAGGATATTTCCACGAAAGTACGGCAGCCGGAACAGCGCAATCGCAATCACCGCCGCGGGGACGGTGGCCGCAACGGTCTGGCCGGCTTTCATTCCCAGATATGCGTTGGCTGCACCGAAGATCAGCGCGAGCAGCAGGCCCACAGCGACTGCCTTGAACGTCATCTCAGGTGGATCTTTTCCGTATGGGTCAGGGGGCGCGGGCTTGGGCATCTAGTGCATGGTAGGACAGGTATTTCTGCCTGTCCAATGAGTGGTGTGCCATTTAGGCGGCATGAAAACCGGTCGAAGATATGTTATGTAAATGGGCGGCGAAGGTCAGAACGTTCGTGATGCCACAGCTTCCAATCGTGGAATAATAACTCGTACCGGAACAGTCCATTCACCGCGATGAGAACCTTCTGTCTAACCGTCCTGGTGCTGCTGGCGAGTAGACTAGCAGCGCAGAAATCCGAAGCAGCGCAGAAATCCGATGAACTCAATTTTGTTTCTGGCATTGATCAGTTCGATGACATTCGGCACCAGTTGCCCGAATGCCTGAAGCGCAGCGCAAACGATCTTCTCCACCTGCGCGAGCAGAAAATTGCGAACCTCGCGACACTCGAAGACGTCGCCAGGCGTAAAGAGCATCTGCGCGAGGTACTGACGCGGAACCTGGGTGGTTTTCCCGAACGCACACCGCTCAATCCGAAGGTCACCGGGGTCATCGATCGCGGTGCCTACAAGATCGAGAAAATCATTTTCGAAAGCCAGCCGAAATTTTACGTGACCGCGAATCTCTACGTGCCGAAAACCGGCCGGCCACCGTATCCGGCGATTCTCTATCCGCTGGGCCATGAGCTGGGCGCCAAAAGCCACAATACCTGGCAGCAGATGCTGGGATCTCTGGCGACGAAGGGATACGTCGCGCTGACGTGGGATCCTATCGGCCAGGGCGAGCGCATTCAGATTTATGACGAGGACTTCGAGGATTCGAAAGTCCGGGCGTCAACCACCGAGCACACCGTTGAGGGCATTCAATGCCTGCTAGCCGGCGATCACGTGGCACGCTACACGATCTGGGACGGCATTCGCGCGCTCGATTATCTGCTCTCGCGGTCGGAGGTGGACGCCAAACGCGTGGCCTGTACCGGTAACTCCGGCGGCGGCACGCATACCACGTATTTATCCGCATTGGATGATCGCATCCAAGTCGCCGCGCCAAGCTGCTTCATCAGCTCGTGGCACCAAATGCTGCGAACCATCGGACCGCAGGATGCGGAACAGGTTTTTCCCAACTGGCTGAAGGACGGCTTGGACTATCCCGATTTCATTTACGCGTTCGCGCCGAAGCCCTACAGGATTCTCTCCGCGATCCGCGATTTCTTTCCTATCGCCGGCGCCCGCGAAACTTTTGACGAGGCCAAACGGGTATATGAGCGCATTGGCGCGGCTGATAAGCTCACCATGTTCGAAGCCGACGACGGCCATGGATATACGTACGCGCGCCGCATGGCCGGTTATGCCTGGTTCGGCCGCTGGCTCGCAGGCGAGGAGGACCACCGGCCCGAACCGAAGATCGAGATCGCCTCGGCTCAAGAACTCGCATGCACGCCCACCGGACAAGTGGTCAACCTCCCGGATGCCGAGACAGTATTCTCGCTGAATCGCAAACGTGTGGAGCAAATCCGGCGCCCGCAACTTTCACCCGATCAGCTTCGCAGCCAAGTGCGGGAGCTCAGCGGGTTTGCCCCGGGGCACGGAAGCGTGCTTTACCAGAGCTTCGGCACGCTTCAGCGAGATGGATACCGCATCGAGAAACTGGTTTATGAAAGCGAGCCCGGCATCGAAATCCCCGCGCTGCTGTTCAGCCAAGGGGACGGAGCTTCCAAGAAACCTGCACTGGTTTATGTCAACGGGCGAGGGAAAGGCGCCGGCGTCGTGGAGGATATCGAGCCGTTCGTCAAATCGGGTTTCGTGGTTTTAGCGCTCGAGCCCCGCGGCACCGGAGAAACACGGCCCGGAACCGACAATAACGC
Source organism: Acidobacteriota bacterium (assembly GCA_003223115.1). Lineage (GTDB taxonomy): Bacteria > Acidobacteriota > Terriglobia > Bryobacterales > Bryobacteraceae > QHXW01. Next base: position 82,423 of record QHXW01000058.1, read on the forward strand.
CACCGATTTTGACCGCTACTTCGGCGATTACGAAAACGCCATGATTGCGCTGCTGATCGGGAAACCCATGCCCGGCATGCGCGCGGGGGATATCGTCCGCGGAATCGATCTTCTGGAAGCTCGGCCGGATGTGGATAGCGCCAATATCTATGGTTTTGGCAAGGATGCGGGCGCAGTACCCATGCTGTACGCGGCTATGCTCGACGCGCGTCTCCGGCGCCTGGCGCTTGAAGGCATGTTGATTTCGTATGACTGGGTGGTGAAGCACAAGATCCATCGCCAGATCTTCGAACAGGTAGTCCCGTCGGCCCTCAAGTATTTCGATCTTCCGGATCTTGTGGGCGCGCTCACGCCACGGCCGGTCTGGATGGTAAACGCAGCCGATGCGCTGGGCCATACAGCGCCACTGGCTGACCTTCGCGCCGAGTATGCCGGAGCCGCGCGGGCATTCACCAACGCACGGGCGGGTGACCATTTGCACCTTTCCACCAGAGGTCCGGAGGAAGGTCTGTTCTCGGTTTACCGCGACTTAGTCCACGTTGCCGCGGGATCGGGAGCGGGCTCCGGCCGATAAAGTCGATCGCACCATGTGGTTTGTCTGATTCTAGTCTGGGGTGGTGAGCAAGGCACCGCGGGGTGATTTGATGGAATTCTCCGGTCGTCGTCCCTTGAAACAATTGTGAACGTGAGATCCTGCCCTCAACCAGGTCCCGGCCTGGATGCCTGGATTTCAAGCTGTTTCAAGCTTGCTATTCTTGACCATCGGTGATAAAAATTAACAATCTGCAATCATTAGGGGGGTGGGTGAAAAATGGCCAGGATGTTGCGGGGCGGTAGTGTATCCTTTGCGTGCGCGGCTTTAGTGGTTCTCTGCCTCTTGCCGACACAAATTCAGGCACAAGTTTTGTATGGATCGCTGCTCGGCAACGTGACCGATCCGAACGGCGCCGTGGTTCCGAGCGCCTCGGTGACGGCCACCAACCAGTCGACCGGCGCCGCGAACACCACGAGCACGAATGCGTCCGGCGAATATAACTTCGTCAACCTTCAACCCGGCACCTACGCGATAAAAGTAGGGGTGTCGGGATTCAAGACCTTCGAACGGCGCAATCTGTCGGTGGAGGCCAATAACACGAGCCGCGCCGATGTAGCGCTCGAGGTGGGCAACATCGAGCAGTCGGTGACCATCACGGGCGAGGCGCCCGCTTTGCAAACGGATCGCTCGGAGGTCCATTCAGAAGTCAGCACGGTAGAGCTGGAAAATCTTCCCGTTCCAATCGTACTTTGCCCGGCTTCTCGCCGCCTCAGAACTCCCACTCGGTCCCGACGAATCCGTCGCGCGCCTTGGAGTTCAACGTCAACGGCACCAGTGACGATCAGAACAACACACGCATCGACGGCGTGAGCACCACGCACGTGCAATTGCCGCACGTAGTCGCCTACATTCCCGCACTCGAATCGATCCAGGAAGTCAACGTTGTGACCAACAGCTTCGACGCCGAGCAGGGCCTCGCAGGTGGCGCCGCCATCAATGTGCAGATCAAAAGCGGCACGAACCAACTGCATGGTTCCGCGTTCGAATATCACAGCAACAATCACCTGAAGGCTTGGCCGTGGAACTCGGTACCACAGGCCAACAAGCCGAAGCTGGTTTACAACCAGTTTGGGGGCACCATCGGAGGACCGATCAAGAAAGACAAGCTCTTCTATTTTGCAAGCTACGAAGGCAGCTTCGATTATCGCAACGTGCAGCGCAAGCGTACGGTGCCGACCGATGCCATGAAGGCTGGTGATTTCTCCGAGTTCCTGCCGAAGATCGTGATCTACAACCCCTTCACGGATGCGACAGGCACAACGCCGGCCGATCCCTCGCAGCGCCAGCCGATGGCGTCGCCGGGCGACCCACGCTGCAATACGGCAACAAACCCTAGCTGTCTGAACATCATTCCGCAGAGCCTGCTGAACTCGCCCAGCGGGCAGATTGCGCAAAAGATCATTGGTCTGTGGCCCGAACCGAACCTGGGTGGCTTAAGCAATAACTACTTCGCCTCGGGTTCGTTTGGATTTTTGCGCCACACGCTCGACACCAAGGTCAATTGGAATATCAGCGAGAAGCTCAACACGTTCGGCCGGTTCAGCTTCCTGCATTATTCCGATACCACTCCCACGGTATTCGGTAACGCTCTGCAAGGAGATCCAATTGGGGGCAGCAGTAACCCGGGCCACGGCCACGGCGAGACGTACAGCTCGACGTTCGGTGTAACCTACACGTTCCGGCCAAATTTTGTCATGGACGCCTATTTTGGTTTTACCAAGCAGGGAACTAACTCCGAACAGTCGGACGTCGGCAAGAACGTGGGCCTGGATGTACTGGGCATTCCCGGAACTAACGGTACCCGCAAGTTTGAGAGCGGCTTCCCGGAGATGACCTTCGACGGCTTCTCCCAAATTGGGGTTGCCAACAATTTCATGCCGTACTACCGTCACGACCCCCAATATCAGTACGTCGTAAACTTCAACTGGATCCGCGGCTCGCACAATATCCGCTTCGGTGCGGATTTTTATCGGCAGGGGCTTAATCAGACTCAGGCCGAGTGGATCGGTGGTGGAATTTTCGGATCTCAAGGCGGTTTTAATTTCGGTCAAGATACCACGGCGCTGTGCCTGGATCCTCCCGATTGCAGCACGAGCACCGCGACAAATCGTCCCAACGCGTTTGCCTCTTTTCTCCTCGGCCTGCCGGACGCGGCCAGCAAGACCTTTCAGGTTCCTGATGTGTTCACAATACGCGCCAATGCGTATAGTGGTTACATACGCGACCGTTGGAATGTCACGCCACGTCTGACGCTGAACTACGGCGTCCGTTGGGAGTATTTCCCCTATCCCACGCGCACCGATCGTGGATCGGAACGCTATGATCCCGACACCAACAAGGTCCTGATCTGCGGCATGGGTTCCGTTCCGGACAGTTGCGGTGCCGAGATCAGCAAGAAGCGCTTCTCGCCGCGCCTCGGCATCGCCTGGCGGCCCGCGACCACATTCGTGGTGCGGGCAGGATATGGCATGACCGTCGACCCGTATGAGGCCACGGAGCTGCAACGGAACAATTACCCCGTTATGGTGCCGTTTAACATCCCGACCAACAACAGCTTCCAATGGCCGACGACGTTCGCCAAAGGACTTCCGCCCATCCCCGCGCCTGGCTTGGGTAACGGGATTATCGACATTCCAACGGATGTGGCCTTCGAAGGTCAGCCGAAAACGCTGAACCGTGGCTATATTCAGTCGTGGAATCTAATGGTTCAGAAAGAGATCGGTCTGGGCTTCACGGCGCAGGCAGGTTATGTAGCCACGCGCTCGGTCCGCCAGTTAGGGTTCGTAGATATCAATGCTGCGCAGATTCCATTCACCAATAACAACACTCGGCCGCTTTACGAGAAGTTTGGCCGCACGGCCCAGACGGTATTTATGGAGCCACTCGGGACAGGCCACTATGACTCGCTGCAGGCTACTCTCCAGAGGCGCTTCAGCAAGGGGCTGATGTTCCAGGCCAACTACACATGGGGCCACGCGATCAATTTGGTCGATAACAGCAGCTACACACCCAATATTCAGTCGTTCGCATATATGAAGATGAATCGTGCGACCACCGGTTTTGACCGGACGCACAATCTGGGTATTACCAACATATGGGATTTGCCGTTTGGCAAAGGCCGGCAGTACCTCAGCGACAAGGGAGTGCTGTCGGCTATCGTTGGCGGCTGGCAAGTCAACAACGTGATCAGCGTCATCAGCGGTCCTGCGTTCAACGCCTGGGGCGATTGCGGCGCCGGCTGGCCGAGCAATAACCCGACCATGGTGGATATTGTTGGCAAGCCCAAAAAGCTCGGCAATCCGGACATGTGGTATGACGTTGGTGGATTTGCCGAAGTATATGACCCGGCTAATACCGGGTCTGAGCCGTCTTGTCTCAAACGACTCGGCAATTCCGGTTTCAACAATCTGCGCGGGCCGGGAACTTTCAACTGGGATTTTGGTCTATTCCGTGACTTTGCAATCAAAGAACGGATGCACATCGAGTTTCGACTCGAGTCCTTCAATTTCACGAATACCCCACATTACGACTGGCCCAACTCCATGTCAGGTAATTTTGATAACTACCTCGGCGATGCCGCTTCTATCGATCCCCACACAGGCCGTGTGCTCGAACAGGGCGACTTCATGCGCGTCACCGGTGTGAACAACCTCGCCCGCGAAGGCATCGACGAGCGGCAGTTCCGTCTCGGTCTCCGGCTCAGTTGGTGATCTGACTCAGTATTTCGATTTTCGGGGCCGCGGGCTAAAGCGTCGCTCTTTTTTATTGTTCCTGCTCCCTCACCCCGGCGGCCGCTGCGTTACCATAGCGGATTGCCACCGCACCCGTTCCATTGAACCAGCCGCTGGGCAACTAGAATCCTATGACCGACACATTTCGCATCGGGCTCTCGCCGGATTTTTACTTCGACGCCAAGGGCTATTTTGAAGACGTGGTTGAAAAAATGTTCACCGGGGTCCCGGGTGTGGAATATGCGTCCATGCCGCCGCAGCCGAACAAGACGGCCACACCTGAAGCACTCAACCAGTTTGACGCCGTGGTGGCGCTGGCCATCCGCATCGCTCCTGAGAGCTTGAAGGGGGTGGAGCGGCTAGCGGTGGTGTCTCGCTGGGGCGTGGGTTTCGATGCGGTCAACGTAAACGCGCTCACAGCCTCCGATATCATGCTGTGCAATACGCCGAAGGGTGTGCGCCGCCCAGTGTCTGAAGCCATCCTGACTTTTGCGTTCGCTCTTTCTAAACGCGTATTTCAACTCGACCGTATGACGCGCGCGGGCAAGTGGCGCGGTGACATGCCCGGGCTGTTGGGCGACATTCGTGGCAGCGTGCTGGGTTCGGTGGGCTGCGGCAATATCGCCCGTGAGTTGTTCGGGCTGGCGCGTCCGCTCGGGTTTAGGAGGCTGCTGGCGTGCGACCCGTTCGTGACCCGGGAGCAGGTGACGGACCTCGGCGTTGAACTGGTAGACATGGATACGGTTTTTCGGGAGAGCGACTTCGTTTCCGTGAACACTTATCTGAACGATAGTACCCGCGATCTGGTCGGCGAACGGCATTTCCGGTTGATGAAGCCCACGGCGTACTTCATCAATACCGCCCGCGGTGGCATCGTGCAGCACGATGCGTTGGCGAAAGCTCTCAAAGAGAAGTGGATCGCCGGCGCCGGAATCGACGTGTTCCCCAACGAGCCGCCGCCCAAAGACGACCCGCTTTTCACGCTCGACAATGTGATCGTCGCGCCGCACGCGCTTGCCTGGACCCATGCAATCATGCATGATAACGGCGTCGAAACCTGCGGCCATGTGCTGAAAGTGGCTCGCGGCGAAGTCCCCGATGCTGTCGTCAACCGCGAAGTTCTGGACCGGCCAGGCTTCCGCAAAAAATTGGAGCACTACCGCCAGCGAGCTACGGCGGCGCGGCGCGGATAAAGGCCGGAGAGAAGCCTATGAAGCCCAATCGATTTCGGCAGGTGGTGAACGAGGGCCGCATTCCGCTCGGCACTTTGGTCTGGGAGTTCGGCACCCGCGGCTTGCCGAAGGTTCTGGAAGCCGCCGATATCGATTTCGTACTGATCGACATGGAGCATTCGGCATTCGACGGCGAACATGTCGCGGATCTGATCGCCTGGTTCAAAGCCACTCCCATTGCACCGTTCGTGCGCGTGCCGCAGCGCCTTTATCATTTTCTGGCGCGCGCCATGGATGCAGGCGCGCTGGGGGCCATGGTGGCCAACGTCGAAACACCCGAACAGGCGCGGGAGATCGTAAACGCCGTGAAGTATGCTCCGCTTGGAAAGCGCGGCGTAGGATTGGGTTCATCCCATACCGATTTTCTAGTTCCCGACCCGGCGGCGTATTTCCGCGAAGCTAATGAAAATACCACCGTGATCACGATGATTGAATCGCCGCTGGGCCTGGCAAATGCCGGCGCCATCGCCGCCACCGAGGGTGTTGACGTGCTCTGGGTGGGCCATTTCGATCTCACGCAAGCCATGGGGATTCCAGCGCAGTTTCATCACGCGCAGTTTCTCGAGGCGCTGCGCGGTGTGATCGCGGCGGCACGCAGTCACGGAAAGGTGGCGGCCATCAATCCCAGCACTCCCGAGCAGGCGGAGGAATGGATCAGCCTGGGCTTCAATGCCATTTCGTGGGGCAATGACACCACCATCCTGCGCAACGCCCTGAGTGTCGCCATCCGTACGCTGCGGGCGCGCGTGGCGAAAGCCGCAGCCCGTTAAGTCTTCCCGGGAGGCCGGCGCCCACCCTGCGGTGCGTGGCATGAAGGCGCGTATCATAAAACCTGGGGAGAGACAACGCTGAATATGTCAGCCCTGGAAACTCCGCCTCAAACCCAAATTCGCGCACCACGCGGTTCCACGCTTCGCTGCAAGGGATGGAAACAGGAAGCCGCGATGCGCATGATCATGAACAATCTGGATCCCGAAGTGGCTGAGCGTCCGCAGGACCTGGTGGTCTACGGTGGATCGGGAAAAGCCGCGCGGGACTGGCCTTCGTTTCACGCCATCGTGCGTGAGCTCGAGGCGCTGGCCAACGATGAAACCCTCCTGGTGCAGTCCGGCAAACCTGTGGGCGTGTTCCGCACGCACGAAGAAGCGCCGCGCGTGTTGATTGCGAACTCGAACCTGGTAGGACATTGGTCCAACTGGGAGCAGTTCCGCGCGCTCGAAAAACTGGGACTCATCATGTACGGCCAAATGACCGCCGGAAGCTGGATCTACATCGGCTCGCAGGGCATCCTGCAAGGCACGTATGAGACCTTCGCGGCAGCGGCCGAGCGGCACTTCAGCGGATCGCTCGCAGGAAAGCTGGTGGTTTCAGGCGGCATGGGCGGTATGGGCGGCGCACAACCGCTGGCCGCAACCATGAATGGCGCGGCGTTTCTGGGCGTCGATGCCGATCCCAGGCGTATCGAGCGCCGGATTGAGACGGGTTATTGCGACCGTGTGGCCCGCAACCTGGATGAAGCGCTACTCACGCTACACGACGCGATGGACGCCAAACGCGCGATCTCGGTCGGCCTGGTGGGGAATTGCGCAGAGGTGCTGCCGGAAATGGTGCGTCGTGGCGTGGCGCCGGATCTGCTCACTGACCAGACCTCCGCTCATGATCCGCTGAACGGTTACATTCCCGCCGGCTACTCGGTGGAGGGCGCCGCAAAACTGCGCGCGGCCGACCCCAAACAATATCTCGAGCGATCTCTCGATTCCATTGCCGCGCACGTGCGCGCCATGTTGGACCTGCAGCGCCGTGGAGCAGTGACCTTCGACTATGGAAATAACATTCGTCGCATGGCGGCGGACCGCGGCGTCACCAGTGCTTTCGATATTCCCGGATTCGTCCCCGAATACATTCGCCCTCTGTTCGCTGAAGGCCGCGGGCCTTTCCGCTGGGTGGCTTTATCGGGTGAGCCCGCGGATATCGCCGCGACCGACGAACTGGTCTTGCGCCTGTTTCCGGAAAATGCCAGCCTGACGCGCTGGATCCGCCTGGCTCAGCAGCGGGTACATTTCCAGGGATTGCCGGCGCGCATCTGCTGGCTCGGATACGGCGAGCGGGCCCGGTTCGCTCTCGAGATTAACAAACTGGTGGCGGACGGCCGCATCAAGGCGCCCATCGTGATCGGACGCGATCACCTGGACTGTGGCTCGGTGGCTTCACCCTATCGCGAAACGGAAGATATGCCGGACGGGAGCGACGCGATTGCCGATTGGCCCCTTCTGAATGCGCTCCTGAACACGGCCGCGGGCGCGAGTTGGGTTTCGGTGCATAATGGCGGAGGTGTAGGGATCGGTTACTCGCAGCACGCCGGGCAGGTGACGGTAGCCGATGGCACGCCAAGCGCCGCCCGCTGCCTGGAGCGTGTGCTCACCTGCGACCCCGGGATCGGAGTGCTGCGACACGTCGACGCGGGCTACGAACCAGCAATTGAATTTGCCTGCAAGACCGGTTTGCGCGCTCCCATGCAGGCGCCCCCGCGCGAATGAGCCAGGCGCTCATTATCCGCCATGCCGGTCAACTGCTCACGTTGCGCGGTCCCGCGGAGCCGCGGCGCGGCCGGAATCTCCAGGATGTCGGGTTAATCTCGAACGGGTCTGTGCTCATTCGCGATGGCGCAATTGAAGCAGCCGGCGCCGCCGATGAAATCGAACGGCTGCCCCTTGCCCGGAACGCGGAAGAGATGGATGCCCGTGGCCGCGTGGTGATGCCCGGCTTCGTCGACAGTCACACCCATCTGGTGTACGCGGCGCCGCGTCTGCTCGATTACGAAATGCGGTTGCGGGGAGCTGACTATCACCAGATCGCCGAAGCGGGCGGCGGCATCGAATCCAGTATGCGGGCCCTCCGGGCGGCGGCGCCCGAAGACCTCGAAGCGAGAGCGCGCCGGCTGATTGAAACTTTCGCCCGGCACGGGACCACAACGGTTGAAGCCAAATCAGGTTACGGTCTGGACGAGCATGCTGAGCTCAAGACTCTGGTGGTGCTCGGCGTTGTTGATGGACAGCCGCTGGATATTGTTCCGACTTATCTGGGCGCGCACGTGGTTCCTCCCGAGTACGCCGGCGGACCCGACGCCTATGTCGACTGGATTTGCGCCGAAATGCTGCCGCGCATCCGTCGCCAGCGCCTCGCAAGTTTCGCCGACATTTATTGCGATCGCGGCGCCTTTACGCTGGAACAATCGCGGCGCTACCTACTAGCGGCCAAACAGCTCGGCTTCGGCTTGAAACTGCATGCCGAGCAGTTTACGCATAGCGGCGCCACAGAGATCGCGGTGGAACTGGGAGCTGTCAGCGCGGACCATCTGGAACAGGCGGATGCGAACGATGCGGCGCTGCTCGCTCGATCGCAGACCATCGCAACGCTGCTTCCCGGATCAGTCTTCCATTTGGGGCTCGACCGCTATCCGCCGGCCCGCATGCTCATCGAGGCTGGCGCCGCCGTGGCCCTGGCCACAGACTGCAATCCGGGCACCAGCCCCAGTTGCAGCATGCCCATGATTGTTTCGCTCGCTTGCGCGCAAATGCGCATGTCTCCGGCCGAGGCTCTTTGCGCTGCAACCGTAAATGGAGCGCACGCTCTTGGCCGGGCGGGGCGCGTGGGGACGCTCGAGCCCGGAAAAGTAGCGGATATTCTCATTTTAGATGCCGAAGATTACCGCGAAATCCCTTATCATTTCGGAATGAACCTGGTTGCTACGACCATGAAGCACGGCGTCGTAGTCTACCAGCAAGGCCGCGTCGTTGATACTGTTGCGGAGGAGAATGCTGGAGATGGCCGATGATCCGAACTGGCCCAGAGCAAGTGCATGGCTGAAGGGCGCTCACGCCGACGAAGCAAAGTGTTGTCTGGCACTGCTGGGTGCGCCGCTGCGGCTGGCATCCATTTCACAAGGGCGGTGCGACCAGGCGCCTGCCGCCATCCGCGCGGCACTCGAGCGTTTTAGCGTTTACGATCTGGAATTCGACCGCGACCTCTCCAATGTAGTGGTGACCGATCTGGGAGATCTCGAGCTGGCCGACTCAACTCCCGAGCAGGCAGTCGAACCGCTTTCTGAAGCCGTGCGCCGGGCCTTGCGTGAAGCCCACGCCCTGGTGGTGCTTGGCGGAGACAATAGTGTCACGCGGGCAGCCTGTCACGGAGTGGCCACTTCACTCGCGCAGTGCGGCCTGATCACTCTCGACGCGCATCTCGACCTTCGGCATCTGGACGCCGGGTTGACGAACGGGAATCCCGTTCGGGCCCTCCTGGCTGATGGCATGCCCGGTTCTCAAATTTGTCAAATCGGCATCGCGCCTTTTGCTAACTCGCATGCTTATTTTGATGTGGCGCGAGACGCGGGTATCAAGGTCATTCCGGCGGCGCAGGTGCATGCCAGGGGAATTGAAGAAGTCATCGACGATGCTCTGGACGCGTTGTCGCAGGAGGTGGAGGCGATTTATGTGGACGTGGACATGGACGTTCTCGATCGCGCCTTTGCACCCGCAACTCCAGGCTCGCGCCCCGGCGGACTCACACCCGCCGACCTGCGTACGGCCGCACGTCTCTGTGGTGCGCATCCCAAAGTCAAAGTGATGGACCTGGTGGAGATTGACCCCGCCAAAGACGTCGCGGACGTTACAGTGCTGGCTGCCGGGTTGTGTTTGTTATCGTTCACTTCCGGATTACTCGGCCGTTTCAGCAGATAGGCTTCCTGCTTTCACTCGCGAAGTACGCCTACGCGAGCTTTCGCTCCTACTTGAGATGCAGATCGAACCAGCCGATTGCGCGCCGGATAGTATCGCGGCGGTGCTCGGGTTTTGAAATGCGGTGGCCTTCGTTGGGATAAACCACAAACTGGGTCTCTACTCCCAAAGCCTTCAACGCATGCCAGTACTCGTAGGATTGCGGCAGAGGGCACTCGCCGTCACGCTCACCCACCAGAATCAACGTGGGCGTCTTGACGTTCTTGATGTAGGTCATGGGCGAGCTGCGCGCATAGATGGCCGGATCATCATAAACCGAGGCGCCGAAATACGGGATCATCCATTGGTCGATCTGGTTCTGTCCGTAATAGCTCTACCAGTTCGCAAGGCCGGCGCCCGCTACAGCCGCTCGGAAAATTTGCGTCTGCGTGATGGCCCACATGCTCATGAACCCGCCATAGCTCCAACCCGTGATGCCGATGCGATCAGGGTCCACAGGCGCGGTTTTCAAAACTTCGTTGACCCCGGAGAGAATATCGCGCAAATCGCCGTAGCCGAAATCCCGTACGTTGGCCCGCGTGAATTCCTCGCCCTGACCCATGCTTCCTCGTGGATTGGGATAAAACACGAAATATCCGGCTGCCGCCAGGAAGGTCTCGTAATTCCAGGTGGACGGCCAATGCGAGGTCAGCATCCCGGCCGGGCCGCCGTGGACCGCGACAATCAGCGGATAACGCCGCGAGGCATCGAAGCCACGGGGATAGACGAGCCATCCCTGCAACCGATAGCCTTCGTTGTTCCAGTGAATGCTCCGCGATGTTGTCCATGCAGCATGCAGCTCGCCGTTCACGTGAGTCACCTGTTTCCAGTCACTAATCGCTCCGGCCCAGATCTCAGGCGGATGCTCAAAGGAATCGCGGATGACGGCAGATTTCTTCATATCAGGCGTCACCGAAAGAACAAGCGCCGAATCTTCCGTCCATAAGGTCTTGGTCTCACCGGATGCAGGGTCGAGGGAGGTCACGGCGACAGAGCCATCCACATTCTCGATAGATAGAATGCGGTTCGAGGGCATCCACTCCAGCCACTTGGGTGATGCTTTCCGCCGCGGCGTCAGGTTGCGTGGCTGGCCTCCGCCTGCGGGCACGACAAAAATATCTCCACCGTTCAAGCCTTCGTCGCTCATCAATCCGCCGATGAAGGCCACGCTGCGGCCGTCGGGTGACCAGCGCGGATTGGCCATCTGCATCGAAGTCTTGAGAATCGACGTAGTCTTACCGGTTGCGGTGTTGATGGTGTAAAGCTGAGCGATGTACCAGTTGTTGTCTCCCGGCCCTGGAGCTGCGGTCGCGGAGAAGCTGCCGCCGTCGGGTGACCAGTCATATTCATGGATGTAAAGATCAGCCGGCGAGACTTGCCGGACTTTTCCGGAGTCCACGTCCGCCAGAGCCAAGCGCTGAATAAAGATCTGTTGATCGATAACGCCGGTTTCCGCGGTTTCCGCCTCGAGCGGTCCGGGCGCGCGTGCTGCGTTCTCAATAAACAGAAGGGCCACGCTTTTCCCGTCCGGCGACCACGATGGGTGCGCGAGCGAACCCTTCACGCTGCTGAGCTTTCGCGGAGTTCCACTGTTCACATCTGTGACATAAAGCTGAAGCTGTCCGGCGCTGCCCGCGTCCGAGAGAAACGCCAGACGTTTACTATTGGGCGACCAGGCGATGTCATGCTCATGAGACACTGCTGCGCCGTCCGCGGCCGTCATCCGCCGGGCCGCAGTTCCTGGGCTCTCCAAATCTTTAACATAAACCGACTCGGTCACCGAGCCTGAAACCGGGTCCTCGGCAGACTGCACCCAGGCCACATGCCGGCCGTCCGGCGCAATCGAAACCTCGCCCAGTTGCTGAAGGCGGAAAAAAGAATCGATCACACCATCGAGAGGCGACCGGGAATCGGCAGCCCGCGCAGGTTTCGATCCCGCCAGACAAACCAATAGCGCAACAACAATGGCCAGTTGCATGGTGAACGACTATAACTCAAGTTATCAAAACGGTACAAATCGCCCCGGCAGTGGGTGACACAACAGAGACTGAGATTTACGATCACCGGGTTATGGTACGTTGTATGACTTCGGTGTAATCGGTGTGCTATCCAAGAGCGATCTAGCTTTATACCTCCCATTAAGATTAAATTTGCCTTAAGAGCAAACCCATGCTGAACGGAACCGCACAGAGGGAACTATATGAAAGCGCCGCTCAGCATCCTGACCATCAGCTTACTGACCGTTTCGGCAGTTGGCCTTCACGCGCAGCAGAGCAAGTACGTTTACACCAACGATGACACGTCCGACAACACTGTATCCGCCTTCCTGGTGGACACCGCTACTGGCGCACTGTCAGGAATCCAGACACTGTCCACCGGTGGATCGGGTTCTGGCGGCGGAGCATATGCTGCGAATCGAATCGCGGTAACCGGCAACCACCTGTACGCATCAAATGACGGCAGCGGCAGCATCAGCGCCTTCTCCATCGATCCGAACAGTGGTTTTCTCACAGCTCTAGGGTCGCCGTTATCAATCGGAGCCGCCTGGGCGGACATCTCGCTGGCCACCTCTCCGGATGGCAAGTTGCTGTTTGCGGGATTGGCCGCAAACAACACCGTCGCCGTGTTGAATATTGCGACTGACGGCGCGCTTTCTCTGGGCTCGAGCGCGGCTCTTCCCGCCCAGCCCGCCGGCGTCAAAGCCTCTGGTGACGGGCATTATCTGGCAGTCGGGATGCCCGGGTACTCCAACGTCGGCGGCGTCGCGATGTTCAGCATCGCTGTAGGCGGAGCGCTTTCGCCGGTTACCGGGTCGCCGTTGATGGACAACGGAGCAGGTAACACCGCCGGGGTCGACATTGACTGCGCCACCACTCACGTGTTCGGCGGCGAGATGGGCTCCACCAGCACCATAGTCGACGTCTACTCCATCGCAGCCTCCGGTTCTCTTTCCCGCATTCAGGGTTCACCTTTTATCGGGGGCGGCTCGAACTCCAACGTGGTTCTTCTGAGCCCCAACGACCGGTTCCTGTTCGTGAGTAACCAATTCAGCAAGAGCGTGACGGTGTTCCAGGTAGGGAATGGCGCCGCGCTATCTCTGGTAGCCGGCTCGCCCTTTACAAACGCAGCTTCGGCCGGTGTCCCCGCCGGTATGGCCACTGACCAGAGCGGCACGCAGCTCTACGTGGCCACAAATACCAATCAGATCCAGGTGTTCAACATTGCTGCCGACGGAACGCTGTCTTCGGCGCCGGGCGCACCGTTCTCCACTGGCCAATCCGGCGGATTACTCTCGCTCGCGGCTTATCCGGCGAAAACTTGTTCGGTGAGCGGCGGCCCGGGTCCGGTGCCTCCACCGCCTGAACCGCCCCCACCGCCGCCGACTACTCCTCCACCGCCAGGTTCTGCGATGACGGTGAAAATTGATATCCGGCCCCAAGAGTCAGAGGACCATGGCCATGAGTCGGAGGACCATATCAACACGAAGAGCAACGGAAAAATCCGCGTGGCAATTCTTTCAACCGCCAATTTTGACGCGCCGGCCCGAGTGGATATGACTTCATTGACCTTCGGCCGAACGGGTGATGAAAAGAGCCTGGCTTTCTGCCACACCAATCGCGAAGACGTTAATCATGACCGCCGGACTGACCTGGTGTGCTTCTTCCAGACCTCGCAAACCGCATTCAAGCCGGGCGATACGTTTGGCATCCTCAGAGGAATGCTGACAGATCATCAGACCATGATTGTAGGAACAGATTCCATCCGCACTGAGCACTAAACCTCAGGCCGGCCGGGCACTCCACCCCGGCCGACCATTTTTTTCAGGAAAATTCGTCCCAGGCCTTACGCAACAGGTCCCTGCTGTACGCCAGGTGGCGCCGATCAGGCGTGAACACTTCCAGTGTGATCGTGTCATCGTATCCGCAGGACTTCAGCATCTTCACGGTCAAGCCCACGTCTACTCCGCCCGTCCCCAATGGCATGTGCAAATCCGC